>DATFPF010000184.1:0-16211 GCA_035264945.1 Rubrobacter sp.
CGGGGCAGGTCGTGGTGATGGACAACCTCGGGGCGCACAGGCCCAAGAGGGTGAGGGAGCTGATCGAGGGTAGGGGCTGCGAGCTGCTCTACCTGTTGGCCTATTCCCCCGACTACAACCCCATAAAGGAAGCGTTCGCCAAGCTCAAGAACCTGCTCCGCAAGGCGGCGGCCAGAGGCAAGGAGGCTCTGGTAGAAGCGACGGGCGCGGCGCTCTACGCGATCACCGCCGCGGATGCCCAGGGCTTCTTCGAGCACGCCGGATACCATCGGGCGGTTCAGTTACCGTGAACCGCGCTGTAGGTGCTGTAAGCCGTGTCGACGCAGCGTGTCGAGTTGTCCTGAAAGCCGAGATTTCCTAACCGGTTGGTACCCAGATGGCGTGATTGAACGTGGTCTTGTCCCTCATACAGCGGCGAAGGCCAGCCTCGCATGCTGAGGGTCGCGACAATTGATCGCACTACACATCGGCCCTTCTTCTCCTGAGGTAGGCGACGGCGGTGTAGATCAGGGCCGCCTGGACGAGGACCCGCCGGGCGAGACCCGTCCTGTTGTGTTCCCACTCCGCCTTCCAGCCTCGCTCCGCGAGGACGTTGGGGACCCGGCCGTTCTTGAGGTCATTCAGGATGCCTTCCGCCACGCCCACCCGGTCAGCCAGCATAAGGGGCAGCCAGTGGCCGTAGCTAGATTCGCTGTACCTGAAAGCGAAGCGGCGGATCGCGCCGCTCGGTCCCGACGGCGGCGTCGACGTACCGAACGCGGTGGTGAGGTCCGAACGCTCGATGGAGCGCAGGACCTCGACGGTGGCCGGCTGCTTTGGCGGACGCTCCCAGCTGTAGCCCGCGTGCTCGCCGTCGGTGCGGTGCTTCATGGGGTAGGTCGGGTCATTTTTCGGGTCGACGTCCACGCCCCACCCCTCGATCTGCGAGGGGTCTTTGGGTGTATGCTCCATGGCTGTTCCTCCCTACGATCTGGCCGACGGCGGCATCAGTACCGGCTTTATGCAGCCGTCGAGCTTCGCCGAAAAGATCCGGTAGGCGTCCGACACTTCTTCCAGGGGGACGCGGTGGGTGATCATCGCTTTCGGATCGAGGACGCCGCTCTGCACGTGCTCGATGAGCCGCGGCAACAGACGCTTTACCGAGGCCTGGTTCGCCCGGATGGTGAGGCCCTTGTTCACCACGTTCCCTATCGGGACGTGGGTGCCGACCGGGCCGTACACGCCGACGATGGAGACGATCCCGCCCTTCTTGACGGAGTTGATCGCCCAGTGCAGCGCGGTGGCCGACCCTCCCTGCATCAGCAATTTTCTGCCAAGGACCGTCTGCAGCGCGCTGCCGGCTGCCTCGGCCCCGACGGCGTCGATACACACGTCGGCGCCCAGAGACTCCGTGGTCCCTTTGATGAACACTACCGGGTCCGCGAGCGACCTGAAGTCGTAGGCCTCGCAGTGCGCGTAGTTCCGCGCGAACTCGAGCCGGTAGTCCACGCAATCTATTACGATGACCCGTCCCGCCCCGAAGAGCCAGGCGCACCTGGCCGCCATGATGCCGACCGGGCCGGCCCCGAAGACCACCACGGTATCGTCGGGTTGGATGCCGCCCATCTCGGCCGCCTGATACCCCGTAGGCACCACGTCGGTGAGCAGCACCGCGTCGTCGGGGTCCATCCAGTCGGGGATGACCGTGGGGCTCACGTCGGCGTAAGGGACGCGGACGTACTCGGCCTGCCCGCCGTCGTAGCCGCCCGCCGTGTGCGAGTAGCCGTAGATGCCGCCCACCGCGGTGGCCTGCGGGTTGGATTCGTGGCAGTTCCCGTACATTTCCTGCTGGCAGAAGACGCACGTCCCGCAGGCGATGTTGAACGGCACCAGAACGTGGTCGCCGACCTTCAGTTTCTCCACCCCGTCGCCGATCTCCTCGACCACGCCGGTGAACTCGTGGCCGAACGTCATCCCCACCCGGGTGTCCGGCACGGACCCGTTGTACAGGTGCAGGTCGGACCCGCAGATACAAGATCTCGTGACCCTGACGATGGCGTCCTGGGGGTGCAGGATCTCCGGTTCGGGCTTGTGGTCGATGCGGACCCGATGGGGTCCCCTGTAGTTCATGGCTAGCACGGAAGCGCATCCTCTCTTTTTCGGCTTCTATACCCTTCTTGTCGCCGCGCCAACAGATAGCGGCCCGGCCGCTCCTACAGTAGCGGGTTTGGCGTTGTCAGCAAGTCCTGCGATGGACCTGCCACCCTGACGGTCACGGTGGAGGTTATTTCGACGAACGCTTTCGCAGGAGCTGATAGTGGAGGCTGTCTACTAGACGGTTAGACGCTATGCTGTTCATGCTGATGAAGCAGACAGAAACGCGGAACGAGGAAGATGTTTCTGCCTGAGCTACGGCGCGTCTCAGCCCGCGACCGCAGCCAGGAATGCCTCGACGGCGTTGGAGCTAGCCGCCGACCCGACCGTGGAGATCGTGATCGAAACCGTGGGTCGTCTCTGGAGCCGGGGACAAGAGGTGCGGGACCGGGGGCTCCTCTAGTGGACTGGTGAGACCTTCATTATGGGCATGCCCCATGGCATCACGCGAGCTGTATACGAGCGGGGTGAGAGGAGAGCAGGGCTCGCGAAGGTTACGGGGAAGCCTCACGCACAAGAGCAATATTGATACCACTCTGACACCACCGCGAGCGCAATACGGTGCGACACGCAGCATACCAGAGCAGAGAAAACCGCCTGTATATGCGGGATTTGCAACCTCGTGCAAACCTCTGCAACACATGATGGATCACTCGTAATGAGCAGGTCAGCGGTTCGAGTCCGCTCGTCGGCTCCTTGCCTTGCCCCGTTTACGCAGAGGCTTCGGAACCAGCGAAGCCTTTGGCCCAAAGTGTAGAGATTGGTTATCCCGTCGAGCGAACGTCAAGTGATCCGGCGGGCCCTCAGGGACGGAAACTCGGGTGTTTGCTTCTCCGCGAAGGCGGCGAGGCCGATCGCGTAGTCCTCGGACGCCAGGGTGGCTCGGATGGCGGCCGTCTCGTAGCGCAGTCCCTGCTCGAGTGTGGTCTCCATGGCGATGTCCACCGCGGCCTTTGCGTGGGCGAGCGCGAAGGGGCTGTTGGCGGAGATCTCCTCAGCCAGCGTCATGGCCTCCCGCATGAGCCCGGTCGGCGGCACCACCTTGCTCACCAGGCCCATCTCCAGCGCGGCGTCCGCGCCGACCCTCCTGCCCGTTAGTATCATCTCCTTGGCCCTCGTCGGCCCTACCAGGCGGGGTAGGCGCTGCGTGCCGCCCGCGCCCGGCACTATCCCGATGCCCACCTCGGGCAGCGAGAACGTGGCCCCCTCCACGGCGATGCGGAAGTCGCAGGCGAGCGTTATCTCCAGCCCCCCGCCGAACGCGAGGCCGTTGAGGGCGGCTATCGTGGGGACCTGGAGCCTGGCCAGCCGCTCGGCGAAGGCGTTGAGCGCCCGGTTGTGCGCCCATCTCTCGTCCGCGTCCATCGCGGCGCGCTCCTTCAGGTCAACCCCCGAGCAGAAGGCCTTCTCTCCGGCACCCGTCAGGATCAGCGCCCGCGCGCCCCCGTCTCCCTCCACGGCATCGAGCGCATCCCCGAGCTCCCCGACGATGATGGCCCCAAGGGCGTTGTAGCGGTCCGGACGGTTCAGCCTCACCGTCGCCACGCCCCGCTCCGTGACCAGCTCGACCTGCTCGAAGCCTCTTTCGTCCACGCCGCACGCTCCCGTCGAGATACCGTGTTCCCCTGGGTGCGATCATTATCTATACTTTTGACCGTCCGTACAATCAATCGTGCGGGGACACGGGAGAGGCCGTCAGGAGGCACGATGGTGGACATCGCTGTTGTGGGGGCCGGCACGATGGGGGCCGGGATAGCGGAGAGCGCGGCGCTCGCGGGGATGTCGGTGGCCATGCTCGACGTCGGCGAGGAGGCGCTGGAGCGCGGCAGGCAGACCGTCGCGCGGGACCTGGAGCGCCGCGTGAAGAAGGGGCGTCTCTCCGAAGAAGAGCGCCAAGGGGTGCTCGGCCGCGTCTCGACGACAACCTCCGTTGGGGATTGCTACGGGGCGTCGCTGGTCGTGGAGGCCGTGGTCGAGGACATTGACGTGAAGAGGAAGGTCTTCGCCGACCTCGAGGGCGTGGTCGGGGGGGAGACGGTCCTCGCCACGAACACCTCTTCGCTCTCTGTTGCCGGCATCGCGGCGGCCACGAAGGGTCCCGGGCGCGTGGTGGGCATGCACTTCTTCAACCCGGTGCCGGCGATGCGCCTGGTCGAGGTGGTCGCCGGTCCATCCACGGAGGATTCCGCCCTGCGTCGGGCCGAGGAGGTCTCCGGGCGGCTTGGCAAGACGGCTGTCCGGGTGGCCGACACGCCGGGGTTCATCGTCAACCGCGTGGCGAGGCCTTTCTACCTGGAGGCCCTGAGGATCGTGGAGGCCGGGGGCGACCCGGGGCGGGTGGACGACGCGATCCGCGAGGCGGGGTTCAGGATGGGGCCGCTGGAGCTGGCCGACCTTATAGGTCACGATATCAACCTGTCCGTCTCCGAGTCGCTCTTCGAGCGGTACTACTACCAACCGCGGTTCCGCCCCTCATACCTGCAACGGGCGATGGTCGAGGGCGGGACCTTAGGAAGGAAGGCCGGACGCGGGTTCTACGACTACGATGGGGGGCAGGGTGCGGAGGACGGCGGTCGGGGGGGACCTACCGAGGACGTGGCGCTGCGCGTGATCTCATGCATCGTGAACGAGGCCTTCCTGGCGCTCCAGGAGGGCGTGGCTACCGCCGAAGACATAGACCGGGCCATGAAGCTGGGGGCGAACTACCCAAAGGGCCCGTTCGAGTGGGCGGATGAAATCGGGGCCGGCGCTATCATCGACACCCTCGACTCCCTCAGGACTACCCACGGCGACGCGTACCTCGCCTCGTCCCTATTGAGGGAAAGGGCGACGGACCGGCCGGCTTTGAACTAGAGCAAGCCCAGCCCGGCGGGCGGGGCGGAAAGGCGTCGGCATGGCGGAGAGGGAACGGGAAATCACTATGCGGTTCCTGGCGGAGCCGACCGACATCAACTTCGGCGGCAAGGTTCACGGCGGGGCGGTGATGAAGTGGATCGACCAGGCCGGATACACCTGCGCCGTCGGGTGGAGCGGCCAGTACTGCGTGACCGTCTACGTCGGGGGCATCCGCTTCTACAAGCCCGTGCTCATCGGCAACGTCGTGGAGGCGCACGCCAGGCTCGTCCACACCGGGCGCACGAGCATGCACGTGGTCGTCGACGTGGGCGCGAGCGACCCAAAAGACCGCCTCCGCACCACGACGACGCACTGCGTGATCGTCTTCGTCGCTGTGGACGAGCGGGGGAACCCGGTCGAGGTCGCGAAGTGGCTGCCCGAGACCGAAGAGGACGTGGCCCTCGAACGGTACGCCGTCAAGCTGATGGATCTGCGCAAGGGCATGGAAGAGTCGGTGGCGGACCTCCGCGGCGCCGCGCCCCTCTAACAACCTCCGTCCGCCGACGCCGGAGGACCTCAGGAGGGCAGTGGTACGTTCTGCAGCCGCACCTGGCCGCGGGCGACGGGCTTGCCGTCTTCGGCGCGCGAGATGATCACTTGCCAGAGCTGCTGGCTTTTGCCCTGCATGATCGGCTCGGCGACTACCTCGACCCGCCCCTCCTTCATCGGGCGCAGGAAGTCTGTGGTGTTGTTGACCCCCACGGCGAACTGCCCACTCTCCTCTACGGCGGCCGAGGCGCCCAGGCTGGCCGCGCTCTCGACCGCCGCGGTGTACACGCCGCCGTGCACGACCCCCCAGGGCGTATGGTGGCGCTCGCCGAGATCTATGGTCCCACGCACCTTCGACCCGCCGGCCTCATCGACCCGCAGGCCGGAGACCCGCAAGAACTCGCTTCCCTCGGGCGTGAGCCCGGCTCCGCTACCCCTGTCCGTCATGGATCCCTCCTTGCCGTAGTCCCAGGGCGTGCGGGGACGGGTAAGCCGCAGCCCGGCCGCACACCCACCGGACCGCACATTAACGCACTTCTACGACACCGGCAGATACACTGTCTGACCGTTCGGTTGACAAAATCCTGACCGGGTGGTTAAACTCCCGCCGGGTGAGAGGTGTCGCTGGCTCTCGCTTTACGTGGTAGGGGTGCCACGAAGGGGGTTCGAAACGTCTGGAAGGCTTGGGATGGCGAAGTGGTCTGGCCGAGGCATGGTCGTCCGCGGCAGTGCCTGGCTCCCGTGATGGTGGAGAAGGCCGCGGGAAGAGAGGCGTCGTAGATGTCTGGTGCTCGTGTGCTCGTTCATCGGGAAGCACGACCCCGCCGGCAGTCGGGCCGCGGCGCTCGGGTGGTCGGCCGGCATCGGCCGCTTGGGGGCGATCGTCGGCCCGATCATGGAAGGAGGTATCGTGGGGGCCGGTCAGGCGGTGCCGTGGGGCTACTGCAGGTGAGCGGGCGACGGCGTGATAGCGGCGCCCATCATCCTCGTCGTGCCCATGTCGCGGGCCGCCTCGGAGGGTGCCGCGTGGGTGTAGCGGCGCACCGGGCGCGGCGTATCATGTAGTGATGTGAGCAAGGAAAAAGCGCGGGGCCCGACGGGGTCCGCGTGCTCGGGATCCGGGAATAAGGTCGCGCGGCGCGGGCCGCCGGGCATAGAGGAGGAGAATTCGCATGGCGGAACCGTTCATAGACGGCGGGTACGCGCAGTTTTCCGGGTTGGACAGGATGACGATAGTCGACCCGTCCAACGGCGAGGAGATAGATTCCGTGCCCGCGAGCGGGGCGGCGGGGGTGGATCAGGCGGTCCAGAGCGCCTACGAGGCGTTCCCGGCGTGGCGCGACACCCCGGCGGCCAAGCGCGGGGAGATCCTTGGTGGGGCGGCGCACGCCGTGCTCGGCGCCGTGGAGGAGCTTGCCCCGCTCCTGACCTCCGAGCAGGGAAAGCCGCTGCGGGAGGCGCGGCTCGAGATACGGCGCTTCGTGCACACGTTGGAGCACTACGTGGGCCTCGCGAAGAACATCCGGGGCGGGTATGTGCCGGACCTGGACGTGGACACCTACGGCCTAATCGTCAGGCGGCCTTTGGGCGTCGTGGGGGCCATCGTGCCCTGGAACTTCCCGACGACGCTGCTCGGCAACAAGCTGGGCCCGGCGCTCATCACGGGTAACGTCGTCGTCGCGAAGCCGTCGGACACAACCCCGCTCACGACCTTGAGGATCGCGGAGATCATGCACGGGGCCGGCCTCCCGGCGGGCCTGTTCAACGTAATCACGGGCACGGGGCCGGGGGCGGGGGAGGCCCTCGCGGGACACCCGCACGTGCGCAAGATCGCCTTCACCGGCTCCACGCCCGTAGGCAAGAAGCTGATGGCGCTCGCGGCCGGAGACCTAAAGCGCACGACGCTCGAGCTCGGGGGCTCCGATCCCATAATCGTGTGCGACGACGCGAACCTGGACCGGGCGGCCAGCGCCGCGAGCGTGGGCAGGTTCTTCAACGCCGGGCAGGCGTGCCTGGCGGTGAAGCGGGTCTTCGTCTTCGAGAGCGTTGCCGACGAGTTCGTCGAGAAGCTGGCCGCGAAGGTGCGCCGTCTGAGGGTGGGACCAGGCACCGCCGAGGGCGTCATGCTCGGGCCGCTCCATTCCTCCGGCGGGAGGGACCTAATCGAGGAGCAGGTCCAGAGCGCCGTGGACTCGGGGGCGAAGGTTCTGCACGGCGCGAAGCGGCCCGAGGGCAACGGGCTCTCCGAGAAGGGGAACTTCTACGAGCCGACGCTGCTCCTGGAGCCCGCGCACGACTCGCGAGTGGCGACGGAGGAGGTCTTCGGGCCGGCGCTGCCCGTCTGGCGGGTCGGGGGCATGGAGGAGGCCCTGGATCTTGCGAACGGCTCCATATACGGCCTCGGGTCCTCGATATGGACCGCGGACCTCAACAGGGCTTCGGACGCCGCCGAGCGCCTCGAGGCCGGGTACACCTGGATCAACTCCCCCCAGGTCGTCTACGACGAGCTGCCGTTCGGGGGGTGGAAGCAGTCAGGGCACGGCAAGGAGCACGGCATAGAGGCACTCGACTACTACACGGAGACCAAGGCAGTTGTCGTCAGGCGAGCGACCTGAGGAGGGACGGACCCTCATGATCCAGACACCCGAATGGTACAACGCGAGCGTCCTCGTGGACCGGAACCTGGAAGCCGGCCGCGCGGACAAGGTGGCGATCTTCTACGGCGACGAGGAGATCACGTACGGCGAACTCGGCCGGCGCATCAACAGGTTCGGGCACGCCCTGAGGGGCTTGGGCATCGGCCAGGAAGACCGGATCCTGCTCGTCCTTAACGACACGCCCTCTTTTCCCGTAGCGTTCTTCGGCGCGATGCGGATCGGCGCGATCCCGATCCCGGCGAACACGCTGCTCAAGGCGGACGACTACCGCTTCTTCGTCGAGAACAGCCGGGCGCGCGTCGTTGTCGCCGACCTCATGCACCACGAGAAGGTCCAGGGCGGGCTCGAAGGCTACGACGAGCCGGTGGAGCTCGTCGTTACCAACGGCGAGGCGGAGGGCCGCAGAACGCTCGAAGGGCTCCTGGATTCCGGGGAGGACGAGCTCTCGCCCGCCAACACCCACAGGGACGACCCCGCCTTCTGGCTCTACAGCTCGGGCAGCACGGGCAAGCCGAAGGGGGCGGTCCACCTCCACCACGACATCATCTACACCTGCGAGACCTACGCCAGGCACGTGCTGGAGGTCTCCGAAGAGGACGTGTGCTTCTCGGCCTCCAAGCTCTTCCACGCCTACGGCCTGGGTAATGGCATCTCGTTCCCCTACTGGGCCGGTGCCTCTAGCGTGCTCTTCCCCGGCAGGCCCACGCCCGAGGCGGTCCTGGAGACCATCGAGCGCTACAGGCCAACCCTTTACTTCTCCGTCCCGACGCTCTACAACGCGATCCTCAACCACCCGGGCGCCGCGGACCACGACCTCTCCTCCGTGCGCCTGTGCGCCTCGGCCGCAGAGGCGTTGCCCGCCGGCATGTGGCGGCGCTGGAAGGAGGCCTTCGGCCTGACCATCCTCGACGGCATCGGCTCCACGGAGATGCTGCACATCTTCATATCCAACACGTCGGACGCCCTCAAACCCGGCTCCAGCGGGGTGCCCGTTCCGGGTTACGAGGCCAAGATCCTCGACGAGGATGGCCACTCGGTGCCCGACGGCGAGGCCGGGTACCTCTCGGTCAAGGGAGATTCCGCCGCTGCCTACTACTGGCGCAACCACGAGAAGACCAAGGCTACCATGAAGGGCGAGTGGGTCTTCGCCGGCGACTGGTACCGGAAAGACGAGGATGGCTTCTACTGGTACGAGGGACGCTCGGACGACATGATCAAGGTCAGCGGCCTCTGGGTCTCGCCCGTGGAGGTCGAGAGCACCCTCATGGACCACCACGCCGTCGTGGAGGCGGCGGCGGTAGGCATCCCGGTCGACGACCTGACCCGCGTGAAGGCCTACATCATCCTGAGGGAGGGCTACGAGGGGAGCGACGACCTAACCGGGGAGCTTCAGACCTGGTGCAAGGAGAGGCTCAAGCGCTACCAGTACCCCCACCTCGTGGAGTTCGTCGAGGATCTGCCGAAGACGGTAACGGGCAAGATCCAACGCTACAAGCTGCGCAAACCGGAACCCGAGGTGCAGATGCCGCAGCAGAGTGACGAGCTGGTTTGACCCGCTCGAATCGGAGGAATGTCTTTCCCCTAGATGCCACCGGGGTGAGGGAGGCGACGAGCTTTGAATAGCGGCCTAAGGGAAGCCTGGATCGTAGGGGCGGTGCGCACCCCCATCGGCCGCCACGGCGGGGCGCTCGCCCCCGTGCGCCCCGACGACCTCGGGGCGGTGGTCCTCGCGGCCCTCCTCCAGAGGACCGGCATCCCCCCCGGAGAGGTGGAGGACGTCTACATGGGCTGCGCCAACCAGGCCGGCGAGGACAACCGGGACGTCGCCAGGATGAGCGTGCTGCTTGCCGGCTTCCCGGAGACCGTCGCCGGGGTGACGGTGAACCGCCTGTGCGGCTCGGGCCTCGACGCCGTGGCGCAGGCGGCGAGGAGCGTCATGCTCGGGGAGGCCGACGTGTACGTCGGCGGCGGCGTCGAGTCGATGAGCCGGGCGCCGTGGGTGGTGCCGAAACCCGAGCGCGCCTTCCCGACCGGGAACGCAACGATGCACGACACCACCTTAGGCTGGCGCTTCGTCAACCCTAAGATGGAGGAGATGGGCCACACCGACTCTTTGGGGACGACGGCCGAGAACCTCGCCCAGGAGCGGTTCCTGGTCACCCCCGACGAGGACCAGCCCGAGGGCCTCGCCGAGGAGTACGACGTCTCCAGGGAGGCCCAAGACCGCTTCGCCCTGAGAAGCCACCAGAAGGCCGTGGCCGCCCAGGACGGCAAGCGCTTCCGCGAGGAGATCGTGCCGGTGACGGTGAAGACGAGGAAGTCGGAGACGGTGGTCGAGGCCGACGAGGGCCCCCGGCGCGACACCTCGCTCGAGAAGCTCGGCAAGCTCAGGCCCGCCTTCAAGGGGGACGGCTCCGTGACCGCGGGCAACTCCAGCTCCCTCAACGATGGGGCGGCGGCCGTCATGGTGGTCTCCGCGGAGTACGCAAGGGCCAACGGCCTCGAACCCATGGCCAGGATCAGGACCGTGGCGGTCGCCGGGGTGCCGCCGCGGGTCATGGGCGTAGGACCGGTACCGGCCACGAGGAAGGCGCTCGAACGGGCGGGCATTTCGATGGACGACGTTGGCCTTGTAGAGCTCAACGAGGCGTTCGCGGCGCAGAGCCTGGCGGTCTTGCACGAGTGGGGGATGGACGCCGAGGACGGGCGCGTGAACCCCAACGGCGGGGCGATAGCCCTCGGGCACCCTCTAGGGGCCTCGGGCGCGCGCATCCTGACGACGCTGGTGCACGAGATGGGGCGCAGGGAGGACGCGAGGTACGGGCTCGCCACGATGTGCATAGGGGTGGGGCAGGGCATCGCTATGGTCGTGGAGAAGGTATGAACGCCTCCGGTGGCCGTTCCTACCCGAAGGGGCCAAGTGGGCGCTATCGGCCCGGGAGCTTTGTCGCGTAGAGATCCGCGTGGACCGATTACCCCGGCGAGGGAGAGGAGCAAAGTTGAGCAGGCACGACTACGTGGTGATCGGGGCGGGTTCGGCGGGTTGCGTCCTGGCGGCGCGGCTGAGCGAGAACGGCGCGGAGGTGCTGCTGCTTGAGGCCGGCGGCGAGGATACCAAGGAAGAGCTTCTCGTCCCCCCGGCTTGGCCGGCATTGTGGGGGACGGAGGTCGACTGGGCCTTTGAGACCACTCCCCAGCCGGGCACGGGAAACCTCCCGCACAACTGGCCGCGCGGGAAGGTGCTCGGCGGTTCGAGCGCGATTAACGCGATGGTCTACCTGCGCGGCCACCGCAACGACTTCGACAACTGGGCCGCCGGGGGCGCGGCCGGCTGGGACTACCACGACGTCCTGCCGTACTTCAAGAAGATTGAGACCGTCGAGGGCAAAGACCCCGAGTACCGGGGGACGGGCGGCCCCATGCGGCCCAGGATCGCCACGGACCCGAACCCGCTCTCGGAGGTCTTCCTAGACGCGGCCAAGGAGCAGGGCTACCCCACGACCGACGACTTCAACGGCGCGGTGCAGGAGGGCGCGGGCTACCACGAGCTGACCATCGCGGACGGCGAACGCCAGAGCACGGCGGTCGCGTACCTGCACCCGGCCGAGGACCGACCGAATCTGACGGTCCACACCAACGCGTATGCCCGCCGCCTCACCTTCGATGGGAAGCGGTGCACGGGGGTCGAGTACGAGAGGGGCGGCGTCGAAACGGCGAAGGCCGAAGCTGAGGTGGTCGTCTGCGGCGGGGCGATCAACAGCCCGCAGCTTCTCCTCCTCTCCGGCGTGGGGCCAGCCGACCACCTCCGGGAGGTCGGGGTGGACGTGGTCCACGACCTGCCCGGCGTGGGACAGAACCTCCACGACCACCCGCTGCTGGGGTTGGTCTTCGAGGCGGACGGCGAGATCGCCCCCGGCAAAGCCAACCACGCCGAGACGTCGATGCTTTGGCGCAGCGACCCGTCGCTCCCCGGTCCCGACATGCAGTTCATGTTCATCCACGTCCCGTTCCACCCGCCCCACCTCCAGGCCCCGCCCAACAGCTACACCTTCGGGATCGCCACCATCCCCGACAGCCGCGGCTGGGTGAGGCTCGCCAGCGCCGACCCGAAGGCCGCCCCGCTCATCAACCCGAACTACCTGGGTGAGGGTTCTGACGTCCGGCGGCTCCTGCTCGGCATAACGAAGGCCCGCGAGCTCAACGCCGCCGAAGCCTTCTCCGAGTGGGGCACTACCGAGGTGCTCGCCGGCGAGCACCTCCAGGACGAGGCGGGCCTGCGCGACTTCGTCTCCCGTGGCACGGGGACTTACTACCACCCGGTCGGGACCTGCAAGATCGGCGTGGACGACGGGGCGGTCGTCGACCCTGAGCTGCGGGTACACGGCGTCGAGGGGCTGAGGGTCGCGGACGCCTCGGTCATGCCGACCCTCGTCTGCGTCAACACGAACGCCGCAAGCATCATGATCGGCGAGAAGGCCGCGGACCTGGTCCTGGGCACGGGCCTCCGCGAGGCCGGCGAGGCCAAGACCGCGTGATGGAGGATCACCCGGCGGAGGGGGGACCGTGCTAGACGGCATCCCGCTCGTAGACGCCCACGTCCATGCAGCTCGTTTGCCCACCCTCAAGCTCGAGTGGCGCGAGTGGGCGCAGAACTTCGGCAAGGACGTGCCGCTCGAAGACCTCTACGACGAAGAGGGAACCATTATCCCCGCCCGCTTCGACGAGTACATGGCCGAGGAGGGCGTGGACGTGGCGATCCTGTTCTGCGAGTACAGCCCGAAGTCAACCGGCATCCAGCCCGTCGAGGACCTGCTCCCGATCCTCGACCACAACCCCGAGCGCTTCCGCCTTATGGCGAACCTGAACCCGCACCTGCACTACCCGCTCGTCGGGGAGCTGAAGCGCCAGATCTCTTTGGGCGCCGTCGGGCTGAAGCTACACCCCGTCCACGGCTCCTTCGCCCCAAACGACCGGATGCTCTACCCGGCCTACGGCTTCTGCGAGAGGGAGGGCTTCCCTGTCGTGTTTCACTGCGGCACGAGCGTCTTTCCCGGGGCAACCAACCGCTACGCCGACCCGGCCCTGATAGAGGACGTAGCCCGCGACTTCCCCGACCTCCCCGTCGTCCTCGCCCACGGCGGGCGGGGCTGGTGGTACGACGCGGCGGCCTTCATCACGCTGATGCGCCCCAACGTGCACATCGAGGTCTCGGGCCTTCCTCCCAAGAAGCTGCCCCACTACTACAGGAACTTCGATTTCGGCCGCCTGGCCCGAAAGATGATCTTCGGCACGGACTGGCCCGGGGTCCCGGGTCCGAAGACCAACGCCAGGGCCATCGCCGACCTCGGCCTCGAGAGGGACACCCTGAAGAAGGTCCTCCACGAGAACGCCAGGCGGATCTACAGGCTGGACCGCGCGCAGGACCGTATCAGGCAGCCCCCCGAGGGACACGAAGCTCGTGATGAAGGACACAGACCTTGAGTTTGACTGACCGTACAGTTATAGTCGTGATCGGGAGCGAAGAAAGCGGGGAACGTTGACGCCGGTAACCGAAGAGATACTCCTGGACAGGATCAAGGACGGCAGGCTCATAGAGGACTCCTCTCACGCCACCGAGAGGTACATCGAGGGGCTGAAGCGGGTGCTGACCGTCTCGGCCGACACCGAGCTGATAAGCGCGCCCGCGTACATGAACGCCACGAAGGACTTCTCGAAGCTCCCTAGCGTCAACAACTACATCACGGTGATGGGCATCGTGCAGGACGAGCTCGGGCATGCGCACATAGCCTACCGGATGCTGAGGGATCTCGGCGTGGACACCGAGGAGCTCGTCTACGAGCGCGCGCCGCGTCAATACAAGTACCCCTACGCCTTCGACGTGCCGCTCGAGAGCTTCACGGAGCTCGTGGTCGGCAACGGCTTCTACGACCGGGCCGGGTTCGTGCTCTTGAGCGACATCCACCAGAACTGCTCGTATGGGCCGTGGAAGCGGGCGCTCGTCAAGGTCGACCGCGAGGAGAACTTCCACCTCAGGCACGGGGAGAAGTGGATGAAGGTCTTCTCCAAGGACCCGGAGAAGAAGGAAGAGCTGCAGCGGGCCGTCGACTGGATGTTCGTGCTGACGCTCGAGTGGTTCGGGCTGCCGGATGGGATGAAGCGTCACAACGAGCAGATAGAGTACGGTTACAAAGGTTCGACCAACGACCAGCTCAGGCAAACCTGGATGAGCCACACGGTGCCGTTGTGCGGGTCGCTCGGGCTCGACGTGCCGGCCCACTACGACGAGGAGCACCAGAAGTACGTAATAGACTGCCCCTTCCCGGCCGACTTCGTGGCCGAAGAGAAGCGGTGGGACTTCGGGCGCGGCCAGATCTCCTGGGACGACGTGCTCAAGCGCTGGAAGGAGCGCGGCCCGATGAACGAGGAATACGTCGAGCACCTGCAGCGCGGCTACAAGGAACTCTACGCCAGCGATGCCAGCTAAAGGTCCTTCGTAGACCGGAGTACGGAAGGGGTTCTCCAATGGAAACGGCGCAGGCCCGGACGGAAGAAGAAGTAAGGGACGCGCTTCGGGAGGTCTTGGACCCCGAGTACCCGATCAGCCTCGTTGACCTGGGGCTCATCCGGGGCATCGAGGTGAGCGGGAACCGCGCGCACATCAAGCTGACGTACACGTGCATGGGGTGCCCGGCTATGGACATGATCCAGGACGACGTCCGCGAACGCGGCCTCGAGATGGACGGCATCGACGAGGTGGAGATCGAGGTAGTCTGGCCCACCTGGTCGAGCAAGGACATCACGCCGTTAGGCAAGAAGCAGCTCAAGGACGTGGGGGTCGTCTGATGCGCCCCGTCGAGAACTACGAGGTGTTCACCGCCCGCACCGGGGAGGAGCATCCGTTGAGGCACAACGGCAACGTCAGGGCCTCGGAAGCGCGGGACGCCGCCGTCTACGCGCACCTCATGTACGACGAGTGGCGCTGGCGCGAGATGTTCGTGGTGCCGAGCAAGGCCGTCGTCCCGGTCATCCGGCCCGAATAGGGGGAGGCATGGAGAAGTATTTCGTCTTCGCGCGCACGGAGTACGACGAGCCCCTGGAGCACAGGGGAGAGGTCGAGGCCGGGGACGCCGAGGAGGCCAAGAAGCTCGCGCTCGAAGAGCACGGGGAGGGGTGGCTGGAGATGTCGCTCGTGCCGGTGAGCCAGGTCTACTGGGCCGAGCGCGAGGAAGAGACCGAGGTGGGGGTGGAGGCGTGAGCGAACGTCCGGAGGCCACGGAGGCCGTAGCGCCGGGACGGGGGGCCCAGGGCGAGTTTCTCGTCGACAACGACGACGCCCTGGCGGCGCTGGTCAACCTGATCGCGGTTATAGGAGACAACGAGTACTTTCTCGGGCGCCGCGTCTCCGAGTGGGCCGACGCGGGCCCGCTCCTGGAGTCGACCGCGGCATGCGCCGCCATAACGCAGGACAAGCTTGGGCACTCCCGGGCCATCTACCCTCTGCTGGAGGAGCTCCCGTGGCCGAAGGCGCCGACGGGTTTGCAGGGCGAGGTGGACAGGGCGCGGCGTTACTCCGTAAGCTTTCTCGACGAGCCGCTGCCGAGCTGGTCGAACGTCGTCGCTGCGCTCGCCCTCGTCGGGCCCGCCGTGAACGTCGTGCTTGAGTCCGTGGAGGATTCCCGCTACGAGGCGCTCGCCAGGCGGGCCCACCGCATCCTTGACGAGGAGAAGCTGACGAGCGCCTACGCCGAGAGCCTGGTGCGCCAGATCTCCTACGAGGAACGGGGCCGCAAGCTTCTCCAGGAGCGCGTGGACGAACTGCTGCCCGAGATGCTCTGCTGGTTCGGCCCGGACGGCGAGGCCGGCATCGAGTCCTTGAGGGCCGAGGGGCTGGCGGGCATGGGCAACGAGGAGATGCGCCAGAGGTACCTGGACCGCATAGTCCCCCTGCTCCAGGGATGCGGCATAGAGGTCCCCGTGAAGCGCAACGAGGGCGACGACGGATGGGAGCATGGAGAGCTGCCGTGGAACCAGTGGAAC
>DATFPF010000185.1:0-44257 GCA_035264945.1 Rubrobacter sp.
GACGTGATCGGGATCCTCCCCCCGAGGTATTCCTGGTCGGGCTCTCCGTCGCCAGTCGTGTAGAAGACCCTGGCCCTGGACTCGGAGGCGCCAAGCTCGACGAGCTGGTCCGCGTTGTAGAGGCCGGGCTGCGGGTTAGACGTCGCGGCGGCCGGGGGGGTCGTGTCCTTCTCGACGGTCGCCGTCTGCGGCTGGGCGGGGGCGTCCGGACCGCTGAAGGTCGCCTTTACTTCGTTGTCGCCCTCCTGGAAGTCCGCGGCCGGGACCTGGGCGGACCAGGTGCCGTTCGTCCTGTCCACCTGGGCGGCGGGGAGGTCGGCGCCGTTGAGCTGCAGGGACACCTCCACGCCTTCCTGTATGACGCCGCTGAGCGAGACGTTCCCGTCCATGTTCGCGCGGGTTAAGAGCCCGGGAGAGGCGACGCCCATCGCGCTCGCCGGCGCGTCCGGGGCGAGCGTCTCGCAGCCGGGGGCCGGGCCGCCCGCGCCGAGCCCCTCGACCATCTGGGTCTCTGGCGGCAGGACCGCGGCATTACCGTAGCCCATCGCGTGGACGCCGCCCAGGATGGCCTGCTTCCCCTGATCGGGGGTGAGTGGATCACCTTTGAAGACCTTGTAGGGCGCCTCGTAGACCGCCCTCCAGCCGTTGTCCGTGCCCTCTACCCTCTCGACCCTGGTCGGATTGGCGCGGAGCTTGGGAGAGTCGCTCCTGACCGCGCCGCCGTCGAGGGCCTCGATCGGGACGGGGGTCCCGTCGGCGTAGGAGGCCGTGCCCTCCACGATCACGTCGCGCGTGTCCGGGGTGGCGGCGTAGTCCTTCGCCTCGCCCATGGTTATATCGTCCACCAGGACCTGGTCGGTCCCGCCGGAGGAATCGGTGACGACGATGCGGTCTCCGGCACGCACGTCGGGCGTGAAGTTCTCCCAGCAGTCGCCCTGGACCGTGTTCCCCTCCACCCCGTGGTTTACCTCGAGGCCGCCGCCCTGGTCGGTGGTGACGGCAGGCCCGAACGCCGTGGCTATGCGGGTGTCGCCGCGGTAGAGGTCGATGGTGAGCTTCTGGCCTACCGGGTGGCCGTAGGCCGCAACGGAGTCCAGGTTGCCGAAGACGGTGATGTTCTTGCCAGCCCTGACGCCGTCTCCAGTGGGCATGGCCGAGGCCGGTATGGCCAGGGCCAGCGACGCGAGCGCGGCCATCGCGCAGACGGCGAGCGTCCTCATCTTCCTGCGGGTCCCGGGTTTCTCGAATCGCGCGTTGGTGGGCATCGTATTCTCCTTGCCGTCTTTTCGAAGTTGGTTTCACGGCAATGATCTCCTGTGGCGGCGCGCGCGACATCCCCCGCACGGACGAACTTTGGGTAGCCCATTCGCCGTATAGGGCGGAGGCCGTCTACCTGGTGCCGTACGTCCTCCGCCAACACGCCGGGTCGATCGGCACCGCCGGCGGGCGTCGGGCCCGCCGAAGGGGTGTTCCCGCCGGTCGGGTGTAGTCCGGGTCCACCCCCGGCCTCAAAGACGGCCGGGTGATGGCAGGCGAGACCTGGCCCTCACGAGTGGGACCGACGGTCCCTGGCATGTTCTCGGGCGGCGAGATGCCAGGCTCGGCGGGCGGGGTTCGCTCCGATGGCGCCAAGCCCCGAGAAGGACGGTCCTTTCGTCGTCCTTGGCCTGACCTCAGGACGCGTCGGTCGGTCCTTTGTCTCCGTCTCCCGTCTTTCGGCTAGACCGCATCCCGGCAGAAGGTTCTCGCCCGGCGTCCCTGACGCCCCTGCGCAGGTAGTTCGAGACGCAGGGCCGGGGCCCCATCCTGTATCGGATGGGGCCCCGGGCCCTTACGCGCTCCTTCCCTGGGTCGCTACCTGTTTATCGTAAAGCTCCAGTTCCTCAGCACGGCGGGGCGCGGCGCGTCGGTGACCGTGATCCTCACCGCGATGTTGCCAAGGGCGAGGTTGCGGCGCGGGGTGTAGCTCAGCGCGCCCGTGTTGGCGTTGTAGGTGATCTGGTTGCTGTTGATCACGGCCCCGTCGACCCGCAGCGTTATGTCGCTGAGGGCGAGGGTGCGGTCCGAATCCCGCACCGTGGCCCGGATGGTCGGCGTGCGGTCGCGGGTGTTGCCGGTGGGGCTGAAGTTCGTGATCGTCGGCGCGGTCGCGTTGATCACGTAGTTGAAGGAGGCCCCATCCGAAACGTTGCCCGCGGCGTCGATCGAGATGGCCCTGACGGTCGTCGTCCTGGCGACCGAGATCGGGGAACCGACCGTATACAGCCTGCTGACGGTGAGCGGCGCGGATCCGTCCGTCGTGTAGAAGATCCTGACCCCGGCCTCCGCCGAGTTCAGCTTCACCTGCTGGGTAGCGTCGTAGTTGCCAGAAGCGGGATCGGCCGTCGGGGCGGCGGGCGCGGTGGTGTCGACCTGGACGTTCAGGGTTCCGGAGCTCGTGCTCTGGTTGCCGGCCGCGTCGGTGGCGGTGGCGGTGATGTTGTTGGCGCCGGGCTGGAGGCCGCTTATGTCGGCGCTGAAGGAGCCGTCGGCGGCGGCGGTGACGCTTGCCTTCTGCGTCCCGCCCACGAGGATCCTGACCGTGGCCCCGGCCTCGGCTGTGCCGTTTATTGTGACGTTCGTGTTGCGGGTGAGGTTGTCCGTATCGGAGACGCCGGAGTCGCTAGCGGCGGCGAGGGTCATCGTCGGGGCCTGCGGCGCCAGCCCATCGGTGTACGTCTCGGTGGCGACGCCGGAGTTGTTGCCGGCCTTGTCGATTGCCATGAACTTGAGGGTGGTGGTCTTGTTTATGTTTATGGGGCCGTTGTAGAGCGTGGTGCTCCTGCCGCCGACGGTCGGGTTTATGCCGTTGGTGGTGTAGTAGATGTCGGCGGGTTCGTCGGCGCTCAGCGCGACCTGCGGGTTGCCCTCGGTGAACCGGAACCCGGCGGGGTCGGCCTTCACGACCGGCGCCTTGGCATCGATGACGTAGTCCTCTGTGTAGACCGGGGTCTCGGCCCGCTGGCTCCCGTCCGCCGGGACGGGGCCGTACGCCCTAAACTTGAGGGTCGTGTCGCCGTCGAGGACGAACGAGTTCGTGTAGAGGGTGCCGTTATCGGGCGTGGGCTCGGAACCGTCAAGGGTGTAGTAGATCTCGGAGTTCGCCTCGGAGGCGCCGAGCTCTATGGCCTGGGCCTTGTTGAAGGACCCGCCCTTGCGGTTGACGCTGGCCTGGAACTCGGCGAGCTTGCCGCTGACGGCGAACTGGTCGGTGGAGCCGAGCTGGACGGGGCCGTTCGCGCCCAAGCGCTCGATCTTGAAGAGGTTGGTGTTGTAGGGGCTGCCCTTGACGGCGTGCTCGATGTTCGGGTCACCGACGTAGCGGTCGGGGTTGCCGGCCGCGTCGGCGAGGGCGGGGTCGGTGCCCTGGCCGAAGGTGTCCCAGGAGAGGAACGGTCCCACGCGGCCGAAGCGGGCCTCGTCGAAGTCGCACGTGACGTTCGGACCGGGGACGCAGCCGATGTCCACGGTGGAGTTGATCTCACCTGCCCCCTTGCCGTCGTCCTCGGCGGTGAAGGTGTCAACGCCGTAGGGGTGGGTTACGCGGTACTCCCGGCCGATCTGGAGCCCGTCGATGCGGATGCGGATGCGGCCGAAGCTCATCTGGTCGCCCTGAACTACGTCGCTGGCGAACGCGGCCTCCATCGCCATTACGAGCAGGGCGTCGGAGCCGTTATTCAGTGTGGTCGAGGCCTCGCCCGTCCAGTAGAACGCCTCTCCAGGATAGTTCTCGGGGAAGGTCATCGTCTGGTCGGGATTGGGCATCTCGAAGGGCACGAGGCACTTGGAGTTGGCCGAGTTGTCGAGGCACTGGTCGAGCTTGGTGCCCGCGGCGTCCTGGTACCAGAACGGGAAGCCGCCCTGCGGGTTCATCGGGCCCGTCTTGGCGAGCGCGGCGATGGTGTAGCCGAAGGTCTTGGGCTGGCCCTTGTTGCCGGCCTCGTCGACGGCTATGGCCCGGATCTCCTGCGAACGCTCGACGAGGATGGTCTCGGGGGCGTCGGGGGAGTCCGGATCGTAGGCGATGGTCTTCCTGGCCGCGTTGTTCTCGTCGGCCGGGTCGGAGCCGTCTGTGGTGTAGTGGATGTCGGCGGCCTCGCTGGCCTTCAGGGTGATCTTCTGCGGCTTGTCGAAGGAACCGCCGCCCTGGCTCGGGACGGCGTCGGCGGCCGCGTCAGAGTCGACGGACTCGGCGGTCACGTTGGGGGCCGCCCGGTCGACGGTGTAGGTCTTCTCCCTGATGCCCGAGGACTGACCGTCCTTGACGGCCACGAACCTGTAGGTGGTGGACGTCGCCGCGCCGTCCTCGCTCGGAGGGGCGAATGGACCGTTGTAGAGGGTGCCGGTCTCGGGGGCGGGATCGGAGCCGTCGGTGGTGTAGTAGACCTGCGCGTCGGGGTCCGAGGCGACGAACTTTATCTCCTGGCTCGGGTCGTTGGAGACGGTGTCCCGCGCCGGGGCGGCGCCAACCTGAAGCTTGGCGAGCTTGCCGCTGACGGCGAACTCGTCTGTGGAGCCGAGCTGCTCGAAGGTGCCGTCCTCGTTGGCCTTCTCGACCTTGAAGTAGTTCTGCGCGTTGCCTGCATCATCGGTCACGACGCTGCCCTCGACCTTGTGAAGCACGTCGGGGTCGCCGACGTAACCGGCGGGCGGCGCGAGCGCGGGGTCGGGATCGCCGAAGGTGTCCCAGGTCAGGAAAGGCCCCACCTTGCCGGAGAGCGCCTGGCCGAAGTCGCAGGGCGTCCGCGGAGTCGGGAAGCAGCCGATGTCCTCGGTGACGTTGATCTCGCCGACCGTCGAGCCGTCGACGACCGGGGTGGCCGTGAAGGTTTTGGTGCCGAAGGGGTGGCTGATCCTGTACTGCTCGCCGGCCTCCAGGCCGTCGACGCGGATGCGGATGCGGCCGAAGCTCATCTGGTCGCCGTCCTTGACCTCCTCGTTGGCGAAGGTTCCCTCGAGCGCCGTGACCAGCAGGGCGTCGGAGCCGTTGTTGAGCGTGGTCGAGGCCTCGCCCGTCCACCAGAACGCCTCGCCCGGGTAGTTGTCCGGGAAGGAGATCTCGCCGTCTGGGTTGGGCATCTCGAAGGGCCTCAGGCACTTGGAGTCGGCGGAGTTGTCGAGGCACTGGTCGAGCTGCAGCCCGTTAGCGTCCTCGTACCAGTATGGGTTGCCGTTGTCCGGGTTGACGGGTCCTACCTTCGCCACCTCCGCGTTCGCCGGTGCGGCGAGCGCCGCCATCGTGGTCAGCACGGCGAGGATGGCGACAAAGAAGGCCGTCATCGGCCTCCTCGCGTCGCCCCTCTCTAAGGTCTGGTCGTTTCGGTGCGAATGGATCATGTTCTCTCCTCTTTTTGTGGTAACGCTCGTACTTTCGACCGTTCGAACCGCGAAGCCGCGTACCCCGGCCCGCGAGACGTGCGTTTCAATCGGCTCGGACGCCCGCGCCCGATACCGGGCAGAGACCTCTTCACTCGTCTTCTCAGAATGGCAACTCTGCATGCCAAGATGATGCAACAGCGGACCCGCGTTTCCCTCGTGACGATGGGGGAAATTTGGCTAGTCCATGCGTGGCGAGACCGCGTACCCCAGATGGGCTAGGCCCTCCGCGTACGGCGCCCCCGGATCCGGCAAGAACCCGAAACCCGTGCAAAACGGCCGATTTTTTTCACCGGGAACCGTAAAGCGGGGGAGACCAACTGTTAAACTTGCGGCGTCTGATCCAGACGTATCAATGGGGCAGTGTCGAGGCTGCGGGGCCCTGAAGGCAAACAAGTGGGGTGAAGCGATGAGAAGACCGGTAGTCCTAACCGTGATGTCGTTGGCCGCCGTGTTGCTGTTGGCGGGGGTGGCGCTTGCGGCGTCCATAAGATGCGACGGTGGTCCGTGCAGGGGAACCAGACACGCTGACCAGATGTCCGGCTCGCCGCGCGTCGACAAGATGTCGGGCCTCGGGAGCCAGGACAGGATGAACGGCAACCGCGGCAACGACGTGATGAACGGCGGGGACGGATCCGACCTGATGAACGGCAGCTTCGGGAGAGACAGGATGTCCGGCGGCCCCGGCAACGACACGATGACAGGCGGACCCGCTTCGGACAACATCGTCGGCGGCACGGGGACGGACAGGATCGAGGGCGACGGGGGCAACGACCGCATCAACATCGCGGGCGACAACCAGGCCGACTCCGTCAACTGCGGCACCGGCAACGACACCCTGATCCTCGACGCTCAGGATCAGGGCGACCTTAACTTTTTGGAGTTTGCGGAGCGGACTAGCTGCGAGAAGCTGCAACCGGCACCATAACGGTAGCGGCCCGCAGGGAAGGGGTCAGCGGGGCTTTGAGGTGAGCAGCCCAAAAGGAAGGGGGGCGTCTCGTTTGAGACGCCCCCTTGTTCGTGCGGCGACAGGGCCCGCCGCGTCCTTAGCGCGACTTCACCCTGAAGGTCCCCGTCGAGGGGGTCACGAGGTACTGCGGGTAGCCGTCGAGGGTGACCTTGACGGTGTACACGCCCTTGACGGGCGGCTTGTAGTAGCGCGAGAAGCGGGAGCTTTGCAGGGGCACGTTGTTTACCTTGGTGAGCGGCACGCCGTTGCGGGCGATGTCCAGCGTCACGTTCCCCGTGCTCGCCGGGAACACCGTCCCCGTCACGCGCACGGACTTGCCGAGCTTCACCTGCCTCGTGGAGAAGCTAGTGTTGACGAGCTGCTTTACATCGACGGCCACGGTCGGGCTCGTCGCGGACTGGAGCTCCTCGGCGTCGGTGTCGAAGCTCGCCTGGTACTCGGTGTTCCTATCCGGATGGAGCCCCGCCAGGGAGAAGGCGCCCGTGGTGTCGGTCGTGACCTCGCCGCCCGCGATGGGGGCGAACACGCTGGACCCGAGCGGCTTGCTTTTGATGACCACCTTCTTGCCGGCGATGGGCGTCTCGTCGGAGTCGACGAGCCTCCCGGAGAGCGCGACGGAGGAGCCGGGAACCAGGCTGTCCAGGAGCGTGGAGTTGGCGGAGAGCGTTACGCTGGTGGCCTTCGGGACCACGGCGCTCCCGCGGGCCGCCCCGGACTCGCTGCCAGCCGCGTCCACCGCCGTGACCCTGTAGTACGACCGCGCGCCGTTCGGGGCCTGCGCGTCGTTGAAGGAGGAGGCGGAGATCGGGCCGCGCGTGTTTAGCTTCGTGTACTCCCCGCCCTCGGACGCGGAGCGGTAGACGTTGTAGCCGTCGAGGTCGGTCTCGGCGTTGCCTCTCCAGCGAAGCGCGACGCCCGACACGGAGCCGGTCGCGGTAAGGCCCGCCGGGGCCACAGGTGCGAGGTCGAGCCTTGCCCCCTGGAGGTCGAAGGTGATGGAGCCGTCGTTCTTGTTGCGCTGGGTGTCCCAGATCACCGTATCGCCGCTCACCGTCGGGGCCTCCTGCTGGGCGGGCCCGGTGGCCACCGGGATCTCCTCGCCCGTGGAGATATCCTTGGCGCGGACGTCCGCGTCCCTGCCGGGATCGTCCACCCAGGTCACGAGGCGGCCGGCGACGGCCGGATCGTACTCGTAGCCGGGCCCTACGGCCACCTCGTACTCCTGATCTTCGGCGAGGTCGTAGCCGTGGATGTCTGAGTCGCCGGTAAGGGTCTCTTCGCGCCAGACTACCTGGTCACCACCAACGGCCGGCGAGTCCTGCCGCTGGGGTCCCGAGGCAATGGTCTTCACTGTCCCGCTCGCGAGGTCCTTCGCTACCACGTCCGAGTCCACGGCGTCGCGGTCTTCCCACACAACGACGCCCCCCCCGACGGCGGGGCGGGCCTGCTCGCCAGGGCCCACGGCCACCGGGAACGGGGGCTCCTGGGGGGCGGAGAGGTCGAGGCCGTAGATGTCCGAGTCGCCGGAGGAGGTGTCCTCCCACACAACGATACGGCCGCTTACGGCGGGCCGCATCTGGGCGCCAGGCAAGGAGGGCAGGTCGAGATCCGTGCCCGTCGAGAGGTTCTTGCCCCGTATGTCGCCGCCGCCTTGCGAGACCGACCAGACGGCGGTGTTGCCGCTGACGGCCACGGAGGCGTGCTCCGCGCCCGTGGCGACCGGGAAGCCTCCGACGGAGACCGCCGCGTCGGAGGAACGCTGGACCATCACGAGGCAGACGATCAGGACCGTCAGCATGACGAAGCAGGCCCTGATCCCAACGCCCAAGATATTCGAGGATGATGCCGCCGCTCTCACTACCGAGGCCTTTCTAAATGACGATTCGACCTGGTGTCATGATCGTCCCTGGGGCCCGTCGCGCCATCGCGTGGATGGGCGATCTTTGGGTAGCCCAAGTGGGCTATCGGTAGCTCCGCCGCCAGGGCGACGCGAAGGAGGCCCCGCCCTTCTGCGGGCGGGGCCCCTGGAGAGAAGCGGCGTTCGGGCTTGGCCTACCTGACGACCCGGAAGGTCTTCGTCGGGCTGTTGCCCGCGGCGTGGTCGGCGTCACCGGCGAAGGAGACCCGCACCGAGTAGGTGCCCGGGGCGGTCGGCTTGAAGGAGGTGGCGAAGCGGGAGTTGGCGTCGATGGGCAGGTTCTTCTGCAACACCGCCTTCCCCTTGCGCTCGACGATCAGCTCGACCTCTCCCTCGTGGGCCGGGGCGACGGCGCCCGAGATCGCCCGCGCACGGCCGAGCTTGAGGTCGGTGGCCGCGACCGAGAGGGAGACCGAAGCCCGCACGTTGACCGAGAAGGTCGCCTCGGAGGGCCGCAGGCCGGCCGCCGGCTCCCCGTCGAAGACCACCCGGTAGTCGGTGTTCTTCAGCGGCTTGACCTTCGAGAAGAGGAACGCCCCGTGCGCGTCCGTGCTGACCGGGACGCCGACCCGCGAGAACTCGGCCTGGCCCGCCGGCCGCTCCTCGAGGACCACCTGCTTGCCCGCGACCGGCGCCCCGTCGTTGAGGAGGGAGCCGGCGACGTTGGTGGTCTTGCCGAAGGTGACGGCGTTGTCTGCCACCGCCCGGACCACGGTCTGGCCCGACACGACGACCCGCACGCCGGCGCTGACGGAGCGCTCAAGGCCTGCCCCCGGGCTGCCGGCGAAGACGGCCCGGTACTCCGTGGCCCCCTCCGGGGCGACGCCGGGGAGGCCGAACGCGCCCTGGGCGTCTGTGGTGACCTGCCCGTCCGGCACGGCCGCGAAGGCGGCGGTGGAGCCCGCGGGCCTCTGCTCTATTACGACCGGGCGCCTGTCGAGCGGTTCTCCGCCGGTGGCGGTGAGCTTGCCGGAGAGAGCCGTCGTCCCGCCCGGCTCGACGTCGGCCGGGGCAGCATCGAGCGTCAGGCTGGTGGCGACGTTTCGGACCTCGAGGGGCATTATGGGGTGCCCGCCGGCGTGCGGGTTGTCCACGTTGCCAAGGGGCGTCGGGTTCAGGGCCTGGGCCGCCGAAGGCGTATCGTAGACCCTGAGGATGCCCCACAGGCCGCCGGAGAGGTGGTGGAAGGCCACCCCGCACCCGTAACGGTAGTCTCCCGCAGACTCGAACCCGGAGAGGTTCAGGTTGAAGGAGCGCCCCACGCTTATGCCCCCCTGCGTCCCTATGAGGTTCGAGCCGGGGTCGTTTGGCTGGGCCTTCCACGAGGCACCCGACATCTGGAAGGAGTGCTGGCGGGGCTTGTCCGAGCCCTGCAGGACCCTCATCCTTATGTCGTCCCCCTCGAACGCCCGGTAGATGGGCGTGTCGGGGTCGCCGTGGCGCGAGGAGTCGAACACGTGGGCCATCGCGTCGCCGTCCATGCCCGTCTCGGGAACCTCGCCTATGCGGTGGACGAAGGGGCTGCTCGAGTAGTTGAAGCCCTTCTCGCCCTGGTCCTCGGCGTCCATGGGCTCGCCCATGGGCTCCTCCGGGGTTGGGGGGTGGTCGAGCGCGTCCCGGACGACGTTGCCCGCGGCGTCGTAGAGGTTCAGGCCGTCCTGGAAGAAGGTGGTGAACTCGCGGAAGTCGTTAGCCGGCCCTGGCACCCGGATGTCGGCGGAGACACCGCTCGCTATCTCGTCTCCGGTCTGGGGGTCGTGGTAGGTGGAGCCCCTGGGCTCTATGTTGAGGCCGGCGAAGAGGCCGTGGTGGCGGTGGCCGCGCACGTCGCCCCAGTCGGTGAGGTTGGTCGTGCCGAGCTCCTCGTCGGCGTACCAGCGGTAGGTCTTGGTCTCGTTGCGGCCGACGGTCGTGTCGAAGTTGTAGCCGACGGCCGCGCCGCCGGAGCGGCTCACGTCGTGCTTGACGAGCTGCGGGTTCAAGGACACCCTGAGGCCGGCGCGGGTGCCGGTCTCGGGCTCGGTGGGCAGTGTCGGGTCGCCATCCGCGCCTGCCGTGCCGTGGTTCTGGAGCCAGCTCGCGGCCACGTGGTTCGTCAGGTGGACCTGGATGCAGTCGCCCTGGTTGGCCCTGAGGACCAGCGGCTCGGGCTTCATCTCGCCGGAGCGGATGGCGGCCTCGTCCTCGGCGAGGGCGTAGATCAGGCCGTGCGGGTCGTTGTCGCCGTCCTTGTTGTACTCGAGCTCGGCGTCCATGGCGACCACGTTGAAGGTCTTGACGGGGGCCGTCGAAAGGCAGGGGCTGCCCGGGTTTTTGGTCGTCGGCGGCGTCGGCGAGGTGGCCGAACCGATGCCGGTGCCCTCGCCGGGCTCCGGCGTGGTGTCCGTGACGGCCGGCTTGTTGTCGGGCAGGGGCAGGAGCGAGGGAACCCTCTCGGCGCGGGCCCTCAGGATGCCCCAGGCGCCCAGGTACATGTCATCCGTGGAGGTGCCACCGTAGAGGTAGTCTCCGGCGCAGGCCTGGTCGGCGGCGGCGCATGTGATCTTGGGGACCTCGAAGTTGAAGGCCTCGGAGATGCCTATGGTCTTGGCGCTGATGAGCGGCGAGTTCGGGTCGTCCGGCTCCTCGCGCCAGCGGACACCGCTCATGCTCAGGACGTGCTGCTCCTCCTGGGAGCCCTGGATCGCGCGGATCCTGACCGGGTCCCCGGAGTAGGTCTGCATGGTCGGGGTCATCGGATCTCCGTGCACGGTCGAGGAGAAGACGTGCGCCGGGTCTGACGGGTTGCCGTTCATGTCCTTATCGCGGTACTGGAACGGGGCGTTGCGGTAGTTGATCGCCATCGTGCCCGGGTCATCGTCTGGGTACTCCTCGGGCTGGGCCGGACCGTTGATCACGTCGGACTTCACGCCCGAGTTCCCGCCCTTCTTGGTGAGGGAGACGAAGTCCTGGATGGCGATGCCGAACTCGCGGAAGTCGTCCGAAGTGCCGGGGCCGATGATGTCCATCGCGGCACCCGCCGCCGTGCCCGTGCACGAGGAGCCGCAGCGCGGGGCGCCTGGGGTGTTGCCGTTGCCCGGCTGGAAGAACTCGCCGGACTTCGGGTTGCGGAAGTCCATCCCCTTGGGCTCGACGATCATGGCGCCGAAGTAGCCGCGGTTCTGGTCGAGGGCCGCGAAGTGGTGGTCGTGGGTGAAGACCGTGCGGAGCTCGGTGTCCGCGTACCAGCGCTCGCTTATGGTCTGCCCAGGCGCCATCTGGCCGGAGTTCACGTTGTTCGGGTCCCAGTCGGCGGGCTGACCCTCGATGCGGCACCCCTCCCAGTTGCAGGGCCTGTCGCCGGCGGCGATCTCCTTGTTGAAGTCGGCCTGCTCGTTGGAGAAGGCGGCCTGCTGGTAGTTCCAGCCGTTGGATGAGCCGTCCGAGGCGAGCACGTCGAACTTGACCAGGTGGATGTGCCCGCCGACCATGTTGGTCTGGGCCAGCTGGACGAAGGCGTCGCCGCCGTACCAATTGGGCAGGTGGTTTGTCAGGTTGAAGTTGATGCAGTCGCCGGCGTTCACCCGTATAAAGAGCGGCTCCGGCTTCTTGGTCCCTGCCAGTATCTCGTCCACGTCCTCCGTCGGGACCATGATACGGCCCTGCGTGTCGTGGTCGCCGCGCTCGTTGTAGACGACGTCGGTCTGGATCGCGCTCACGTTGTATGTGACCTCGCGGGATCCTGCCGGGCATGGCTCCGTGAAGGGGGCACCTGGGTTGACGTCCGCGTCGGTGTCCGCGTTCCCGGCGAGGTTGAGGTTCTGGGCCTTGCGCTCGACGATGAGCCTCTCGAGGACGTCTACGCGGGCCTCGTCCGCGGGCGTCTGGGCCTTGGCCTCCTCGAGCTGCGCGTTGAGGCCGTCTGGCCCGTTGAGCGGGGTGTTGCCGTGGTCGAGCACCTTGCCGGCCACCATCCGGTCGGCGGCCGTCAGGTCCTCGCGCTCGACGGTGTCGGGGTCGTCTGTCGCGCCCGGCTTCTGCTCCGACATGCTCCCCGGAGGCTGCGGCGCCCTCCAGCCGTACTTGCCGGGGATGAAGCGCGGGTAGCCGGGGTTGTCAGCCGTGGGACCGGCCGGCGCGGCCCTACCGGGCAGCGCCTTGAGCTCACGCACCGTGGTGCCGTCGGGGAGCGGCTTCGTGCCGTCCTCGTAGACGTCGTGTACCCGGAAGAGGGCCCAGAAGCCGTCGGCGAAGTGCGGGTAGAGGTGGCAGTGGAAGATCGAGTCCCCTACCGTCCCGGGCTTGGAGCCGGCGCCGCCGATGAGGCTCGCGGTGAACGCCTCGCCCGGGCCGAAGGTCTGGGAGTCGATGATCTGGCTGTTCGGGTCGTTGGGCTCTATGCGCCACTGGTGGGCGTGCATGTGGAAGACGTGGGTCTCCTTGACGCCCGCGTGGGCGAACCGGATCTTGGTCGGGTCCCCCTTGTACGCGTGCGTGACGTTTGAGACGTAGCACGAGTTCGCCAGGCCGCAATCTTCTTTGTTGGTCCGCTCGCTGTTGGGCGGCCATGGGCCCTTGCCGCTGGCGAGCTTTATGAGGGCGGGGTCGCCGTAGGTCCACGAGGAGAGCGAGGTCTCCTCCCCTATGGCGTCGGGGGCGAGCTGGTCCGCGGCGGGGTTCGTGCCGGCCGGGTTCTTGGCGATCCTGTTCTTGGCCGGCTCGGCGCCGTAGTTGAAGGCGAAGCCGTTGCCGCCGGGCAGCTCGTCCTGGCTTATCTGGACGGTCTCGCGGAACGCCCCGCCAGGCGCGACGATGGCCGCGTCGATGTAGGGGTCGCCGCTCTCTTTGGTGATCCCATCGTGGTCATTGGCCCCGGCGTAGAGGGGCTGGCCGGTCTCGGGGTCCCTCCAGGTCGAGCCGGCGGGCTCGACGACGAAGGCGCCGTGGAGGCCGTGGCCGACGGAGCCGGAGTTTGCCTCCGAGCCCGCGAGCGCGCCCTGGTCCTTGAAGAGGAACGTGCCTTCCTCGGAGGGAGCCTTCCAGTAGTAGGAGATGGTCTCGCCCATGCCAACGGTCGTGTCGGCGTTGTAGCCGACCGCCGAGCCGTCCGAGGTCTGGGCGTCGTAGGCCGGGCCATAGACTTTCATGCCGACCCTTGGGTTGTTCGGGAGGCCGTCGCCGCCGGTGGCCTCGAGCTCGTTGGTGAGCGTCACCTTCACGCACTCGCCGGCGTTGGCCCGGATCACGAGCGGACGCGGCCTCAGGCGCCTGTTGTCGGCGCCGGCCGGGTCCTCGGCGGGCGTGGCACCGAGGGGCCTCCACCAGTTCTCGACGGCCGCCTGGTCGCCCTGCAGGACGAAGACCTGGCCGTTGGGGTCCATGTTGAGCCCGACGGCCTCGCCGGCGGCCTCGCTCGTCTCGGCGAAGCGGTTGTAGGGGATCTCCACGTTGGCCGCGGCAACGTCGTAGGAGCGGTCGTAGGAGGACGAGGAGCAGGCCCCGGGCGCGGCCTGGGCCTGGACCGGAGCTGCGAACATCTCGGCGAAGGCCGCGGGGCCCACGACCAGGACGAGCCCCGCCGCGAGCCCCACCAGGGCGGTCGCGGCGCGGGGGCGCCAGAAGTTTATGGTACGCGGCGCCTCCCAGGGCGTCCCGCGGAGCTGGGCGACCACGAGCAGGACCAGGAACCCGGCCCCGAAGACGGCGCCCGCGTCGCGGCCCGCCTGCGCGAGGAACGCGCCGGCCGAGGCGTGGTCAGCCGCGAACGCGTTGGCCGGTATGCCGACCACGGCGTAAGCGCCGGCCGCGGCGAGCGCCCAGGAGATCCTTGCGGCGAAAGCGTTCTCGCCGAAGAAGAACCCGGCGCCGGCCCGCGCGAGCGGGGCCGCGGCGAGGAGCGCGAGAACGGAGAGGGGAAGGGCGAGCACGGAGCCCTCAAGCCAGTGCGCGAGAAAACCGAGGCCCCGCTCGCCGTGAATTTCGGAGTGGAGGGCGTGGAGGACGAGGCCGGTCCCGAGGGCCTGGACGGCGCCGAGCGCAAGGTAGAGGCGGGCCTTGAGAACTTCGCGCGCGAGCGCGACGAGCACGACGACCAGCGCCAGCTCGGCGGCGGTCGCGGTCAGGTCGAGGGCGCCCGCGACGTGGACCTCGCCGGCGTGGGGGCCCACAAACGGGATGCCGGCGGTGCGGGTAACGACGTACAGGGCGACCACGCCGAGGTTGGCGAAGGCGCCGGAGAGCAGGAGCCCGCGGGAGGGAGAGCGCAGGAGCGCCACGGCGAGGAGACCCTGCAGGAGGGCAGCAGCCACGAAGAAAGCGCCGTAGCCCCACCACTCGGAGAGGTGCTCGGGGACCGCCCACAGATGGATCGCCGCCGTCGCAAGCGAGAGACCAGAGGCCACGAAGAGCGCGAGCTCCCTGACGAGTCCGGCGGAGAAGCTGGTGTACTTAGTGGAGATCTGGTGGGCTGCCATCTGAACTATCCCCTCTGATTCTTAGATCGGTCGGTACGTAAATGATCGCCCAGAAAGGCCCCAAAGCCATCGCGGATATGGATGAGCTTTGCCTAGCCCAAGTGGTGTACGTTTACGTACCGGACCGGCAAGCCGGCACCGGCATCAGAAGAGAATGGCCTGCAAATGTAGGTTTTCTAGACGGATCCGGCCCTGTCAAGCGGCCACACGCGCAGGGGGACCCCGCCGAGAATGTCGGCCTCGGGCACAGGCCCGTAGGAGCGCGAGTCCAGGGAGTTCATGCGATTGTCCCCCATGAGGTAGACGTGCCCGTCGGGGACGTCGGTGGGCCCCAGGAAGGTCGAGTCGGTCATGCCGTAATCCACGTAGCCCTCCCTCTTCTTCTCGCCGTTCACGAAGAGCACGCCGTCCCTCACGGCGACCGTGTCGCCGGGAACGCCGACGACGCGCTTGATGGTCGGGGCGCCGTCGTCGGGGGCCTCGAAGAGTACAACGTCGCCCCTCCGGGGTTCGGCGAGACGGTAGGCGAACTTCACCGCCAGCACGCTGTCCCCCGCCCGCAGGGTGGGATCCATGCTGTCCGTGGTGATGCCGAAAGGCTCGGCGACGAAAGGACGGACGAAGCCGAAGATCAGGAACACGGCAACGAGCGCAAAGAGCATGAAACCGAACGGCCCCACGCCCCGCTCCTCGGCGGGGCGTGGTCCAGGACCCTTCTCGCCTGCAAGATCCTTCTCTGGGGTAGGGGCGAGGCTCAAGAGAGGTACCCCGTCAGCCTGAGCACCCAGATCCCGACCCCCGCCAGCAGCACGGCGTTGAGGGCCATGCCGCGCGCCCTGCCGCCGAGGAGCGAGAGGAGGAAGACAACCGTGGCGAGCTCGACGAGCGTAACGGTCATGTCGAGGACGCCGGCCTCCTCGGCCCTGGTGGCGTGGGGGCCGAAGGGCACCCCGGAGGTGCGGGTCACGATGTAGAGCGCGACGACGGCCAGGTTGCCCAAGATGCCGGCGAAGGGGAGCGCTAGGCCAGGCCAGCGCAGCAAGGCGACGGCGAAGAGGCCCTGGGCCGAGGCGGCGGCCAGAAAGAAGGCGCCGTACCCCCACCAGACCTCGAAGTGCCCCGGCACAACCCAGAGGTGGACGAGGGCGGCCACCAGGGAGAGGGCCGCCGCCGCGTAGACCGCCGGGGCGACCGCCGGGGCGACGTCCGGGTGTTCCTCCCCCGACCCGAGCAGGAGCCCGGGCCGGAGAGACGAGAGGTCTAGGTACTTCGTCGTCATGTCCGCTCCAGTCCCTCTACTCCGCAGGTCCCTTACCGGAGCACCACGCGGAAGCGCACCGACCCGGAGGCTTGCTCGCCCTCGGCGTCGCGGGCGACCACCTGAACCTGGTGCCAGCCCAGCTTCATCCTCCGGCAGGTGTACGTGAGGATGCCCGTGGCTATGTCGAATTTGTAGTCGGAGATCCTGCGCCCGTCCACGTAGAGGGCGAGGTTCTTGTCGTCGATGGGCTTGTCGTCGACGATCTTGGCGACGATGGACGGCGTCCGGTCGCGGGTGATCTTCTTCGGCGTGGGCCGCGTTATCTCGACCACAGGCGCCGTGTTCGTCTGGACGGGGCCGCCTCCGTTGTCTACCGGTGGGTCTACCGGTGGAACCGGCGGCTTCTCCGTGTAGAGCGGGGGGGCCTCAGAGGTCGGCTTCGCGGGGTCCGAGAGCGGGGAAGGTCCGCCCTCTCCGACCTCGAACTGGGTCATCATGTCGTGGTCCTCGTGGACGAGGTTGTGGCAGTGGATCATGTACCGGCCCTTCTGGGGTCCGAACTTCATGATCATGCGCACCGTCTCGCCCTCGCCTATGTAGACGACGTCCTTGGGGCCGCGCTCCCAGGGGTGGGGCGCCTTGCCGTTGCGGTCGAGGATCTTGAAGTCGACCAGGTGGACGTGGACCGGGTGGAACCAGCCGCCGCCCTTGTTGGTGAACTCCCAGATCTCCACGTCGTCGTGGCCGGGGTTGGCGTCCACGCGGTTGGGGTCCCAGACCATGCCAGGCCCCCCGTCCGTGGAGATGGCCCACATCTCCGCGCCGTTGACGATCTCGCGCCCGAACTGGAACCGGCGGGTCCTCTGGGACTGGGACTCCTGGAGCTTCATGGGGCTGTAGGCGTGGGGGCTGTCGTTGAGGACGCTCGGGATCTCGTTGTTCGAGAGGTCGGTTGCCTCGCCCACCACGTCGAAGCGCATGATCCGGCCCGTCGACGCGAAGTCAACCGTGTTGGGAAGGCCGAGGTTCTTCAGCTCGACGCTCTCCCCGACGTTGTACTTGGCGAAGTCTATGACGACCTCGTAGCGCTCGGCCATCCCGTGGCGGTAGCTGTCGACCTCGGCGGGCGCGGGGGCGAGCCCGCCGTCGTGGCCGATGACCGTCAGCGGCTCGCCGCTGCTCAGCGCCAGGTTGAAGCCCCTCGAGATGGAGGCGTTCAGGACGCGGAAGCGGTACTTGCGCCTCTCCACCTTCATCACGGGCCACGGCGCTCCGTTGACGAGGATCACGTCCCCGAAGAGGCTGGAGTGGCCCTGGTCGTCGAAGATGAGCTGGCCGTCTGTGCCGAAGATGGCGTCGCGCAGCACGAGCGGCACGTCGTAGCGGCCGTGCGGGATGGGCAGGCTCATCTCGTGCTCGTCGTGGCTTATGTAGAACGCCGCGCAGCCCATGTAGGCGTTGAAGGCGGTGACGTGGACGCCGTGGTCGTGGTACCAGAGGGTCCTGGCGTCCTGCCCGTTGGGGTAGTGGTAGTCCTTGTACTCGCCGGGATCGGTGGTGTCGTTGGCGTAGCCGTCGTACTGGGGCAGGGACGCGTTGCCGTGCAGGTGAACCGAGGTGTGCTCGTGGAGGGGGTTCTGGATCCAGTTCTTGTGCCGCACCACGACGTTGCGGCCGCGCTTGGCCATGATCGTCGGCCCTGGGGTGATGCCCTCGTAGCCCCAGACCTCCGTCTTGGGCATGCCCGGGAGGATCTGGAGTTGGCTCTGCTTCATGGACATCTCGTAGTAGTCGGTGGTGTCGTCCTGGTAGACGGGCTGGGCCACCGGCGGTACGGTGAACTCGGTCTGGAAGGGTCGGGGCAGTTGGTTCTCGGGAAGGCGCGGGACCGCGAGCTGGGTGCGGGCGGCACGCTCCAGGGGGAGGGCCACGGCCGCGGTGCCGAGGAGACTCATCTTTAGCATGTCCCTGCGGCTGAGCTTGTTGGTGGCTATCTGCATCTCCTGTGCTCCCTTCCCTTTGTCATGTGGCTTCTGTCAATACGACGTTAGCTTTTCTTGACTAGAATGATCGCCCACGCAAGACGTTTAGACCTCATCTAGAGGGGCCATCTTTGCCTAGCGCAAATTTGGTAGGTATGGGTATGACATTTGGAGTATTTGCAACTATGGGCACAAAACCTGTGGCCTCCCCCGGGTACGTTTTCCGGCGATTTCCGCCCCTCTGGCCCGTCCGCGACCCGGCGGACGGGTGTGAAGCGAAGGGAGGATTATCCGGCTCTCGACCGGGTCTACCGTCGTGCCGACCGCGGCGGGGGGCGGGCCCAGGACGAGTTCGCGGGCGCTGGCGCTGGAGCCGCAGGGGGACCTAAAGCGGTGCTCCTTGCTCGGGGCGCGGTCCTCTGCCCTTCGAGGCCCCGGCGACCCTTTCGGCGAGGACAAACGGGCCCTCGCGTTGGGTGCTGGCCTTCCCCGTGGTCGTTACCGGGGGTTGCCGGTCCGGTTCGGGGCCCGGTTGGGAGCCCGGTTTGAGGGCCCGGTTTGGGGGCCCGGTCTAGTTGGCCTGGGGCAGGCTCGTAAGGAAGCCGGCGGCCACGAAGATGCCCGCGGCGAGGACCAGTTCCAGGCCCACCATCCTGCCGAGCGGCCCGTCGCCCTTGTCGATAAGGTTGATGCCGCCAGTGGCGAGCAGCAGCACGGTCATCCCGAGCTTCATGATGAGCGCGCGCCCGTAGGGCGAACCGATCAGGGCCAGCGGGCCCGAGACGTACTGCAGGGTACTGTAGAGGCCGGTGAGTAGGATCGCAGCCACCGCCACGGTCGCGACCCTGGAGAACCGCCGGACGGTCCGCCGCCGCAGGTCAGCCCGCTCATCGAGCCCGAGGGCGCGCAGGGGCCCGAGCAGCAGCAACGGGAAGGCGAGCAGGCCGCCGACCCAGAAGGCCGCCGCCGCCAGGTGCAGCCAGATGACGAGCATGGAGAACGGACCGTCCGCCGCGGCGTGGCTCTCCGGCACGAGCGTCGCCAGGAGCAGCCCGCCGCAGCCGGCCGCAACCCACCAGCGGCCAACCCCCGACCCGCCGGCCGCCCGGACGATCGCAAGGGCCGTAAGCAGCCCGAAGCCGAGCCGGGCCATCACGATGTACCCCGCCGTCGTGGCGAAGAGGGCCTCAGCGAAGAGCCCAGGGCCGAAGGGCCGACCCGTGGCCGACACGGCGTAGACGCCAAGATCCACGAGCCCGGCGACGGCCAGCACCGCGAAAAGCCTCCAGGATCCGCGGACGAAAGTTTCGTCGCCGGCTGAGGAAGATCTCCCCACGGGCACCCACACCAGCGCCACGAAGGCGGCCAGCCCCGCGAGGAACACGGCCGCGCCCTGGACGACCCCGTGCGTTACGCCGGCCAGCAACTCCACCGTGGGCAACCTGCCGCCCCCAGAATGCGCCTCCTGGGCGTACGCGACGCCAGGGGCGCAGGCGACGCAGAGCCCCGTCAGGACGAAGAAGCTTATGGTTCTGCGCCAGGACATCGGGCTAGCGTCTGCGTAGGACGACGAACCCGGCGGCGACGAGTCCGCCCGCGAGCAGGACGCCGATGATTACGCCGAGGCCGGGTCCGCCGGTCTCTTCTTCGTTCCGGCCGACGCCGCCGTCTTCCTCCCCCTCCACGGCCGCCGAGGCGTCGACGGCGAAGCCATACTTGCCGGAGATGGGATCACCGTCGGCAGAGGTGACCCGCCACTCCACCGTGTAGGAGCCCTCTGGGAGCAAGCCAAGGCTCGCGACCACGACCTTGGGGTCGTCGGAGAGGGTCCTGGCGTCTTCCTTATCCACCCGACTGCCCTCCTCGTCCGTGACCTTTACCGGGTCGAACTCGGCCCGCACGCGCTCGTCGAAGGAGAGCCGCACCTCGCCTGGCTGCTTGGAGAGGGTCTCGTCGGCGGCGGGCGTCACGCGCAGGAGCTCGGCGTGGGCGAGCGCGGGCGAGGCGTGCCAGACCATCGAGAGCATCGCCAGCCCCACGAAGACTACAAGCGCCTGGCCACCCGCCCTCACCACCGGAACGTCCTAGAGAACGTCGTCGCCGAGGTCGCCCGCGCGGGCGTCGGAAGAGCGCTCATAAATACGACCCGAAACCAATCTCGCGCATAGCCGATCTCCTAGTCATCGGGTAATACTACTGCCGCCCGCAGTTTAGGGCCACCGCGGGAGAGCTGCCATGACCCGTTGGGGTCATCTTCCGGGCGGCGCGGGCCAGGCTCATCCCGACCTCCCGGACGCGAGGCGGCGGGCGTGCAGGGCGAGCTCCACGCGGTTCTTAAGGTGCAACTTCTGCATGATCTTCTTCACGTGGTTCTTGACGGTCTGCTCCGAGATGTACAGCGCCGCCGCGACCTGCTTGTTCGTCATTGCCGAGGCGACGAGGTTGAGGATCTCGTGCTCGCGCCCGGTCAGGCACGCGTCCGGGTCGCCCCGGACGGCCTGGGCGGCGAACTCGGCCACGATGCGGCGGGCAAGGTCCCGTGGCATCGCCTCGCCGTTCGCCAGGCCGCGCAGGCACTCGAGCCAGCTCTCGGGGTCCAGGCTCTTCAGCAAATATCCCTGCGCCCCGCTCCGGATCGCCTCGAAGAGGTCTCCCGCCTCGCCCGAGACGGTCAGCACTACCACCGTGGTCGCAGGCAGCTCCCGCTTGAGGAGCCGGGTCGCCAGCAGGCCGTCGCACCGCGGCATGTTGATGTCCATGAGGACGAGGTCAGGCCTCAGGTCGCGCGCCAGGGCGAGCGCCGCGTGGCCGTCCTCCGCCTCACCTACCACCTCGAAGCCAGGCTCCCGCTTGAGCAACGTCGAGACCGCCCGGCGGGCGAGGGCGCTGTCGTCGGCCAGCAGGACCCGCCTTACCCCCGGCGGGCTCACGCCTCCGGCCCCGGGAGTCGCACGGTCAGCCTGGTCCCGAGGCCCGGCGAGGAGGTAAGGCGAAGCTCCCCGTCGAGCATGCGGGCCCGCTCTGACATGATCTCCAACCCGTAGCTCTCCGCGCCCGGTCGCGCCCGCGGGTCGAAGCCCCCGCCGTCGTCGGAGACCTCGACGGCGAAGCCCCCGCCCCCTGAGTCGACCCGCACGAGCGCCTCGCTCGCGCGGCCGTGCCGGTGCGCGTTCGTCAGGGCCTCGTGGACGATCGCCAGAACCTGCCTCTGGGAGAAGGCGGGGACGGCGGGGCATCCCTCCACCTCGCACGTCACCCGCATGCCGAGGCGGCCGGAGGCCTCGAAGGCGGCGCGGCGCAACGATTCGCCGAAGTCTTGCGTTCCGCCCTGACGGGAGTCCGCGATGGCCGCCCTGACCCTGGCGTGGGCCTCGTCGAGGTGCTGCTCGGCGGCCCGCACCCCTTCGAGCGCCTCCCCCTCGTCGCCCGACTCCAGGAGCACGCGGACCTCCCGCAGGTTGGCGCCGAGGTAGAACAGCGTCTGGGCAACGCCGTCGTGCATCTCCCTGGCCAGGCGCTGGCGCTCGGAGAGGACCGCGGCCTGCTCCCGCGCCCTCGCCGTCTCGCGGGCCGAGGTCTGGACGATCCCCCCGAAGACGCGCACGAAACCGTAGACCACCGCGGCAACGACCAGGGCGCCCAGGGCGTTGCCCACCCACCCTTCGGCCAGCGGACCTGGAAGGACGTGCGCGAGCCACTGGTGGCGCAGGAACTCCAGAGCCCCGACGGCGCCCGCCGGCAGCAAGACGGCCAAAAGGCTGAGCCGGTCCAAACCCGAAGCTTTCGGTTTCCAGATCATGCGCCCCATCTTAAGAGGCTCGGGACGGCGGCGCATAGTCAATATGGGGTATCTTCGCGGCGTCGCCCGAGAACCCGGGGCGGCCTAGCGCCTGAGGTTCTCCAGGGGGACCTCGATCCGGACCGTAGTGCCGGCGCCGGGCTCACTCTCGATCTCAAGCTTGCCGCCGAGGCCGAGGGTTCGCTCGCGCATCCCGAGGGTGCCCATGCCTGGCGGCAGCACCTCCGGGTCGAAGCCCTGTCCGTTGTCCGAGATCTCGGCCCGGAGCGTGTCGCCGTGGGAGGAGAAGGCGACGTTCGCTTCGTCCGCCCCGGAGTGTCGCCGGACGTTCGTAAGGGCCTCCTGCACGATGCGCAGCAGCTCCGTGCCCCCGCGCTCCGAGAGCTGCTCCAGGAGGCCGTCCTGGAGGTCGAAGACCAGGTTACAGCCAAGCATCCTGCGGCGGTTCAGGTTCACCAGTGACTCGAAGAGCTGGCGGGCGTCCTGGGTCCCGTCCCGTTGGGCGCGAATGTCGTAGATGGCCCCCCGCAGGTCGCGGGACGCGCGCCGCATGGTCTCGGCGCTCTCTTGGAGGTCCTTCTCGACGTCGGTGCCCGCGTACTTCAGGCTTATGATCTCGAGCGTCTGGGCTGCGTAGGAGAGGTCCTGGAGGACGCCGTCGTGGAGCTCGCGGGCCATCCTGCCGCGCTCGGCCTCCCGGATCTCCTCCAGCGCCTGCTCGGTGCGCCGGCGCTCGGTCACGTCGCGCAGGTTGACCACGACGCCCGATATTACTGGGTCCTCAAGCATGTTGACGCCCATGGCCTCGAAGAACCTCCAGTCTCCGGTCTTGTCGTGGACCCGGTACTCGGCGGAGATGCGACCCCCGGGCTGGCGGACGAGCTCCGCGAAGCGCCGGGCCACGGGCTCGCGGTCCTCGGGGTGGAGGTAGTCGAAGGAGTTGGTGCCCACCCGCTCCTCGACCGTGAAGCCCAGGATGCGCTCGACGGCGGGGCTCTCGTAGAGGATCTCGCCGTCCCTGTCGAGGATCACGATCATGTCCGAGGCGTAGCGGACCAAGGCGCGGAACCGCTCCTCGCTGCGCCTCAGGGCGTCCTCCGCCCTCTTGCGGGCCGTGATGTCGCGCACCAGGGCGCAGATCGCCTTCTGCCCGTTGTAGGAGATGATGCTCGCACCGATCTCGACCTCGACGACCGTGCCGTCCTTGCGCTTGTAGCTGCGCTCCCCGATCAGGACCCGCCCGAGCTCGAGCGTGCGCCAGACGTTTGCGTCCACGTTCTCGCGGCTGTGGGCCACGAGATCATAGATCTCCATCCCCTTGAGCTCCTCCGCGGTGTACCCGAACATCCGCTGGAAGGCGGGGTTCGTCTCGAGGAGGCGGCGGCTCACGGTGTCGAGCAGGTAGATGCCCTCGGTCGACTGCTCTATGACCGCCCTGTAGCGTTCCTCGCTGCGCTTGAGGGCCTCCGCCGCCCTCTTTTTCTCCGTAACGTCTAGCACCGTCCCTATAAAACGCACGGCCCGCCCGCCCTCGAAAAACGTCCGGCCGCGGGCCTCCACCCAGCGCTCCTCCCCGTCCCCGAGCCCCACGACGCGGTACTCGAGCTCGTACTCCCCGTTGGGGGAAGGGTCGAGCGCCCTCCGGCCGGCCCGGTCTACCCGCTCCCGGTCGTCGGGGTGCAGGCCGGCCAGGAACGTCTCCTGGTCCACCTCGGCGTCGGGCGGGAGGCCGAAGATCTCCTTGCACCTGGCGTCCCAGTGGAGTTCGCCCGTGACGGGGTCGAAGTCGAAGGTGCCGAGCCGGGTCGTCTCCGTCGCAAGCCGCAGCCTGTCCTCGCTCTGGCGGAGCTCTTCTTGCGCCCTCTCGCGCTCGGCGATCTCCCGGCGGGCCTCCTCGTAGAGCCTTGCGTTGTCAACAACCATCGCGGCCCGGCGGACGAGGGTCTCGGCCTGTTCCAGATCTCCCGGCCCGTAGAGCCTCCCGGATTCGGCCGAGACGAGCGTGATCGCCCCGAGCGTGCGCCCGCGCGCGATCATCGGCACGATCATGTAAGACCGCAACCCGAGCTCCCTGAGCATGTGGAGCTGCTGCCCGTCGCCCACGCTCTGGCGCAAGAGCTCCTCGGGGATCTGGCGCATCATCTCGGGCTCGCCTGTCCTCAATACCTCGGGGACCCCGCGGCGCGCGTCGTCGGGGGTAGGGTAGCGGCGCTGCAACTCGTAGGCCAGGGCCACCTTCTCAGGGTCCTGATGCTCGACGGCGAGCCGGTGGACGGACCCGTTCTCCTCGACGATGTCCACGGCGCACCAGTCGGCCAGGCGGGGCACGACGAGGTGGGCGAGGCTCGCTAGCCGCTCCTCGTAGGAGAGGGGCGTCGCGAGGATCTCGCTTGCCTCGGCCTGTACGCGCAGCCCCTCCTCGGCCCGCCGCCGCTCGGTGATGTCTTCGAGGATGCCGACGAAGCGTATGATGCCGCCCCCATCGTCGAAGACGGGCGAGAGGGAGAGCTCGTTGTAGAAGAGGGCGCCGTCTTTGCGGTAGTTGCGGAGGACGACCTCGCAGGTCCGCCCCTCCCGGATCGCCGCGCGCAGCTCCTCAAGCCCGGGCTGGTCGTTGTCGTCGCCCTGCAAGAAACGGCAGTTCCGCCCGATCGCCTCCTCCGGGGCGTAGCCCGTGATCCTGGTGAAGGCCGGGTTGACGTAGACGATGGGGTTGTCGGGCTCGTTTGGGTCGGTTATGAGGATGCCGTCGGCGCTGGCGGTCATGGCCCGGTCCTTGAGCCTGAGTTCCTCCTCCGCGTGCTTGGCCTCCGTCCTGTCCCGCAGGACCTTGACCACGCCCTCGAGGTTTCCGCGCCCGTCCCTGATGGGCTCCGTGGAGCCGTTGGCCCAGAGGCGGCTCCCGTCCTTGCGCACGGCCCACCTCTCCTCCGAGACGGTACGCCCGGCGACGGCGCGTCGCAGCTCGCGGTCGGGTATGTCCTCCCGCCGGTCCTCCGGCGTATAGAACACGGAGAAGTGCTCGCCGAGGATCTCCCCTTCCTCGTAGCCCAGGATGCGTCTAGCGCCATCGTTCCAGCTCTTCACCCTTCCGTCGGGGGAGAGCATCAATATGGCGTAGTCCTTCGCGCCCTGCACGATAAGGCGGAAGCGTCTCTCGCTCGCGGCGGACCGGAGCCTCTCGGCGTGCATCGAGGCCACGAGCGCGCTGACCCCGACCCCCACCGCGCAGAAGAGGGCGAGGTCGAAGAACCGTCCGGGGCCGTCGATCCCGAGCGCGAACGGGGGGCCGAGGAAGAGGTAGTCGCAGACCACCAACGCGAGCCCGGTGGCGAAGAGGCCAGGGACCAGGCCCCCGAACCAGGCGCCGACCGCTATCGCGACGACGAAGAGCAGGAACGGGCTCTCAGCCTCGAGCGCGGGATCGAGGAGCCACTTCACCGCCGCCGCGAGGCCGACGACCACGACCGCCAAGCCGTAGCGCGCGGCAGGCGAGCGCCGGCCGGGGCCGTCGCCGGACCCGACGGCTCTCGTCTCGGTTGGCGCCGGTGACATGCCTCTCCCTCCAAGCGTTCACACCAGGGCCTCGCGGCAGCCCTGGGGGCAAGATTCTCACCGACGCGGGGAAGGCGCATCGTACAAATGCATGATTTCTAGAGGGGGGCCGGCGCGGTGCTCAGGCGGCGTGGACGACGGTGCCGTCCACCACGGAGAGCAGATCGGAGAGGTCCACCTGCTCCTTAACGGTGCGCTCGCCGCCGAGGCAGAACGTCGAGAACGGCTCGCACTCGGGGTAGAGCTCTATCCAGTTGGGGACGCGATCCTGCACAAGGGAGGTGATCCTGCTGCAGATCACCAGCTCGGGCCGCAGGCGCAGAACCTCCCTGTTGAGGTCGGCCGAGGCGGCCTCGAAGACCTCCACGCAGGGGAGCGAGATCCGCAGCACGGCCGCGATGCTCTCCCTGTAGGACGCCAACTCGTTGGCCACCAGAACGTGTTTTATATCCTTCATGCCCGTCATGTTATGCCCGCGGTGCCGCAGGCGGCATCACGTAAAAAGACGAGGTTTGGCTAGTCGTTTTGGGCTAGGCGGGACGCTGGTCTGGGTCGGCGGCGCGGTCGAGGATGCCCAGAAGGTCGGGGAGCTGTATCTCGGCGAACTCCGTGCGCCGGCCCCCCTCGCCGACCACGGAGTGGGCAGCCTGCTCGGGGTAGAGTTCCACCCAGACCGGCACCCGCTCCCTCACGGTGTCCGTGGCGCGGCTGCAGATGACGACGTCGGGTTCGAAGACGGCCACGCTGCTCTCCAGGGCCTCGGGATCGACCACCTTTACGAGCATCCCGGGACGCAACTGGCGGAAGACCGCGGCGATGCTCTCCCGGTAGGCTCTCGGCTCGTTGGCTAGCAGGACCCTAAGGGGGGCGTCACTCTCCGGCGCTCTCTCGGTCGACCTCGGCAAGATCCCCGCGCATTCCTCCTCGCACGTTCCGCGCGTCCCGTACCTTCGTGCGGGCGTCCGCTACGGGGCGACAGAGATTTTAGCATGGGGGTCTTCCCAAGGGCGCCGCGTGCCTAGCGGATCTCGACCAGCCCGTTGCGGGCGGCGAACACCAGGGCCTGCAGGCGCGAGTGCACGCCGAGCTTGTTGAGTATGTTGACCATGTGGGTGCGCTCCGTCTCCACGGTTATGTGGAGCTTCCCGGCGATGTCCTTGCTGTCGAGGCCCTCCGCGAGGGCCTGCATAACCTCCCTCTCACGCCGCGTGAGCCGGTCGATGGCCCTCTGCGCCTCAAGCTCCTCCTGGCGCTGGCGGCTGACCATGCGCAGCATCCCGATGACCTCGTCAGGCGAGAGCAGGGCCTCCCCGGCCCGCAGGCGCTTGACCGCCTCCACGATGTCGCCTATGGCGGCGGCCTTGTGCAGGACGCCGGAGGCGCCGGCCTCGACGGCCCGGGCGAAGCGGGCCGGCTCCAGGCTGGCGCTCAGGACAAGCGTGATGACCTTGCCGTCGCGCGACGCGAGCTCCTCTATGAGGTCGAACCCGTCGCCGTCCGGGAGGGCGAGGTCGCAGACCGCCACGTCCATCCCATCCCCCGAACCGTTAAGGAACTCCCGGGCCTCGGCGAGCGAGCCCGCCTGCCCCACCACGGCGAACTCGGGCTCACGCTCGAACATGAACGCGAGCGCCTGCCTGAAGGAGGCGTGGTCCTCCACGAGCAGGATGCGGGTCTTTTCCTTCTCCACACCGTTCTCTGCGCTCACCGTCTTACCCCCGGGTCATGAAAGTCGCACCGATACCGTAGTTTGGCACACCGACCAATATATTCTAATGTTCCACACTTTTCCTCACCTTTTTGTACTAGAAATCATGATCTCAGGGCGGGTCCCCTCCCGTCAGCCGGGAGAGCGGGACGCGGCAGAGCACGCGCGTGCCCAGGCCGGGCCGGCTCTGGACCCCGATATTGCCACCGAGTTCGATCGCCCGCTGGCGCATGGAATGACGTCCCATGCCGGCCCGGGAACGCTCCGAGTCGAAGCCGCGCCCGTCGTCGCGGACCTCCACGTACAGCGTATCCCCCTCCACGCCCAGCTCCACCCTGACGTGGCTGGCGCCAGAGTGCCGGCGGACGTTCGTGAGCGCCTCCTGGACGATGCGCACGAGCTCGCGGCCGCTCCCCTCGGGCAGGCCCGGCGGCACCCCATCCCCTACCACGAGCTCGATCTCGTAGGCCCCGCGGGCCATGCGGCGGTTCAGGTCGACGAGCTTCTCGAGCGAGTTCACGAAGGAGTCGTCGAGCGTCTCCTTCAGCCGCAACTCGAAGATGGCCCCGCGCAGGCCTTCCACAGAGCGCCTGAGGGCGTCGGCGGCGTCCCCGAGGGCGGGGTCGCCGTTCTGGCGCACGATCTGGAGGACCTGTATCTCCTGGAGGGCGTAGACGATGTCCTGGAGGATGCTGTCGTGCAGCTCGCGGGCTATCCGGTTGCGCTCGGCCTCCCGGATCTCCTCGAGCGCCCGTTCGGCCCGCAGGCGCCCTGTCACGTCGTGGGCCACGACGCACATAACCGGCCTGCCGTCGTAGGGAAGGATGCTGATGCTGATCTCGACGTCCACCAGCCCGCCGTTCTTGCGCCGGTACTGCCGCACGCCCAGGGAGACGCGCCCCTGCTGCAACGCGCGACCCGCGTTGCGGTCGACGCTCTCCCTGTCGTGGGCGCTCAGGTCGTAGAAAGACATGCCCTTCAACTCTTCGGTCGCGTAACCCAAGGTGGCGCCGAGCGCGGCGTTCGCCTCGATCAGGCGCATCGAGTCCACGTCCAGCAGGAAGATGCCCTCGGCCGCCTGCTCGACCACGTTCCTGTAGAGATCCTCGCTCTGGCGAAGGGCCTCCTCGGTCTGCTTGCGCTCCGTGATGTCGCGGGAGTTGACGACGATGCCCTCCACGGCGGTATCGTGCAGCAGGTTCTCGCCGACGGCCTCAAGGTGGCGCCAGGAGCCCCGCTTGTCCCTTACCCTGTACTCCATGGACGGGAAGGGACCGGGGACGTCTCGGTGGTCCCGGAGCACGCTCGACACGCGGTCGCGGTCTTCGGGGTGGATCAGGTCGAGCACGTCGAGCCCTACCCTCTCCTCCGGCGCGAAGCCGAGCATCCGCTCGACGGCGGGACTCTCGTAGAGGATGGTGCCGTCCCAGGCGAGCAAGAGGACGATGTCCGAGGCGTTTTGGACGAGGGAGCGGAACCTCTCCTCGCTCGCCCGCAGGGCGTCCTGAGCCCGCCGGCCCTCGGTGACGTCCGTGGCGTAGATGCGGAGCAACCCCCCCTCGGGCGTGCGCGAGATCACCTGCTGGTAGAAGCCCTCGCCGACCTGCACCTCGCGCACGAAGGGCCGCCCGCCCGAGGACCAGATGCGCCTGTTGGCCTCCTCAAGGTCCGCCAGGGCCGGGTGGCGCGGCCCCAGGTCCCTGAGACCCGGAAGGCGGGCCTGGGCCGCGGGGTTGAGGTACGTCGGCACGCCGTCCAGGCTGGTCTCTATGATGGGGTTTGGGTCGAGCTCGGGGAAGGAGGCCAGCCGCGCGAGCTGCTCCTCGGCCTCCTTCCGCTCCGTCACGTCCCTCTGGGTGCCCCAGACCCGCACCAGCCGCCCGTCCGCGACGACGCCGGTAAGGTTGTTCAGGATGACCCTCTCGTTGCCCTCCCGGTCGCTCTCTTTGGTCTCGCCGTCCTTCAGACGGTAGCCGGCGCGGGCCGCGGTCCTCAAAAACTCCACGTTCTCAGGCTCCGAGCGTGGCAGCAGGTCGCCCACCCGGGCGCCCACGAGCTCAGAAGCGCTCCCCAAACCGTACATGCGGGCCATCGCGTCGTTGCACTCGGCGAGGTAGGCGTGGCGGTAGAAGTAGTCGAGCTGCTCGTCCTCGGGAAGATCTACGGGCATCGGCACTTCGAGCTCGAAGCGCCAGATCCCCTCCGTGCTCTGGTCTATAAAGGTCCGGTAGCGCTCCTCGCTCCTGCGCAGCTCCTCCTCGACGAGCTTCTCCTCGGTGACGTCGTACTGGATGCCCTGCCAGTAGAGGGAGCGGCCCTCCTCGTCGCGCACGAGGGTAGCCTCGTCCCGGATCCAGACCATCCTCCCGTCGCTGGCGAACTGGCGGTACTCCATCTTGAAGGGCTCGCCTGTCCTGTCGGTCCGCCGATCTTCTTCGATCACCCGGTCGCGGTCGTCGGGGTGCATGATGTTCAGCCAGTGGTCCGGGTCGAGCAACTCCCGGTCGGCCGCGTAGCCGAGCACGCTCTCCGTCTGGGGGCTGACGTATGAGACGAGCTTGTCGCCGGATGTGTCCTGCACGTAGGTGACGGCCGGCAACTGCTCGACGAGCGTCCGGTAGCGGACCTCCGTCTCCCTGGCCCTCTTCTCGGCCTCCTTACGCCCCGAGATGTCGCGCACCAGGGCGAGGACGAGGGGTCTCCCCCCGTCCTCGAACATGCCGACGCGCACCTCCACGGGGAAGACGGTCCCATCTTTGCGCCGGTGCATCCCCTCCAGCGTGAGGGGCGTGCCGGAGGAGATCCTGTCCCACAGGCGCTTCAGCGAACCGGGGTCGTGGCCGACCTCCACGTCCCTCACGGCCATGCCCAGAAGCTCCTCCTTGGCATAACCGAGTGACTCGCACGCCCGGCGGTTCACGTCCACGAAGCGGCCGTCGAGGTCGTGCACGAACATGGCGTCGGCGGCCTGCTCGACGAGGCGCCGGAACCGGATCTCGCTGCGGGCGAGCGCCTCCTCGGCCCGCTCCCGGTCCCTGCGGACCCCGGCCTCCTTGAGCTCCCGCCCGATGGCCGGGCAGAGGCGGGCCATGTTCTCCTTGGTGAGGTAGTCGTTGGCGCCCGCCTTCATGATCTCGACCGCCGCGTCCTCCCCGATCTTGCCGGAGACCACGATGAACGGCACGTCGTGCCCGAGCCGACGCAGCAGCGCGAGCGCTTCGGGCGCCTTGAACCTGGGCATGTAGTAGTCGGAGATGACGACCTCGTAGGGCTCCCCCCTGGCCGCGGCCTCTTCCAGCGCCCGCTCCATCTCTTCGGGCGTGCAGACCTGCTCGTGGATGGGCTCGTAACCCCCGCGCCTGAGCCCGCGCAGGAGCAGCATGGCGTCGTTCTCGGAGTCCTCCACGAGCAGCAGGCGCACGGGGACGCCCCCTTCGGCGGCCGCCGTCACGCAAGCTCCCGCTTCTTCGCCGACGCCTCTTCGCCCTGGCGGCCCACGCCGCCCAGGGTGAAGTAGAAGGTGGCCCCCTCGCCCACGGCGCCCTCGGCCCACACCTCGCCCCCGTGGCGATGCACGATCCTCGCCACCGTCGCGAGCCCTATCCCCGTTCCCTCGAACTCCTCGGGCCCGTGCAGCCTCTGGAAGGCCCCGAAGAGCTTGTCCTTGTACGCCGCGTCGAAGCCTGCCCCGTCGTCGGAGACGTAGAAGGCGCCCCCGGAGGCGCCGAAGCGGATGGTGGCCCGCTCCTCCCTGGAGGTGAACTTCCAGGCGTTGCCCATCAGGTTCTCGAGCGCGACCTTGAGCAGCCCGACGTCGCACCGGGCCACGACCCCCTCCTCGATCACGAACTCCACGTCCCGGTCGGGCTCGGTGGCCTTCAGGTCCTCGGCGACGCCCTTCGCGAGCGCGCTCAGGTCGACCCGCTCGCGCGTGAGGGGCCTGCGGCCGACCCTGGAGAGGTCGAGCAGGTCGTCTATAAGCTCGGCCATGTGCCGGCTGGCCGTCCGCACCCGCGCCAGGTAGTCGAGCCCCTCGTCGTCGAGCCTATCGCCGTAGTCCTCGGCGAGGATCTGGGAGAAGCCGTCTATCGTCCTCAGGGGCGCCCTGAGGTCGTGGGAGACGGAGTAGGAGAAGGCCTCGAGCTCGCGGTTGGTCCCCTCGAGCTCGCGGTTGGCGTCCTCGAGGTCCTCGCTGGCCCGCTCGGCGCCGAGTCGGCTGCGCACGAGCATCCAGGTGATGCCGAAGAGCAAGAGGCTAACCCCGATGCCCGTGGCCAAGACGAGGAGGGGCAGGTTGCTCTGGGCTTTCTTCTCGAAGCCGGACAGGGTGGCGAAGTACAACCTCCACTCGCGCCCGGCCACCTCGATGCTGCGCTCCTCGGAGAAGAGCTGGTCGTACCCCGCGACCCCGGCCCGCTCGACCCCGTCCGCGTCGTAGAGCAGGGTGCCCTGCTCCAGGTTCTGGCCGGCGTAGACCTCGAAATCTATGGCCGGGTCGAAGCCGCGTCCGAAGACGGCGTCGAGCAGGCCGTCCCTCCTGAAGGCGCCGACGACGAAACCTTCGAGGGCCCTGCGGCGTTCGGCCACGGTCCCGGTCGGCCGTCCCTCCTCGTAGACCGGAAGGTAGACCAGGAAGCCGGGCCGCAGCGCCAGGTCAGCCGCGGCGTCGGGGGAGGTCTCCGTGAGGACGTAGGTAGTCTCCGTGGCCCGCGGCAACCCGTCGTCCCGCGCCCGGTCCATGGCCGCCCGGTTGACGGGGTCCACGTAGGCGTCGCGCCCGAACATGTCGCGGTTCGCGTCGTCGGCGGGCGCCGCGAGCCTCACCGGGAAGTAGACGGGACGCTCCCCGCCGGGGTCGGGCCGCAGCCCCGGCAGCCCGTCCTCCTCCATCCGCCGGGCGAAGTCCTCGCGCTCCGGGGGATCCACGCGCTCCGCGTAGGCGAGGGCCTGGAGCCCCCCGAAACGGCGCACGGGCTCCACCCCCTCTATGTATTCCTTCCACTCCGACTGCTCGACTTTCTCGCTCGCCTGGATGAGGCCGCGGGCGCCGAACATCGCGTCCAGGTAGTCGTCCGTGCGGCGGTCGACCGCCGCCTGAGTGGCCTTCACCGTCTCCTCGAAGCGCACTTTGTTCTGCGCCTCGACCGTGTTGCGCACGTAGGACCAGGCGAGCGCGGTGAGGAGGAGCGAGATCAGCACCACCCCGTAGGCCGCCGCCCCGAGCCGCAGGTGCCGGCCCAGACGGACGAGCCTATCCCTCAGGGCCCCCATCAGGCGCCCTCCGAAAGACGATTCCCGCGAGGAAACGCGCACGGCCTCGTACGAAACGCACCTGTGATGGATAACGTCCCGCCCACTGCCACGATCCTTCCAGTCTCAAACCCGCGGTCGAACGCGCCGCAACAGGCGCGCGCCGCACGTCCACAATGTTAACAGCCCTGCAACCGCCCGGGAAGGCGCTTTCGTCCGCTACCCGGGCGGGATATCTTCGCCGGGGTGCAGCCCCTTCTGGTAGACGACGTAGCTCGACTTGGGTCGCATCCCGGACAGCCAGTAGAGCCTCGGCGCCCCCGTCGTGCTACCGGCGTCCACGCTGAGCTCAACCCGGCGGACGCCGCGCCTGCGGTACTCCCCGAACGCCCGGCGCAGCAGCGCCAGGCCCAGGCCGCGCCGCCGCCACGGCCGGCGCACGCCGACGACGTCCACCCATCCCTCTCCTGCCACCGTCTTGCCAAGTATCATGCCGGCGATCTCCCCGCCTTCGGTCGCCAGAAGCCAGAGGGAGGGGTCGAAGCCATCGCCCTCCGTCATGCCTACGAAGCGTTCGAACGTGCCCCTGGGACGGCCCCACACGTCCCTGAAGGCGTCCTCGACCGCCTCGAAGACCGCCCGCTCGTCCTCGCCGGGCCCGAAGGCCCTCACGGTCAACCCCTCTGGCAACTCCGTTTCGGGGGGTTCTTCCTCGAGATCAATCTCCATTACGTACGTCCCGCGCACGGCCTCGTAGCCGAGGTTCTCCAAGAGCCGCCGGGCGTCGCTGTTGGTCGAGATCACGTAGTGCCTGACCACGACCTCAGCCCCACCCGGCGCGAACGAGGCCCGCGCCCGCATCCAGTCCTCCCCCCACCCGACGAGCCACGCCCCGATCCCGCGCCCCCGGTGCGCGGGGTGGACGTAGCCGTAGACGCTCAGGGTGACGAAGGCGCGGTTCACAACGTCGGCGTACCCCGCGACGTCCCCGTCGGGCCCGAGCACGAGCACGGCCTCCTCCCGGATGTCCACCTCGCGCCAGTCGTCCAGGACGTGCTCGACGCTCGTCCCCTGCGCGCCGCCGTCCGCCCGCACGCAGGCGGCCATGAGGCCCGCCACCGCGACCGCGTCCTCGGGTGGCCTGCGGGAGAACCCTTGCGGCAACCCTCTCATGCGCCGAAGCCTAACACCGGGGACCGGCGGGATCCTTCGGGACGGGGAAAGACCCGGGGAAGTTCACCACCCGGTCCTTCACCGTGAGACGCCGGGGCAAAGAAGAGGGGCTCCCCTGATGGGGGAGCCCCTGGGTGACGCCAGGATGCGTACGTTCTACTGCTGCGCGACGGGCAGCTTCTTCTCGAAGGTCAGCTCCTCGCCTTCCCCGCCGTTCCGGTCCACGACCACGGTGTCGCCAGGATCGAAGTCGCCGCCGATGATGCGGCTCGAGAGCGGGTTCTCGACGTAGCGCCGGATCGCCCGCGCCAGCGGCCTCGCGCCGAACTTCGGGTCGTAGCCCCGCTCGGCGATAAACTCCTTGGCCGCCTGGGTGACCTCGACGCTTACCCGCTGGCTCTCGAGGTGCTTGTTCATGCGGGAGAGCATGATGCCGACGATCTCGAGCACGTCCTCGCGGGTGAGCGGCTCGAAGACGATGATCTCGTCAACCCTGTTTATGAACTCGGGCCTGAAGGCCCGCTCGAGGGCGTCCATAGCCCGCCGCTCGGTCTCCTGGAAGTCTATGCCGTCGGACGAGGTGAACCCGAACTGCTTCGTCGAGACGAGGTGCTGGCTCCCGACGTTGGAGGTCATGATGATCACCGTGTTCTGGAAGTTCACGGTCCTGCCCTGCGCGTCCGTCAGCCTGCCGTCGTCGAGCAGCTGGAGCATCGTGTTGAAGACGTCGGGGTGGGCCTTCTCTATCTCGTCGAAGAGGACGACGCTGTAAGGACGGCGTCTTACCGCCTCGGTGAGCTGCCCCGCCTCCTCGTAGCCGACGTAGCCCGGAGGCGCGCCTACGAGCCTGGAGACCGTGTGGCGCTCCTGGAACTCGCTCATGTCTATGCGGATCATGGCGTCCTGCTCGCCGAAGAGGTACTCGGCCAGCGTGCGGGCGAGCTCCGTCTTCCCGACCCCGGTTGGGCCGAGGAAGATGAAACTCCCGACGGGGCGGTTCGGGTCCTTGATACCGGCCCGCGCCCGTCGGACGGCCTCTGCGACGGCCTTGACGGCCCTGTCCTGCCCGACGACGCGCTCGTGGAGCACGGCCTCGAGGTTGAGGAGCCGCTCGGCCTCCTCCTGGAGGATGTTGGTGGCGGGCACGCCGGTCCACTCCTCGAGGATGCGGGCGATGTCGTCGCGCCCTACCTCGGGCGAGTTGTCCTCCCGCTGGCCGGCCCAGCCCTCCTGCTGCTCGCGCAGCTCGGCCTTGAGCTGCTCCTGGCGCTGCTTGAGGCCCGCGGCCTTCTCGTAGTCCTCGCCCCGCACGGCGTCGTCCTTCTCGCGCTCGAGCTGGGCTATCTCCTCCTCTATGCGCCTTACGTCGACAGGCGGCACCGTGGCGCGCAGGCGCACCTCGGCCGCGGCCTCATCGAGGAGGTCTATGCCCTTGTCCGGCAGGTAGCGGTCCGTGATGTAGCGGTCGCCCAGCTGCACGGCGGCGATGATCGCCTCGTCAGAGATGCGCACCTTGTGGTGCGCCTCGTAGCGGTCCCTGAGGCCGAAGAGGATGCCCACGGACTCGTCCACGGTCGGCTCGTCCACGAGCACGGGCTGGAAACGACGCTCGAGCGCCGCGTCCTTCTCGACGTGCTTGCGGTACTCGTCTAGCGTGGTCGCGCCTATGACCTGCAGCTCGCCCCGGGCGAGCGCCGGCTTGAGCATGTTCGAGGCGTTCACGGCGCCCTCGGCCCCCCCGGCCCCAACGATCGTGTGGAGCTCGTCGATAAACAGGACTATGTTCTTCTCCTGGCTCTGGAGCTCCCGGATCATCTGGCTCATCCGCTCCTCGAAGTCCCCGCGGAAACGGGTACCAGCGACGAGCGAGCCGGTGTCGAGCGCGAGCACGCGCTTGCCCCTGAGGGTCTCGGGTATGTCCTCGGAGACGATCCTCTGGGCGAGCCCCTCGACGATGGCGGTCTTGCCGACGCCGGGCTCGCCGATAAGCACGGGGTTGTTCTTGGTCCTGCGGCTTAGGATGCGCACGGAGCGCGCTATCTCCTCGGCACGGCCCATTACCGGGTCGAGCTCGCCGTTGCGGGCCGCCTCGGTGAGGTCGCGGGTCACCTGGTCGAGGGTGGGCGTCTCGCTCTGCTGCCCGGGCTGGCCGCCCTGGGCGCCGAAGCCGCCACCACCGCCGAACCCCCCGGCGCCGCCGCCGGGACCACCGGGCACGGCCCCGCCGGGGACGGCCCCGCCGCGCTGCTGGAGGAGGCGGGCGATCTCGCGCCTCAAGGCCTCGGCGTCGCCGGCCCCGTTGCGGGCCAGGATCTGGTACGCGTTGCCGTCACCCTCGCCGAGCAGGCCGAGGAGCAGGTGCTCGCTGCCGATCTGGGCCGAGCCCATCTGACGCGCCGCCTGGAAGGCGAGCTGCAGGGCGTGCTTGGCGCTAGGGGTGAAGGTGTAGACGGCCTCGCCCGGGTCGCCGCGCTGCTCGGCGAAGGTGGAGCGCATCCCTTCCACGTCGGCGCCGGCGCGCCCGAGCGCCTCGGTCGCGACGTTGTCCCCGGTAACGACCCCGGCCAGCAGATGGTCCGTCCCTATCGCGTTCGTCCGCGTGGTCCCGGCAGAGGCCTCGCGGGCCCGCATCACGGCCTCCCTCGCCTCGTTGCTCAGGGCCTCGAAAAAGTTGCCCGGTCCCTGGCCGCCCTGCTGCTGCACGAGGTTCTGGAGCATCTCGAACGGGTTGGTCCCGCCGAAGTTGCCGCCGCCCCCGATCATGCCGAGCTGCCGCGCGCACTGCGTGCACAGGTAACTCGTCACGCGCTGGCCCCCCTGCTGCTGAAAGACCTGCACGCTCGCCGGCCTGATACCGCAGTTCTCGCAAATCATCAGCCCAAAGCCTCCTCTAAAAAATGGAATCTTATCGTCCTCTTGTACCCCCGAAGGGGGAACGCTAACAGTCTAGATCTTAGTCTGTCACGCTAAGATTTTAGTACCACGCCCACGAACATCAAGGTCAGCCGGTGGGCGTGCGCGGCGGGGCAGATCCGGAGAAGATGGTTCCCGTCGGAGTGGCGACGCGCGGGGGCCGGGAAGATAATGGCGAGGTTTTCGACAGGGAGGCGGCGTTGAGGATAGCGGTATTGACTAGCGGCGGGGACGCGCCCGGGATGAACGCGGCCGTGCGGGCTGCGGCGCGGACGGCCTTCTTCCGGGGCTGGGAGGTCTTCGGGGTTCGGGACGGGTACAGGGGTTTGTTGGAGGGCAGGATCTACCCGATGGACCGCCGGGGGCTCGGCGGTATCCTCCACAGGGGCGGCACGATACTCGGCACCGAGCGTTCCAAGGAGTTCGCCACCCCCGAGGGCCAGCGGCAGGCGGCGGGGCGGCTCGAGGAGGCCGGCATCGACGCCCTTATCGTGATCGGCGGCAACGGGAGCCTGACGGGCGCGCTCAGGCTGGCGGAGCTCGGGGCGACGGTCGTCGGGGTCCCCGCCTCAATCGACAACGACGTGTGCGGCACGGAGGCGGCCATAGGAGTAGACACGGCCCTCAACACCGCGCTTCAGGCCATAGACCGCCTCAAAGACACGGCGAGCTCGCACCACAGGGCGCACGTGGTCGAGGTCATGGGGAGGGACTGCGGGTACCTGGCGCTCATGAGCGCCATCGCGGGCGGGGCCGAGGCGGCGGTGGTCCCCGAGTTCGAGCCGCGGCGCGAGGCGTTGTTGCTCCACATGAAGAAGGCCTACGAGCAGGGCAAGTCGCACTTCATCGTCGTGGTCGCGGAGGGGGCGCCGCTCTCCGCCGAGGAGATCCACGAGTACATAAACGGCACCGAGGGGACCTACGAATCGCGGCTGACGGTCGTCGGGCACATCCAGCGGGGCGGCATACCCACCGCCTACGACCGCATCCTGGCGAGCCGCCTGGGGACCGCCGCGGTGCAGTCGCTCGCAGACGGGCACTCCGGCGCGATGGTCGGGGTCAGGGGCGACGCGGTGGAGCGCGTGCCTCTGGAAGAGGTCGTCGGAAACGAGCGGGAGCTCGACCCTGAGGTCTATAAGATGGCGGAGATCCTCGCCGAGCTGCCGGAGTAGCCAGGGCGATAGGGGGTATATTCAGACCGGAGGACGGAAAAGAGAGAAGGGAACGGTTTGGAAGAGCGCGGCCTGGTAGGCATCGAGGCGCGGGCGGCGGACGGCACCGAGATCGGGCGCATCTCGGAGGTCGTCGTCGACGAGGACGGGACGATAACGCACGTCATCGTCGAGCGCGACGACGGGGGGCCAGACCTCGAGCGGATCGAGGTCCCGATCACGTCCCTGACGCTGGACCGGGACGCGGACTTCGCGACCTTCCACGCCGACGCCTCGGACGACGAGCCCGGCGACCACCTCGGCGACGAAGAGGTACCCCAGGGCTACGCCCCGAACCAGTCGGACAGCGACGACGCCGAGCACGAGGGCCAGTTCGTCGCCGAGCCGACGGACCCAGACGAGGCGGTCTCCCTGGACGAGGAGGCCTCCACTGAGGCCGACGAGGCGGGCGGCTGGCAGGACGAGGCGTTCACCACCGCGGATTCCGGCTACCCCCGCACCGACGCCTACATAGACCCGGACACCGGCGACGAAGAGGTGGACCCCCAGCTCAAGGAGAACGAGACCCTCAAGGACGACGTGGACGACCTTATCGCCGACACGGGCCTGCGGACGCGGCGGGCGCAGGACGGCGTCGTCGAGCTCGCCGGCGCGGCGGCCACGCGAGCGGACCTCGACGCCGTAGTGCAGGAGATCCTCGGCCTCGAAGAGGTCCGCGACGTGGACACCGCCGACGTTGACGTGGGTTGATCTCTCTCACTCCCCGAACCGTCTCCGTTCCTGCGGCACCCTCCCAGCCCGGAGAGCACGGGTTCACGGTGGCACCCGCCCAACGGTTAGCGTCGCTCGGCGCGAGCGAGGGCCGGGGCTGCCTGGTCCCGGGCCCACGCTCGTCTTGCTCGTCCGGGTGCTTGTATGGGGCTCTCTCCCAACCTCGCCCTTGCGGAATTCTAAGAAGCTCGGCTCCCCGTCGGCGGGGCTTCCGGTTTCGGGGGGTCCACGAACCTTCCTTCCAGCGTCCGCGGGCGTCCGCGGACGCGCGCTGGCTCCCTCACCACCGACGTTTCGGGTCGGCCGCGCTCTTGATCTCGGCCGCGAGGTCCTCAGCCCTGAGCCCGGCCGAGTAGCCCTCGGCGCCCGGGAAGTAAAGCGAGAGGATCGGGTTTATGGCGACGCGGTCGAAGCCCTCTGGGCCTTCCCGGAGGATCTCCGCCAGCTCGCGGGCCGAGAACGCCATCAGGCTGTAGGAGTGGTGGTCCTGCCCGGTTCTGGCCTGGTAGTGCGCCAGGCCGGCCTCGGCCAACGCCCGGCTCTCGTAGACCAGCACGGCAGCCTGGACGGTCTCCCCCTCGTCCCAGGGAAGCGGCAAGCACAGCAGGGCGGGGGACTCCCCCGCCGGGGCCGGATTCCTGGCGTACGCTATGGTCCATAGCGTCACGTCTTCCATGGATCCAGCTTCCATACGTTCTCCCATCCGCCGACGCCACCCGATCTTTGGACCGCTGGTTCGGCCGACCGGTTACGAATAAACCAGCAGGGCCGCCCACGGGCAGGCCCCCATCTTGCTCGTGGAGTCGAACACGTAACCGCTCCTCCTCCCTGGTCGCAGGATACCCCCCGCGCGCCCGTTTCGCTTCCCCTTACCCCGGTTATTACGCGCCGGGGCAAGGCGTTGGATGTAGGATACCGTCGGTTCCGCGACCGCGCTGTCCTCAACCACCGCCCGCAGGATAGGCGCGACCGGCGGCCTCCGACCCTGCGAAAACGCGTAGATCCCTCCGGAAACCAGGCAAGAAGCGGGGGCCTTGGGCGGCGAGGTTCACGCCCACTCGGGTGCGCGGAAGGACCGTCCTAGAATCTTTGGTCTGAGCAGTTCTGCGGAGTTCGCGTGGTCTCTGGCCCGAGGTTCCTGGCTACCGGGCGTCCTTCGCCGCCTCGATCCAGGGCCGCACGACCCCGCGGTTCTCGGAGGCCCACCGCCTCGCCCCCGCGAGCGGGTCGCCCTCCTCGTTGATGGCCTGCTCCAGTTGGTTGATCTGCTCCTCGGTGAGCGCCAGCGCGTCCATGAACGCGTGGGCCGCGGGGTCCTCCTCCCGCAAACCCCCGCTCAAGATCGTAGAGCACTCGGCCGGGTCGTTCGTCTTGCCCATGGCGTCCTTGGGATCATCCAGGTACCTTATGTCGAACCTCTGGTTCATCCAGTGGGGCGACCAGGCTAGAAAGACGAACTCCTCCCTGGCGTCGTAGCGGCGCCCGACCTCGGCGAGCATGCCGGCGGTGGGCGCCTCCACGAGCTTCTGCTTGAGGCCGTACGCCGGGATGACCCCCCTGGCGACGTCCCGCATCATCACCGAGCTCGGCTCGATGCCGAAGATGAACTGCGCGTTGGTGTCGTCCAGCTGATCGATGCTGCTGACGTCCATGTAGGCCGGGACCGCCATGCCTTGCTTGGTCTCGTCCAGGAACCACGGGTCGAGGTGCTCCACGTCTCCGGCGACCCCCCCGAGCAGGTCCTCCTGGTTGGGCAGCCACACGTCCTGGAACGCGTCCAGCTCGCCGCTCGCCACGTCCCGGAAGGCAGAGTCGAGACCCTCCGTGCGGATCTCGACCCTCTCGTAACCGAGATCGTCCTCGAGGAGGACCTTCGTCAGGTTCGAGACCGCCACGTTCTCGTCCCAGCCTATGTTGCCGAGCTTGATCCCCTCGTCCTGCTGGCTGCCGCCGCAGCCCGTCGCGACGAGGGCGGCGAGCACCAGCGCGAGGATCGCCGCCAAAAATCTGCCGCTCTTCTCCGTCGCCGTTCCCTCCCCAATCGCGGGAGCCTCCCACGGTTTGCGTGTCCAGCGTAGTGCCGCCGGACGCCTCACGCCACGATAGTCCTCTTCGCGCCCGAAGTCCAGATTCAAGACGCCACAAATTGCCTGGGCAGCGCCGTCTTTCGGGGCCAACTATTGAGGACATGCCCGCAAACCGGCCACGCGGCGCCCCCTAACCCCGGCGGCGCCGACCTGTCTCCTGCAGCGCCCCGGGGTCGGGCGCCCAACCCCGGGCTGCGAAGTAGCGGGCGTAGGTCAGGACGAGGTCCCCGTTCGAGGCGGGCCGCCGCGGGCCGTCTTCGCCCAGTACCCGCCGGGTGTTCCGGTCGTCGTAGACGTTGCCGTCAGCGAGGTCTTCGGCGTCTGGGGCTGCCCCGCGCAGGACGACGCCCGGCCCGTCTTCGGTCGGTGCGGCCTCCAGCCGACGCCGCCATTCCCCGTAGGGGAGGCGCTCCAGCGCGTATCCCGCGTCCTCCAGCCAGTCGAAGACCGTCTCGGCGGGCACGGGGTCTGGGTTGGCGAGGTGGTAGGTCCCGCCCGGCGCGTCCGGGTCTGCGGCGATGCCGAGTATCGCGTCGGCCACGAAGTCGACGGGCGTCATCTCGATGCGCCATCCCTCGACCTCGGGGGCGGCCCCGAGGCGCAGGGATTCGGAGATGACCGCGCCGAGCAGGTCGCGCGGATTGGATGCGCCACTCTCCGAGTGGCCCGAGATGAAGCCGGGGCGGTAGACGCAGGCAGGCAGGCCGCGGCCCGCCGCCTCGCGGACGAGCTTCTCGGCCACCCACTTGGACCGGCCGTAGCCGTCTTCCCGGGCGTCCGCGAGGGCGTCGAGGTCAGCGTCCTCCTCGCAGAGGCCCGAGTTGGGGGGGAAGATCCCATCCGTCGAGACGAAGTGGAACGGCTTGGCCTTGCGGCAGCAGGCCAGGCGCAACGCCTCGCGGGTGCCGCCCACGTTCGGCGCCTCGAGCGCCGGGTACGGGTAGACCAGGTTCACGGCGGCGGCGGCGTGGATCACGAGATCGGCCTCGCGCGCCAGCGCGTCGAACCTCTCCCCGCCCATCCCGAGCAGGGGCTCGCCGAGGTCGCCGGAAACCGGCACCACGCGGTCCATCTTGTCCGGGGAGATCCCGTACGCTTTCAGGTTTGAGGCGATGGTCTCCAGCGGGTCCTCGCCCTCCCTCTCCCGGACGAGGCAGTGGACGCGGGCCCCCGTAGAAGCGAGCAAACCATCCAGGATGAAGGCCCCGAGAAAGCCCGTGGCCCCCGTCAGAAAGACGTCCTCGGCCTCGGGCAGGGCGGCCGCCTTGGCGGCGCCTTCGGGTGAGATCTCGGGCTCCAGGACGGCCTCGGCGCGCAGGTCCGGCTCCCGGGGGTGGGCGGCGTCGCCGTCTTCGTCGCGCTGGAGCGCCTCGATCCTGTCGCACAGGCCCCGCACCGTCGGGTCCTCCATGAAGAGCGGCATCGAGACGTGGACGCCGAAGCTCTCCTCGACGCGGGCCGAGAGCCCTGCGGCGGCGAGCGAGTGCCCGCCGAGGTCGAAGAAGTTGTCCTCCGCCTCGACCTCGCCCTCGTCCAGGCGGAGCGCCTCCTCCCAGATGCCCTTGAGCAGGTTCTCCTTCTCCGCGCGCGGCGCATCGTCGGTCAGCTTCGCGGTCGGCCGGTCCCCTGCGACGCGGGCCTGGCGCGGCGGGGGCGGCGGGAGCCTCTTGCGGTCGACCTTGCCCGAGGTCGCCTGTATAGGGAGCGCGTCGAGCGCCACGTAGACCGCCGGGACGGCGTAGTGGGGCAAAACCTCCCGCAGGACGCCCCTGATCTCCTTGCTCCTGCCCGTCTTGGGGTCGAGGCTCCAGCCGGAGAAGCGGTCGTCGGCGTGCGGCTCGGGGACCACGTATGCGACGAGCCGCTTGTCCTCCCCCTCGTCGCCCTCGGAGACCACCACGCAAGCCCTGACGGCCACCTTCTCCTCGATGGCCGCCTCCACGGCGCCGAGCTCGACGTTGTAGCCCCTGATCCTGACCCGGAAGTCCGCCCGGCCGAGGATCTCCAGGTGCCCGTCCGGCAGGACGCGCCCCCGATCTCCGGTCCTGTACATCCGCGCCCCATCCTCCCCGGCGAACGGGTCCGGCACGAAGCGCTCGGCAGTCTTCTCCGGCAGGTTCACGAAGCCGCGCGCGAGCATCTCCCCCCCGACGCAGACCTCCCCGGCCTCGCCCTCGGGCACCCGCCTTAGCCCGTCGTCCAGGATGTAAAGGCGCTCCGGTCGGGCGGGACGGCCCACTGGGCAGTACGTCGAACCCGGGTGGGCCACCGCCTCCGCCAGCTCCGTCACGGCGACCTCGTGGGTCTCGGCGATGCTGTAGAGGTTGAAGGAGCGGGCGTGGGGCAGCGCCCCGAGCAGGCGCCGCGCCAGCGTCTTGGTTACGACCTCGCCGCAGACCCAGATCGTCTTCAGGTCGGGGAGGCGCTCGGCGAGGTCAGCCCCGCTCGCGTCGAGGACGGCCTCCGTGAGGGATGAGGTCATCTGGATCTCGGTGATGCGGTGCTCTTCCAGGTACCGGACGAGCGCCGGCGGGTCGTAGATGACGTCGTCCCCGATAACGTACGAGGCCCCGCCCCGCAGGAGCGGCCTCAAGACCTCCCACACGAAAAAGACGCTGCACCCCACCCTGTCGCCAGGCCCGTAGTCGCTGACCCCGAATCGCCACAGGTACGAGAGCACCGGCGCCCGGTGCGGGTTCGCGATGCCCTTGGGCTTGCCCGTGGTCCCCGACGAGTACGGTATGAAGGCAAGGTTCTTCCTGTCCACCCGTACGGGCCCGACGCCATCGGCTGGCACCTCCGGCTCGTCCACGTCCATCCTGAAGGTCTCCTGCCACCGGGGCAAACGATTGGCGTGGGCGTCTTTGGTTAGGACGACGGAGGGCTCGCAGTCGGAGAGGACGTCCTCCAACTGCGACGGCGGGTAGGCCAGCTCCAGGGGGACGAAGGCGCCGCCGGCCTTCATCGCGGCCAGGATGGCCACCACGTACTCCGCGCAGCGCTCCATGTACACGCCGACGGCCGCGTCGGGCACCACCCCGACGCTCCTGAGGTGGGCGGCGAGCGCATCGGCCCGCCGGTCCAACTCCGCGTAGGTAAGCGTGGTCTGGGCGTCGACCACGGCGGTCGCGTCGGGGGACTTCTTGGCCTGGATCTCGAAAAGCTCGTGCAGGCAGAGGGATCGCTCGTCCATGGTCTTCCTAACGCCCCCTCGTATTCTTCTCAGGGCGCGTCATCCGCCGCGGCACAGGCGGGCCGGCCCTGCCGACCGCAATGCTAGAGACGCCCACATCAACCGTAGAACCCGTTGCTCTTCCCATCCTGAAACGTCCTCTCCTAATCCTCTGTTCACGACAAAGACACCGCTGTGGTCTGTTCAGGTTGCGACAGGACGCCGCGGAGGAAGTGCGAGGGCCACGCCCCGGTCGAAGACCGTTGCGGGCGAAGAGGCCCGGAGACAATGGTGCACATAGTAACCCCTGGGACTAAGAGTTCCAGCCGTTATGCCGAAGATAACTTTAAAGTTTTGTTAAGTTTCGTGAACCCGGTCGGGAAGTTACCCGCCTGCGGCGGCGAGGATCTCCTGGGCGCCGACGTAGATGAAGAGCAGAACGGAGACGCCGAGGATCGGGTTCGAGGGCGGGCCGCTGCGGTAGCGAGGAACGGCATGAACAGCGCGCCGAGGGAGGCGTAGATGATCACGATGGTGACCGGATCCCCAGCTAGACGGGCCTACTCCACGGCAACCTGCCAGGGTTGGGCCTCTCGGTAAAGTCCGACGCGGGCTCACCTTCCCGGAAGCCGTTCCCCTGGGCGTATTACGCAACAGAT
>DATFPF010000186.1:0-16783 GCA_035264945.1 Rubrobacter sp.
GTCGCTATCGTCGCCTCCCTGATCCTGCGGTTCTACCGTTCGCGGGGCGAGGAGCGGTTGCAGATCAAGTGGTTCGCCTACGCCGCCACGCTGGGGGTCGCGGCGATACTGCTCGGCGATTACCTGGTGCCGGTCGCCTTCGAGGGTTGGTTCGGGGTGGTCGTCTGGGCCGTGGCGCCCCTCAGCCTCCCCGTCGCCGCCGCCGTAGCCGTCCTCAAGTACCGCCTCTACGATATAGACCTCATCATCCGCAAGACCGCCACCTACGGCGTCCTCACCCTCTCGCTGGCGCTCGTCTACCTCGGGGGTGTGGCCGGGCTTCAACGGCTGCTCTCCCCGCTCGTGGGGGAGGGCAACCGGCTCGCCGTCGTCGCCTCGACCCTGGCAATCGCCGCGCTCTTCGTCCCGCTCAGGCGGCGCATCCAGACGGCGATAGACCGCCGCTTCTACCGCAGACGCTACGACGCGGCGAAGACCCTGGAAGGCTTCGGCGAGAGGCTGAGGAACAGGACGGACCTCGACGCGCTCGACGCCGACCTGCTATCCGTCGTCCGCGAGACGGTGCAGCCCTCCCACGCCTCGCTGTGGCTCCGCGAACCGGGGGAAGGGCCGAGTCCAAAGGGCTGACCCTTCTACCACTCGACGAGCTTCCAGATCTCCGGCTGCAGCCGGTCCCCCTCGCCGATCTCGGCGAAGATCTCGACGGCCCGCTTGAGGTTCGTCATGGACTCTTCTTCGCGGCCGGCCGCGTGGAGGAGGTCCGCAAGGTTGTTGCGGAGCGCCGCCTCCCTGTGCCGGTCCCCGAGCCTGGCGCAGAGTTCGAGGGCGGTCCAGGCTGCCTGCAGGGCCTCCTCGGTCTCGCCCTGGGCCCCCAGGGCGAGGGCCAGGTTGTTGAGGGCCGCCACCTTGGACTCGGGGTCCCCGAGCCTCTCCGCGAGGTCCAGGCTCTCCCCGAGGTGTTGGAGGGCCGTCTCCCCGTCGCCCGCCCTGCCTGCCAGGATGCCGAGCATGTTGTGCGCCTGGGCGAGGGCCCGGGCATCGCCGGCCTCGCCGGCCAGCGCGAGCGCCCTGTGGGCGAACTCCCGCGCCTCACCCGGCTCGTTGCCGAGGTGCGAGAGCAGGCTCCTGTCGACGAGGAGACGCGCGAGCTCGCCCGGGGATCCGTCCCCTTCGAGGGCGGCCTGCGCGGCCTCGTAGTGGCTGCGGGCGAGGTCCCGCTCGCCCGTGCGTGCGTGGACGTTGCCGATCTTGTGCTCCAGCGCGGCCACGGTCTCAGGCCCGCCGGAGGCGGCGGCGAGCTCGTAGCTGGCGAGGGCCGCGCCGTACTCGCCGCGGCGGGTCCTGAGGTCGCCCACGGCCTCGTGCAGCGCGGCGGCGTCGGGATGCCCCAACGCTATCGCCTCCTCGTAGTGGGCCAGGGCTTCGTCGTTGGCGTAAAGGCCGCGCGCGTGGTCGCCGGCGAGCCTGTGGTACTCCGCCGCCGCCGTCTCCTGCCCGGCGAGCCTGTGGTGGCGGGCCACCTGCCCGGCCACCGGGCCGATCTCGCGCCCCCGGGCGCGCCCGGCCAGCGCCGCCGCGGCGCGGCGGTGCAGGAGGCGCCTGCGGGCCAGGCCCGTCTCCTCGTAGACCAGCGTCCTCAGCTTGTCGTGGTCGAAGTCGTAGGTAGGGCCCCCGGACTGGGCGTCGGCGACCTCCCGGATCAGGCCGCGCGAGGCCAGCTCTTCGAGCGAGAGGAGTGTCTCCTCTTCGCCCCGCCCGCTCGCCGCCCGCACGGTGTCGAAGTCGAAGGAACGCCCGACGACGGCGGCGGCGGCGAGCACCTGCCTGGCCGTCTCGCCGATGGTCCTGAGGCGAGCCTTGAGCAGGTCCTGCACCCCGCCGGGCAGCGCCCACGAGTCTTCCCCGACGTCCAGCTCGCCCTCCGCCACGGCCGCCAGGTACTCGGAGAGGAAGAGCGGAAGGCCCTCGGTCTCGCCGCCGAGGCGCGAGACGAGGGATCCCGGATCTTCCGCGGCGTCCCCGAGCGAGCGCGTGACGAGCTCCCGGACGGAGCCGGGATCTAGCCTCCCAAGGCCGAGGACCGTAGCGACGCCCGACCTTCTCGCCTCGGCGAGGAGCCCGCGCAGGCGGTGATCCTCCGCAACCTCTTCGGGCCGCCAGGTGACGAGCACGACCAGAGGCCTGTCTTCGAGGCGGCGCACCAGGTAGGTGAGCAGGTCCAGGGATGCCTCGTCTGCCCAGTGCAGGTCGTCGAGAAAGAGGACGCCCGGGGGAGGGCCGCCGAGGACGGCGAGGAGGATCCGGATCACGCCCTCGTAGAACCGGCTCCGGGCGCCCGGCGTGTCTAGCGGCGGCGGGGACCCGGAGCCCGGGAGCAGCCCGGACAACTCAGGCAACAGGCGCGCCGCCTCGCCCAGGGTCCCGGCAGGCAGCCCTTCCAGCCGCCCGGTTCCGTCCCGGCCGAGCACGGCGGAGAGACCCTCGACGAAAGGCCCGTAGGCCAGGTTCGTCTCGCCCGCGTAGCATCGCGCGGCCACGACGCAGGCCCCCCCGCCGACGGCGTGCGCCACGAACTCCTCGGCGAGCCGGGTCTTGCCGATACCTGCCTCCCCTTCGAGCACGACGAGGCGGCCTCCCCGCCCGGCCGACCCGTACGACCTGAGCAACTCCTCCCACTCCCAGACGCGCCCCACGAGCGGGTTGTCCGGCGGGGGCGGGGTGCGCGCGGCCACGACGGGCCGGGCCTGCGTCCCGCGCGAGGCGACTGGGGATGGCTCCGAGAGGAGGGGCGGTGGCGGCAGGTCGTTCTCCTGGACGGCCCGGTAGAGCGCGGTCGTCTCTTCGAGCGGCGCGACGCCGAGCTCCTTGCCGAGCACGCGGACGCATTCGCGGTACTGGCGAAGGGCCGCCGCCCGCTGGCCGGACCATGCGTAGAGGGCCAGGAGCAGGCGGTGGGCCGGCTCGTGAAGGGGGTCGAGGGCGAGCCAGCGGCGGGCGTGGGCGATGGCCGCCTCCCACTCGCCCCGGGCGGCGAGGCCGCGCGCGAGCCTCTCCAGCGCGCCGGCCAGCTCGCGCCGCAGGCCCTCGGCCTGGAAGAACTGCCAGTCGTCGAAGGCGACGCTGTCGCGCAGGCCGAAGCCGGCCATGAAGTCGTCCCGGTGAAGCGCCACCGCCTCCTCCAGCGGCGGCAGGCATTCGGCGCAGACCTCCGCCTCCGGGTGGCCGTGCGTCCGGCACCCGGCGAGCAGGCCGTGGAAGCGGTCCACGTCAACCAGCACACCCTCGCGGGCGAGCTCCACCCCCCCGCGGTCGACGCGCAACCAGCCCTCCGAACGCGCCCCCTTCAGCGACGAGAGGGTCCGGCGCAGGGCGGCCCGGGACCTTGCCTGGTTGTACTCGGGCCACAGCAGCCCCGCCAGCGCGTCGCGCGTGTGGCGCCGCCCCGTGACGGCCAGGTAGGCGACCAGCGCAATCGCCTTGCGCGTGTCCACCTCGACCGGAACCCCGTCGTGCTCCACGCGCGGCGCCCCAAGCAACGTTATGGTCGTCCGGGCCAAGACCGTCCTATCGTCTGGTAGCTATTAGCTTTCAGCGGTCAGCTTTCAGCTTCACACCCTCCTGGCATTATGCTTTTGTTTCACCGGCACCGCAACGGTTTTGCGTTGGCGGCAGGGTTCGTCACGCCCCGAGGTGTTGCGACGCCTCGGGGGCAAGAGAAAGGGCCCGGCCGTCTGGCCGGGCCCTAAAAGCGACGCGCGGTCTGGTCAGCTAGGCGTTCCTCGCCAAAATCGCCCAAAGCTGATGGCTAATAGCTGTCGGCTTTCCAGCTAAGCGTCACGCAGGCTGCGCACGGCGTCGGCAATGTGGGCTGCGTCTATGCCGTGGGAGCTCATCAGCTCCTCGGATTTGCCCGAGCCTGGCATCTTGGTTACGGCGAGGTGCCTGAACCGGACGGGCTCGCCGCCGTCCTCGGCCAGGGCCGCGAGGACGGCCTCGCCGACGCCGCCCTCGGGCCAGTGGTCCTCGGCGACGACCACCCTGTTGCCCGTCGCGCGGACGGCGGCCTGGATGCCGGCGGCGTCGATGGGCTTTATGGAGTAGCAGTCCACTATGCGGATGGCCGTCTCCTCGCCGGCCAGGGCGTCCGCGGCCTTGATCGCCTCGTGGACCGTGATGCCCGAGCCTACAACCGTGACGGCGTCGTCCTCAGAAGAGTGGACGACCTTGCTGCCGCCGATGGGGAAATCTTCGTCGGGGGCGTAGATCACGGGCGTCTTCGGACGGAGGGTCCGCATGAAGCTTATGCCGCTCGTGTCGGCCATCTGGGCGACGAGCTTGGCCGTCTGGTTGGCGTCTGAGGGCTGCAGGACGGTAGAGCCGTGGACGGCGCGCATCATGGCTATGTCTTCGAGGGCCATCTGGGATGGACCGTCCTCTCCGATGGAGACGCCGGCGTGGGAGCCCGCGAGCCTGAGGTCGGCGCCGCTGATCGCGCCCATCCGGATGAAGTCGTAGGCGCGGGAGAGGAAGGCCGCGAACGTGGAGGCGAAGGGCACGTAGTTCCTCACGCTCATGCCGACCGCAGCCGCGAGCATCTGCTGCTCGGCGATGAACATCTCGAAGTAGCGCTCCGGGAACTCCTCGGCGAAGTCCTGGGAGTGGGTGGAGTTGCTTACCTCGCCGTCCAGGGCAACGACGTCCCCCCTGGCCGCGCCGACGGCCTTGAGGGCCGCCCCGTAGGCGCCGCGGGTCGCCTCCTCGTCGCCGAGCTCCCAGGTCGGGAGCTCCGCCTCGCCCGTGGAGCCGCCGCCCGCGGAGGCCGAGCCTTCGGGCTTGTGGACCTCGACGCGCAGGTCGTTGGTGCCGCCGAGCTCTTCGAGGGCGGCCTCCTCCCGGTCCGGCGTCACAGGCTTGCCGTGCATGCCGTCCACGTCCTCGAGGAAGGAGACGCCGTAGCCCTTCTTGGTCTTTGCGACGATCAGGGTGGGGCCGTCGTTGCCGAGTGCCTCGGAGTAGGCGTTGTCTATGGCCTCGGGGTCGTGGCCGTCGATCTCGATGGCGTGCCAGCCGAAGGCGCGGGCGCGGTTTGCGTAGTGGTCGCCGTTCCAGCCGTCCATCGTCTCGCGGGTCTGGCCGAGCCGGTTCATGTCGAGGACGGCTATGAGGTTGTCCAGCTTGTAGAAGGAGGCGTGCTGGAAGGCCTCCCACATCGAGCCCTCCGCCATCTCAGAGTCGCCGCAGAGGACCCAGACGCGGTACGGCTCTTTGTCCAGGTACTTGCCGGCGAGCGCAACGCCAACGCCGATGGGGAGGCCCTGGCCCAGGGAGCCCGTGGCGACGTCAACCCACGGGATCACCGGGGTCGGGTGTCCCTGCAGGCGGCTGCCGAACTCGCGGAAGGTCATCAGCTCCTCGTCCGTGATGGCGTCCGCTGCCTTGTACATCGAGTAGAGGAGGGGGGAGGCGTGGCCCTTGGAGAAGATCAGATGGTCGTTGCCAGGGTTGTCGGGCTCGTCGAAGTCGTAGCGCAGGTACTTGCTCATAAGCACGCTCATGAGGTCGGCCGCAGACATCGACGAGGTCGGGTGGCCCGAGCCCGCGCCCGTGCTCGCGCGGATGCTGTCGGCCCTTAGCTGCTGGGCGAGCGCGCGCCACTCCTTCGAGCCTGCGGTCCGCTGGTCTATCTGCTGGGTCACCACTTACCTCCCGGAAAGCTCTCCGCTCCGAACGCCACCATCATACCTACCCCGGCCCCGGATCACGGAAACGGTGAGCGGGCCCGCTTTTCGGCGGCGCGTAAAACGGGCCTTTGCTAGAATCCGGCAAGCGTCGCGGCGCCCATTCGCCGCGCTGAATCGGAGCTTGCGAAGGGGAAAACATGGATCTTGCGGTACGCAAGGAGTCGCTGGAACGCTTCGGCGTGGAGAACCTCGGCGCGGTGCACGAGAACCTGCCGCCAGCCCGCCTCGTGGAGGCGAGCGTCAGGCGCAGGGAGGGCATGATCGCTGAGCCCTCAGGCGCACTCGTCGTCCGCACGGGCAAGCGCACGGGACGCAGCCCGAAGGACCGCTTCATCGTCGAGGACGACCTCACCCGCGAGACGGTGGACTGGGGGGCCGTCAACAAGCCGTTCTCATCGGATGCGTTCGGGGCGCTCCTGGAGAAGGCGGCGAGATACGTCGAGAACCTCGAGGAGGTCTTCGTCGTGGACGCGAACGCGGGCGCCGACGGGCGCTACGCCCTGAACGTCCAGGTCGTCGCCGAGCACGCCTGGCAGGCGCTCTTCGCGAGGCAGCTCTTCCGCCGTCCCGAGAGGCCTGAGCTTGAGGCCTTCGAGCCCGACTGGACAGTGATCTCCGTTCCTGGCTTGCTGATGGAGCCGGAGGAGGACGGCACGGAGTCGGAGACCTTCGTAGGTCTGGACTTCACGCGCCGGGTCGTGCTGGTGTGCGGGACGCGCTACGCCGGGGAGATCAAGAAGAGCATCTTCACGGTCCTGAACTTCGTCCTCCCGACCGAGCACGGCGTGATGCCCATGCACTGCTCGGCCAACGTGGACGAAGAGGACGACGTCGCCCTCTTCTTCGGGCTCTCGGGCACGGGCAAGACCACCCTTTCAGCCGACCCGGAGCGCAGCCTGATCGGGGACGACGAGCACGGCTGGTCGGGCGCGGGCGTCTTCAACTTCGAGGGTGGCTGCTACGCCAAGACCATAGATCTCTCCCCCGAGAAGGAGCCCCAGATCTGGGACGCCATCCGCTTCGGGGCCGTGCTCGAGAACGTCGCGATGGACCGCAGGACGCGGGCCGTCGACTTCGCCGACGCCTCCATCACCGAGAACACCCGCGTCGCCTACCCGCTGGAGTACATAGCGGGCGCCGTCCCCTCGGGCACGGCCGCCCACCCGAAGGCCGTCCTCTTCCTGACCGCCGACGCCTTCGGCGTGCTCCCCCCGATAAGCGCCCTCTCGCCGGAGCAGGCCGCCTACTACTTCCTCTCCGGCTACACCGCGAAGCTCGCCGGCACGGAGGCGGACATGGACGCCGAGGTAGAGGCTACGTTCTCGGCGTGCTTCGGCGCCCCGTTCCTGCCCCTGCCCGCCACCACCTACGCGACGATGCTCTCCGACCGCCTCAAGGAGCACGGCGCCCGCTGCTACCTGATAAACACCGGCTGGTCCGGCGGCCCCTACGGCGTCGGCGAGCGCGTGGACATCGCCGCCACCCGCGAGATGGTGCGGGCCGTGATCGGGGGCCGTCTGGACGGCGCCGAGACGCGCACGGACCCCTTCTTCGGCCTGAACGTACCCGTCGGGGTGCCCGGCGTGCCGACGGAGATCCTGGACCCGAGGGGAACCTGGGCCGACGGAGCGTCCTACGACGAGCAGGCGGAGAAGCTCGCCGGCCTCTTCCGCGAGAACTTCGCCAAGTTCGAGGGGAGCGTCTCCGAAGAGGTGAAGGCCGCCGGCCCGCCCGCCTGACGCTGGGTAGCTCTCAGCCACCAGCAAAACTGAAGAGTCGACCCTCGAGGGCGCGGTCCGCGGGATAGTCGGCCCTGCCCGCGGTTCTACCGGCCACCAACGCCGGGCATCGCCCGGGACGGATCTGACCGCTGAAAGCCGACGGCCGCAGCTTTAGACTTTGTATCTGTTTAGACATCTTCTAATCCGGGCAGGAAGAGGAGGTTGGCGAGAGGAGCGCAGAACAGGAGTGAGATGTTTCTTCGCATAGACAAGCTACAGATAGAGCTGCCGAGGCCGCAGCAGGCGGACCCCGAGTCCGCGGGCATCGTGCAGGAGCTCATGGGCGGCAAGTTCGGTGAGATGAGCACCCTCATGAACTACACCTACCAGTCGTTCAACATGAGGGGCAAGAGCAAGATCCGGCCTTACTACGACCTCGTCGCAAACATCGCCGCAGAGGAGATGGGCCACATCGAGCTCGTCGCCAACACCATCAACCTGCTGCTCGACCAGACGGAGGCCAGCACCGACGGCGTGGCGCCGCCGCTAAACTTTAGCGGCATGACGGGCAACCCGGACCACTTTTTGAACTTCGGCCTGGGCACGATCCCGGGCGGGGCCGCCGGGAAGGCCTGGACGGGGGAGAACGTCTTCAACTCGGGCAACCTGAAGCTGGACCTCTTGCACAACTTCTTCCTCGAGTCCGGGGCCAGGATGGGCAAGATCCGGGTCTACGAGGCCACGCAGAACCCGGTAGCCCGAGAGATGATCGGCTACCTCATCGTGCGCGGTGGCGTCCACCAGGAGGCCTACGCCAAGGCCCTCTCCGACCTCTCGGGCGCGGACATCACCAAGCTCCTCCCCGTGCCGGAGATCCGCAGCGACAACTTTCCGCACGCCAAGAAGTTCATGGACAAGGGTTTCCACCGCTTCCTTTACCGCTTCAGCCCCGACGACTACAGGCAGATGGGCGAGATCTGGAACGGGATGCAGGTGGATACCGGCGAGCCGCGCGAGGTAGTGGACGACATCCCCGAGGGCGGTTCGGTGCCTGACCTCAACCCGGCCCCCCCGATGTTCGCCCCCGGCGTCAACGAAGAGGACATCGCCGAGATCGCCAAGCGCCTCTAGCAACCCAGAAAACACAACCGTCAGGCCTGAAGCCGGCGCGGGGCACCCCCCGCGCCGGCTTCAGGCGTAGAGGGCGTCTCCCCGCGACGTTCGAACCGTCGCCGTTCCGGCCGCGTATCAAAATAGACGATAAACATCAGTAAACTACCCTCCCCAGAAGGGCGATGATAGAGGCGAGCGGAGACGCGGAAGAGAAGATGCGGGAGGCCGGGCTACGGGTCACCCCGCAGCGGCGTGCCGTGTGGTCCGCCTTCGGGGACGGGGGGGGCGGGCACCTGGCCGCCGATGAGGTCTACGCCAGGGCGCGGCGCCTGCTGCCCGAGCTCTCGCGGGCGACCGTCTACAACACGCTTGCGGCGTTCGTGGAGGCGGGGATGCTGCAGGCCGTCGAGGGCCGGGGCGCCGTGCTCTACGACCCAAACCCCGACCCCGACCATCACCACTTCCGCTGCCGGGATTGCGACCGGCTCTACGACGTGCCCGTCGAGGGCGTGGAGGGGCTCCGAATCTCCGGCGCCGACGAGGAGTTCGTCGTGGACCAGACCACCGTGCTCCTGCGCGGCCTCTGCCCCCTGTGCTCCCCGGTCGCCTGATGACCCGCCGAGCGTCCCGGCGTTTAGCGCCCCCGACAGCAAGGTAAACCTCCCGGACAGGATCAGAGAGACCAGGAGGGTCATGACCGAAGACAAGAGCGTCAAAAAGGTGAGCTCGAAGACCTCGCCGAAGGGCGAGATGGGCCAGAAATACCTGGCCGATGGCAAGGCCGTCTCGATGCGGCTGTGGGACGGCGAGGCGCCCTCCGACCCCAAACCGGAGGCCCGCCGCGACTACGAGACGGTGGGCTACGTCATAGGGGGCCGCGCCGAGCTTCACCTCGAAGGCCAGATGGTCCTGCTGGAGCCCGGCGACTCCTGGATCGTCCCCAAAGGGGCGTCCCACACCTACAACATCCTGGAGAGCTTCACCGCCGTCGAGGCCACGAGCCCGCCGGCCGAGGTCCACGGCCGGGACGACGGGTAAGAAGGCCCCAGGCATAAGGCTTCAGGGGCCGACGGCCCGCCGGAACACCCGCCGCAGGCAGCGGCGGGTGTTCTTTGGGTGTTGGGGGTTACTGAGGGAAACGGGTGTTCCCTTTAAGATCCCAGTATGAGAGGAAGGACGAAGAGCAGGGGCCAGGCCGTCGCGGGCGGGTTGTTGCGCGTGGAGAAGATCTACCACGAGCCCAACGTCGCCGGGTACGGGCGGGGGCGGGAGGTGCTGGCCCGCTTCCCCGACGCCGAACGCGTCGAGGTGCCTTCGCACTGGAACATACCGGAGCTTCACGGCGACGCCGGCGGCGTCGGGGACTGGGCGAAGAACAAGAAGACCGTGCTTGTGCTCGGGGTCAAGAAAGGGCTCGGCATCCGTTCCTTCTACCGCAGCGCGGACTATATAGCACCGTCGCAGGCGAACGGCTGCGCGATGGCCTGCTCGTACTGCTACGTCGGTCGACGCAAGGGCTACGCCAACCCCATAACGACCTTCGTGAACGTCGGGGAGATCGTGGGCGCCATCGAGCGGCACGCGGCGAGGCAGGGGTTCAAGTTCGAGCCCTCGCAGGCCGACGATGACCTCTGGGTCTACGAGCTCGGGACGAACAGCGACCTCTCGGTAGACGCCGCCGTATCGGACAACGTAGCCGACCTCGTCGGGCTCTTCCGCGGGCTCCCGAACGCGAAGGCGACCTTCGCGACGAAGTTCGTGAACCGCGACCTTCTGGGTTACGACCCGCGGCGCAAGACGCGCCTGCGGTTCTCCCTGATGCCGCCGGAGACCTCGAAGCTCGTGGACGTGCGCACCTCGCCCGTCTGGCGGCGCGTCGCGGCCATAGACGACTTCGTCGAGGCGGGCTACGAGGTGAACGTAAACTTCGGGCCGGTGATCTTCAAGGACGGCTGGCTTGAGGAATACGCCGAGCTCTTCGGGATGCTCGACGCGGCGCTCTCCCCGGCGTCGAAGGCCCAGCTCGCCGCCGAGGTCATCTTCCTCACGCACACGCGGGAGATGCACGACGTTAACCTGGGCTGGCACCCCGAGGGCGAGAAGGTCCTCTGGCGGCCTGGCGTGCAGGAGCACAAGACCTCCCAGGCGAGCGGCGAGCGGGTCCTGCGCTACGAGCGGAACCTCAAGCGGGGCCTCGTGCGGGAGTTCCGCGCGCTCCTCTCGGAGAAGATGCCCTACTGCAGAGTACGGTACGCTTTCTAGGCCGATGCCCCACTCTATAGGACAGGCGGGCGGAACCCCGGTGCCCACCGGTGCCCCCGAGGGCTTCGTCGAGCACGCCTACCAGAAGACGTTCTTCGTGGGGCACCCGGTCGGCCGCGTGTGGGCGTGGCTGAACGATCCGGCCACGTTCGTCGAAGGGCAGATGTGGCCCTACAGGGTCGAGTTCGTGGACGGCGGGTTCGAGCCGGGCGTGCTCAACGTCCACCACGGACCGTTCCTGAACGCCGCCGGCGCCATCGGCGAGGTGCGCAACCCCGGGGAGCGGCCCGCCTACCGCGACCTCAAGTACTTCTACGGCTCCTACGCCCTGAGCCCGCGCCTCGCGCGCCCGACCCGGCTCCAGTTCTGGGCCGAGGAGGGAGTAGGGGGCACCACGGTAACGCTGCGCCTCGAAGCCCTCGTGCGGAGGCCGTTCGTGCGCGCCTGGGACCTCGGGCAGAGGGCCTTCTGGTCCAGGTTCCCCCGCTGGATGGACTCGGCGCTGTAGCGGCTCGCGGAGCGAGCCGCGCTGTCAGCGGTCAGCTTTCAGCATTTTGTTGTTGGGCCTTGGGCCAGCGGCAGCGCCCGCCGGTAGCCGTACGAGGATTCGGGTCGATCGCTTTCGGGTTCACATTACCGCCGTCAGCGAAAGAGCTGATAGCTGGCCGCCGAAAGCTTTTCACTAAACGCCTTTGGCGAGGGCGAGGGCGAAGAGGTTCCGGTCGTCGGTGTAGAGGTCAAGTAGCTCGAGGCTGGCTTCTTCGAAAGTTAGGGCGGCGGAGTCGGGGGTGAATTTGGCGCTGATCTCGGTCCGGACGCCCTCACCTCTATCGAAGTGGACCTCGAGGTGCGGGGTGCTCACCGACTGCTCCGCCTCGGAGTGGAGCCACATCTCGATGCGTTCCCGGTCGGCGGCGTAGACGGCGCGGTGTGAGAAGAGGGCCGGGTCGAGGTCGGCGCCGAGGCGGCGGTTGATGACCCGGATCATGTTCCTGTTGAACCGGGCGGTAACGCCCGCGGCGTCGTTGTAGGCGGCTTCGAGGACACGTTCGTCTTTGACGAGGTCGAGCCCGATCAGGGCGCGGTCCCCGTCGCGCAGCCCGGCCCGCAGGGCGCCGAGGAACCCCCGGCGCTTCTCCGGGGTGAAGTTGCCGATGGTGCCGCCGAGAAAGGCGACGAGCCGCCCGCGGTCCGACGGGCGCCCGAGCAGGCGCCCCAAAGAGAGGTCGAAGTCCCCTATAAAGCCCTGGATCTCGAGGCCCGGGTACTCGGAGACGAGCCTCTCTCCGCTCTCCCTGAGCGCGCTCCCGCTCACGTCCAGCGGCACGTAGCGGGGCGGGCGGCCGTCCGCGGCGAGCATTGCCTCGATAAGGGCGCGGGTCTTGCTCGCCGAGCCGGAGCCGAGCTCGACGAGCTCCCGGCAGCCGGTCTGGGCGACTATCTCCTCGGAGCGGCCCTTGAGGATCGAGAGCTCTGCGCCCGTCTGGTAGTACTCGGGCTGGGCCGTGATCTCCTCGAAGAGCCGCGAGCCCTCCTCGTCGTAGAAGTACTTGGGCCACGGGGAGAGGTCCTTCGGGCTCGCCGCAAGACCCGCCCGCACGTCGCGCGCCATCTGCCCGGCGTCCTCCCCGGTCCCGCCGAGCGAGATCACCTCCACGGTACCTTCTCGCGTCACGTCTTCCCCCTCGGTCTGGTGTTTCAAGACAACGGTCGCATCGCCGCTCCGTGCTCCCCGTCCACCGTCAGCATGTGGCGGTCCGGCACCTCCCGCCAGCCGGCGTCCCCGTCGAGGCGCTCGGAGGCGACGATGACCCCCCCGGGGTAACGGTCCCCGTCCTCCAGCAGGTAGAGCGAGTTGCCGGGTCCCTCGGTGGCGTGGCGGACGAAGGCCATCCCCCGGCCGTCCGTCAGGGCGAGGTTGAGGGTGGCGCGCCTCCCGAGGTCCGCGCACGCTTTCGAAACGCGACGCACGGTCTCCTCCAGGGCCTCTCCGAGCCCCGCGCCCTCCCCCAGCCGGTCCAAGGCGACGGCGAAGACCGTCTCCGAGTCGGTCACCCCGAGCAGGCCCGCGTAGGACTCGTCGCCCAAAGAGTCGCGCAAGGTACGCATGGGCCCGTGCCGGAAGCCCTCGATAGCGCCGTTGTGCATAAAGGTGAAGCGCCCGGAGGCAAAGGGCGGCACCCCGCTCTCCTCCGCCGGGAGTCCAGGCGTGGCGCTCCGCACGGCGGCGAACACGACCGAGGAACGGATCTTGCCCGCCATCCCCGCGAAGCTTCTGTCCGCCCACAGCGGCGTCCCCGAGCGGTACACCGCGGGCTCCTCACCGCTCCACGGCGCGTACCACCCGACCCCGAACCCGTCCGCGTTGACCACCCCGCTCATCATCTCCCTGGGCGCGTAGCTCTGCACCAGCAGCGAATGCTCGGGCTCCAGCACGAGCGAAGAGAGCGTCGTCTCGGCTCCGCCCAGGTAGGCGGCGAGGCGGCACATTTTAGCGGTCAGCTTTCAGCGGCCAGCCTTCAGCATTCCTCTGGTCCGCGTGGTAGCCGCCCGACAACGGGGGTTTCTCGGACCTGCCCGAAGCGCTATGGCCGACGCGCGGGGCGACGAATCGAAACATTTGAGCTGAAGGCTGACCGCTGACGGCTGAAAGCTAGGATTTCGCACAGCGAAATCCTACAAAGAGCTGGCGGCGGAGGGGGAAATCCCAGTTCCTGAAGGTGTTGCGGACGGCGCCGGGGCGGGTGGCCCAGGAGCCGCCGCGGAGGACCTTGTAACCGTCGTCGAAGAAGACCTCGGAGTACTCCCTGTACGGGAAGCTCTCGAAGTCGGGGTAGGCGGAGAACTCGCTCGCGGTCCACTCCCAGACGTCCCCGATCATGCCGAGCACGCCACAGGGGCTGGCCCCCGCGGGGTAGGAGCCGACGGGGGTGGGGCGTAGGGCGAGCTGGTCGAGGTTCGCCTTCTTCGGGGTCCAGGGCTCGTGGCCCCACGGAAACGGCCTCCCGGTCCCCGAATCGGGGTCCCAGGAGGCCGCTTTCTCCCACTCCGCCTCCGTGGGGAGGCGCTTGCCCGCCCACCGAGCGTACGCGTCGGCCTCGTACCAGGAGACGTGAACGACCGGGGCGTCCATCCGCAGCGGCTCGTCGAAGCCGAAGCACACCGTCCACCAGGAGTGGGGATCCGGCTGGTACCAGTGCTTGGGCGCCGTGATGCCCTCGGCCTCGACCCAGGCCCAACCCTCCGGGTCCCAGTGGTCCGCGTTGGCGTAGCCGCCGCCTTCGATGAACTCGAGGTAGGCGCGGTTGGTCACCGGGGTCTTGTCCAGGTAGAAGCCGGGGACGTCCACCTCGTGAACGCCGCGCTCGTTGTCCAGCGCCCGCGCCCGGTCGTCCGTGCCCATGACGAACGGGCCGCCGGGGACGCGGACCATCTCGCCCCCGGCCGCCGGGTCGCTCGCGGAAAGCTCGGGCGGCTCGTGCGGTCTGTAGCGGGTCTTGGCCAGCTGTAGCGTCTGGAGCATCGTCTCGTCATGCTGGTACTCGTGCTGCAGGATCATGTGGTAGACGAAGCCGTCCTTGAGGAGCGGGTCGTCGCCCTCGAGGTCGGCCCCTTCGAGCGTCCCGAGCGCGGCCTCGCGGACGGCGTCGAGGTAAAGGCCTGCGTCGGCGCGGTCGAGGAGGTTCAGGGAGGGCCGTTCCTCGCGCGGGTGCAGGGAGGCGTCGTACACGTCGTAGAGGGCCCGGTCGGAGAGGCCCCTGCCGAAGGCCATCTCCAGAAGCCACAGCTCCTCGTAGTTGCCGATGTGGCCGTAGTCCCAGATCAGGGGGCTCATAATAGGGTCGTGCTGGACGGCCAAATCCTCGTCCGAGACGGCCCGGAGCAGGAACCGGGTCCGCTCTCTTGCTTCCTCTAGTTGACAGGCGAGCGCTTCCCTGGTCGTTGCGCGCATGGTATCCATGCCGAAGATGGTAGTCGCCCGCCCGCATCTCTGCAACGGCGAATCCGGCTAGCCCTCCGAGACCCGCAGCACCACCTTGCCGCGCCCGTGGCCGGAGTCCAGCCGTTCGTGGGCCTCGCCGACCCGGTTGAGGTCAAGGACCTCGTCCACCAGCGGCCTCATCTGCCCGCGCTCCAGCAGCAGCGACATCTCGTCCAGGCGCGCCCGCTCGCGCATGAGCAAGACGCCGTGCAATGTCTGGTTGTTCACGTAGAGCGGCGTCAGGTCGCCCTGCGCGCCGAGGATCGTCGCCAGCCGCCCGAAGGGCCTCGTGGCCGGTATGCTCTCTACCACCGTCCCGCCGCCCACGCAGTCGAAGACCGCGTCAACGCCGGCCCCGCCCGTCTCCTCGAGGGCTGCCTCTACGGCGTTTGCCTGCGTGTAGTCGAGGGCGACATCGGAGCCGAGTTCCCTCAGGGTCTGCTGGTTGTCGGGACCTGCGGTGGCGATGACGCGGGCTCCGGCGGAGCGCGCGATCTGGACGGCGAACGACCCGACGCCCCCGGCCCCGCCGTGGATGAGGACGGTCTCCCCGATTCGCACCGCGAGCCTCCTCACGAGCGCCTCGTAGGCGGTTCCCCCGGCCAGCGGCACGGCCGCGGCCTCCTCGTGGGAGATGGAGGCCGGCTTCTTCGCCACGATGTCCGCCCGGGCGAGGTGATACTCGGCGTAGCCGCCGTTTGAGCCGGGGCCGAAGATCTCCGGCGTGTAGTAAACCTCGTCCCCCGGGGCCAGATCCCCAACCCCCGCACCGACCTCCTCGACAACCCCCGACACGTCCGAGCCGAGCACCACCGGCGGCTCCAGCCCCGCGAAAGACCCGTCCGCCCGGAACTTGGCGTCCACCGGGTTTGTTCCCGCGACGACGACCTTGACCAGAACCTCCCCCGGCCCGGCCTGCGGCGTCTCCACTTCCCTCTCCTCGAAAAATTCTGACCCACCGAACCGCGGCGTCACCATTGCTCTCATGCAAGATCCTTCCGACAGAGATAATTTCCGCCCCCCTAGTTGCCCTCCGAGTCCCCCGAACAAACGACCGCCCGGTACGGACGGCTCGCGACCCTCCCGGATCTGGGTCGCCGTAGACCTCAAAGCCTCATGCCTGAAACCTAGAGATTTGCTTTAGAATGTCGGCGAAGGGCGGCGAGAAGGAGGGACGTATGTCCGAGAGTGGCAAACAGGGCGCGGCCGGGGACCTGGCCGGGGCGTTCGGCGAGTCGTACCGGACGGTCGTGCAGAGCGCCGTGGAGGCCCAGCAGCGCAACGTCGGGCTCGCCCAGGACTGGGTCCAGAGCCTCACCGGGCTCCTGGAGAGCCAGGCCGAGACTAATCGGGCGCTGACCCGGGCGATGGAGTCCTACGTCAAGGTCGTGGACGAGTCGTTGGAGGCCCAGGCCCGCACCAACAAGGCCCTGGCCGAGAGCATGGAATCATACAAGGAGGTCGTGGAGAAGGTCTCCAACCTTCAGGAGAAGAACACGGAGCTCACCCAGGGCTTCTTCGAGAAGGTCACAGGCGAGCTACAGAGCCAGGTCGAGAGCAGCGAGGCCATCGCCCGCGGTATGGTCGAGGGCTCCCAGCAGCAGATGGAGGCCTTCCAGAAGATGCTGACCGAGGCGACGGAGAGCTACACCAGCCTCATGAACGCCCCGTTCGCCCTCTACCAGAAGAACCTCGAGGCGCTCCGCCAGGGCGACAGGTAGTCCAAAGCGGCGGGCAGGTGGCGGGGTCTCCCCGCCCGGGAAAGGAGGCGCAGTGCAGGCGTCCAGAAAGAGCCACGAAGTCCGCAACTTTATAGGGGGTTCCTGGGAGGACGGCGACGGCCGCGGGACCGAGCCCGTCTACGACCCGGCCACCGGCAGGGTCATAGGAGAGACCCCCCTCTCCACCAAAGAGGACGTAGACCGGGCCGTGAAGGCCGCATCCGCCGCCTTCGAAGGCTGGGC
>DATFPF010000187.1:0-13102 GCA_035264945.1 Rubrobacter sp.
TGGCCCAGCTTGCCGGACCGTACCAGATCCCTCAGTACTTTTGGCGGCTCGTAGTAGGGGTCGCCGGTCGCTTCGTGGACGCGGGATGTGACGTCCAGGGCCACGTCGAGGCCTATGAAGTCGCCTAGCTCGAAGGGGCCAATGGGCAGGCCGAGGCCTTTTTTCACTATGAGGTCTATGTCTCGCTTGGGGGCGGCATCGCGTTCGAGGAGGCGGCAGGCTTCGAGGAGCATCGGGATGAGGAAGCGGTTGGCGACGAAGCCGGGTACTTCGCCGTCCACGACGACGGGCTCTTTGCCAAGGGAGCGGACGAACTCCTTCGCACGCTCGACGGTCTCGTCGCTGGTTGTCGAGCCGCGCGGTATCTCGACGGCCTCGCGGACCGGGGGCGGGGTAAAGAAGTGGGTGCCGCAGACCTTCTCGGGGCGGTTGGTGGCGTCCGCGAGGCTGGTTATGGGGATCGAGGACGTGTTTGTGAAGATGCACGCCTCGGGCGGGAGCAGGGCGTCGAGGGCGGCGAGGGCCTCCTTCTTGGGCCCGGTCTTCTCAACTATGGCCTCTATCGCTACGCCTGCCCCGCGGAGGTCCTCGGGGTTCGTGGTCCAGTGGATGCGGTCGTAGTGGGCCGCGGCCTCTTCATCGGAGAAGGCGCCCCTCCGGACGAAGCGTTCCATTCCCCTTCGCACGTAGAGCTGGGCCTTCTCGAGGGCCTCGACCGAGGCGTCGCAGGCAACTACTTCGTGGCCAGACTGGGCGGCGAGCTGGACGATGCCGGCGCCCATGGTGCCGGTGCCGAGGACGCCCACCCTCGTTGTAGTCATACGTCGCCGGTGCGGGAGAGGTCTTCTGCGTGCAGGATCAGGGTCCTTACCCGCTCGCCGAAGGTGGCGAAGCGCGGGTCTTGCGTCTGCCCAACTTTCCAGCGGGCGAAGATCTGCTGCAGGATGCCGGCGAGCTTGAAGTAGCCGAAGACCACGTACCAGTGCATCTCCGAGAGATCGCGCCCGCTCCCTTTGGCGTAGCGGTCGATAAGCTCCCGCCGGGTCATGAAGCCCGGCGTGGCGGTTACGGTGGGCATGACGGCCTTGAGGTCGTCGGGGTCGTCGGGCTCGACCCAGTAGGAGAGCGAGACGGCGAGGTCGAAGAGCGGGTCGCCAACGGTCGCCATCTCCCAGTCGAGCACGGCCCTTACCTCCGTCAGGTCGTCTGGGTCGAGGATGAGGTTGTTGAGCTTGTAGTCGTTGTGGATGATTGTCGGGGCAGGGCTCTGGGGCACGTTTGACGCGAGCCAGTCGGTGAGCGGCCCCACCTCCCCTATCTCGTCGGTCTTCGCCTGGTCGTAGCGGCCTATCCAACCCCTGGTCTGGCGCTCGAGGAACCCCTCGGGCCTGCCGAGGTCCCCGAGGCCCGCCTCCCACGGGTCCACGGCGTGCAGCTCGACGAGGGTGTCGACGACCGTCCGGGAGATCCCGCGGCACAATCTCTCGTCCGGCTCGACGCCCCCAGGTAAGGATTCGTGGAGCACCACGCCCGCCCGCTTCTCCATCACGTAGAAGGGCGCGCCGACGATTTCCTCGTCGTCCATGAAGAAGTAGGGCCTCGGGGCCAGCGGGTAGGCCGCGTGCAGCTTCGAGAGGATCCTCGACTCCCGCCCCATGTCGTGCGCCCTGGGCGGTATGGGCCCCCGCGGCGGGCGGCGCAGCACGCCCTCCCAGTCCCCCATCTTCAGCAGGTACGTAAGGTTTGACGCGCCGTAGGGGAACTGCCTTACCTCGAGCTCACCCTCTGGCAGCCCTTCTATCTTCTCGCGCAGGACGCCCTCGACGACCCCCGGGTCGAACCCCTCGCCCTCGCGGACTTCCATCGTCTCGGACATCGGTATCCTTTCGAGTTCGGGTTCCAGGTTCTGAGGTTCCAGGTTCTGAGGTTTTTGTGGTTCTTGGCCTTGTGCCTCGATGCCTCGCGCCCCAAAGCCTAGACTATAGCCCTGCCGCCGACGACCTCGGGCACGAGGCCGCTCGCGCCGACGTCGGCGACGAAGGCGAAGGCGTCCATCCGGTCGTTATCGACGAACCAGCGGCCGGCCCGGCTCTCCCTTAGCACTCCGTGGACGTTGCCCTCGTGCCGGCGGGCGAAGTCCGTGGCGAGCCAGGCGGCGTCGTTCAGGCGCCAGCCGGACGGGTCCATTCGGGAGATGATCGTGGCGGCGCCCAGAAAGTCCTCGACGGTGAAGCGGCCGGCCGAGCCCGCGCAGACCAGGTAGACCGAATCGGTACCAGATTCCTCCAACTCGCGGGCCACGGCAGGGGCGTTGCGCAGGCAGCCGAGCAGGACGCGCCCGGCGCCCGCGGCGTCGGCGATGGCGCGGGTGCCGTTGGTGGTGACGAAGATGACGTCCCTTTCCCTGACGACCCCTGGCGCGTACTCCTCGGGGAAGGGGCCGTGGTCGTAGCCGTCTATGCGGGCGGCGTCCTGCTCGCCGCCGCGCAGGACGTCCGGTCCTAGTTTCGCGCGGAGCCCCTCGGCCTCCTCCAGGTTCTCCGCCGGGTAGACGTCGCTGGCGCCGTTCTCCAGGATCTCGAGCAGGGTAGTCGTCGCCATAAAGACGTCGAGGACGACGACCGTGGCGCCGGCGAGCCTCTCCGGCACGATCTCCTGCCGCGTCATGAGCACCCGCAGCCGCTTCAACGAACGGTCCTCTCGGTTCTCCGCATGTGGTCCCGCCTCCAGGCCGAAAAACGGTCCCCATCTTACAGAAGCGCCTTCGGGGGCGCAGGCGCCCGGGGCGTGTGTCGCCCCGGGCGCCAGGGTAGAATTTTCCCAGTACCGGAGGCGGCGGATCGGAGGCAACTTGGGCGACCTGGAGGGACGCGACGAGCGGCGGGAGGTCGGCCGCCAGGACGAAACCTCGGACGCCTCGAACGCCGGTCCCTACGTCCTGCTCGCGCTGGCCCTTGCCTTCGCCCTCTTCGGCGTCTCCGTCGGCATCACCTCGGGGGTGCTCGTCCCGGTCTTCGTCTTTATGTTCCCGGCCCTCGTCCTCGGCGCCCTCGGCGTCTCGAAGCTCCAGCAGCAGAAGCGGGGCTCCGTCTCCCCAGGGCGCGGCACCGAGCGCGAGCTGCTCTCGGCGATCCGGGACAACGGCGGGAGCATCACCCCGGCCGAGGCGGCAATGGAGACCTCGCTCACCGTCCGCGAGGCTGACAGGATGCTCTCGGAACTCGCCGGCGGCGGCCACCTTACCCTCGAGGGCCGCGGCGGGGCGCTCTTCTACTCGCTACCGGGACGAAGTGGCCCGGAACTGGAGGGGCGGCGGTAGGGCACCTACCGCCCCGTGAACCTCGCCTCCCGCTTCTCGAAGAACGCGGCGACGCCCTCCTCGTGGTCCGCGCTGTAGCCGCAGAAGGTCTGGCCCTCGGCCTCGCGCTCCAGCACCGCGTCTAGGTCGTTCTCGAAGCTCGCGTAGACGGCCCCCTTCGTCCTGCCGATGGCGGCCGTCGGCATCGCGGCGAGGCGCGAGGCGAGGGCGGCGGTCTCTTCCGATAGCCTCTCGTCAGGGACCACCCTGTTGACGAGCCCCGTGCGGAGGGCGTCGTCGGCCCCGACGGGGTCGCCGAGCAGGCTCATCTCGAGCGCGCGGCCGAGGCCGACGACGCGGGGCAGGAAGAACGAGACCCCCGCGTCGGGCATCAGGCCTATCTTGATAAAAGCCACCGAGAACTTGGCGCTACGGGCGGCCACCCGCAGGTCGCAGGCGAGCGAGATGCCGACGCCCGCGCCGTAGACCGGGCCGTGGAGCGAGGCGACGATTGGCTTCTCCATCGAGACCATCCGTTTGACCAGGCGGCTGTAGGTGTTGCGAAGGTACTCGCCGAGGTCGGGGGCGCCGTCCGAGCCCGCGATGATCTGGGCCAGGTCGGCCCCGGCGGAGAAGCCGCGCCCCTCCCCCCGCAGCACGACGCACCGTACCCCGTCGTCGTTCGCGGCGTCGTCGAGGGCCGCGTACAACTCCTCGTGCATCGTGCCGTCGAAGGCGTTGAGCTTCTTCGGGCGGTTCAGGGCGACGTCGGCGACGCCGTCCGCCTTCTCGAAGAGGATGGTCTCGTACAAGGTTTCGCCTCTCAGTCGCGCGGGATGCCCCCCGCAACCGTCGGGGCGGGAGGCATCTCGGTTGTGGCCTTTGTGGTGTGTTTAGGTGGTCGGCTCCTGCACCCCGGTCGTCGCCCGGCCGGGAGATCTATCCCGCGTCTCGTCCATGTCGCGGCCGTAGGTCTCCGAGAGGAGGAAGGCGCAGACGCCGGTTATGGCGCAGACCAGGGCCATGTAGGCGCCGATTGCGAAGGAGGTGCCGGTGGCGGCCAGAAGCGCGGTCGCGACGATAGGGGCGAGGGCGCCGCCGAAGACAGAGCCGATCTGGTACCCCATCGAGGCCCCCGAGTAGCGGACCTTGGTCGAGAAGATCTCCGAGTAGAACGCGGCCTGCGGCCCGTACATCATGCTCAGGAAGATCTGGGCCAGAACCAGCGCGAGCACGAGCGCGCCGGGGCTCCCGCTGTCCACGAGCGGCCAGAAGGCGAACAGGCCCCACAGGCCGAGCAGGACGGCCCCGGCCATGTAGGGTATGCGGCGCCCTATAAGGTCGGAGAGGGCCGCGAAGCCCGCAATGGCGATGAGGCTTGCCACAGAGGAGATCAGGACGGCCGTCAAGACCGTGGACTGCGGCAGCCCGACCTCGGCCGTGGCGTAGTCGAGGATGTAGGTTATGAGGATGTAGAAGTTGGCGTTTATGGCTATGAACGCACCTGCGGCGAGCGCTATCTCCTTGGGGTAGGTCCTCAAGACCTCCCACACCGGGGAGCCGGCGGCCTCCTCGGCCTCGCGCCGCTCCTCCTCTGTCTGGTGCTGCTCGCGGTACTCCTGCAAGTGCCTGAAGGCCGGGGTGTCCTCCAGCTTGAGCTGGATGTAGAGCCCGAGTCCGATCAGCAGCACGCTAAGGAGGAACGGTATCCGCCAGGCCCACGCGACCAACGCCCCGTCGCCGAGGGTGGCGGCGATTATCAGGAAGAGGATGTTGGAGATCAGGACGGCCACCGGCACGCCGATCTGGGCGAAGCTGCCGTAGAAGCCGCGCTTCTCTGACGGGGCGCTCTCTGTCGCCAGGAGCACCGCGCCGCCCCACTGGCCGCCGATACAGATGCCCTGCAAGAAGCGCAGCGTGACGAGCAAGATGGGCGCCGCGATGCCGATGATCGCGTAGCCCGGCAGGAGCCCTATGGCCGTCGTGCCTACGCCCATCAGGACCAGGGCCGTAACCAGCGCCCTCTTGCGCCCGAACTTGTCCCCGAAGTGCCCGAAGATGAGCCCGCCCACCGGCCTCCCCACGAATGCGACGGCGAAGGTCGAGTAGGAGAGGATGGTTGCCGCCGTGTCCCCGAAGCCGGGGAAGAAGAGGTTAGGGAAGACTAGCGCCGCCGCCGTCCCGTAGATAAAGAAGTCGTACCACTCGATGCTGGACCCCGCCAGCGCCGTCAGCGCCACCTTCAGGATGGACCTCTCCGGCGCCTCCTGGTTTACCGCGCCCGCGTTAGCCATGCATGCCTCCCATCACCCCTGTCCCAAACTCGCGTTAGACCGGCAAGCTCCTGCGCGCGTACCCTGTTTTCCGACCCGGATCTGCCCCTTTCCCCTTGTAACTGCGGATGCAGCCTAAAGCAGCCCGCGACCCGAGTCAAACGGTGCCGGAAGACGCCAGGCGGGTCAGAGTCTCTCGGAGAGCTCGGCGAAGCGGTCGAGCGACTCGGGGTTGCTTAAAGAGTCGCGGCTCGCGGCCTCGTCCGGCGGGGTGCCGGAGAGGATCTTCTTTACCGGCACTTCGAGCTTCTTGCCGTTGAGGGTCTTCGGGACGTCGGGGACGGCGAAGATCTCGTTCGGGACGTGGCGTGGGGAGGTCCGCTCGCGGATGCTTCCGTTTATCTTTTTCTTGAGGTCCTCGTCTAGCTCGACGCCCTCCTCGAGCACGACGAAGAGGGGCATAAAGGACTCGCCGCCCGGCCTCGGGATGTCCACCACGAGGCTGTCCGCTACCTCCTCCACGCCCTCGACGGCCGAGTAGATCTCGCTGGTGCCCATCCTGACGCCGCCGCGGTTTATTGTCGAGTCGCTTCGCCCGGAGATGACGCAGCCGCCAATGTCCTTGACCAGGATCCAATCCCCGTGACGCCACACGCCGGGGTACACGTCGAAGTAACTCTCCCTGTAGCGCTCTCCGTCGGGGTCGTTCCACAGAAAGACGGGCATGGATGGCATGGGCTGGGTTATCACCATCTCCCCCACCTCGCCGACGACGGGCTTGCCTTCGGGGTCGAAGGCGTGGACGGCCGCCCCTAGCGAGCGCGCCTGGAGCTCCCCGGCCCGCACGGGCAAGAGCGGAACCCCCCCGACGAAGGCCGTGCACAGGTCCGTGCCGCCGCTGGTCGAGTAGAGCCACACGTCCTCCTTGACGTGCCCGTAGACCCACCCGAAGCCCTCCGGCGGGAGCGGCGAGCCGGTCGAGCCCACGCCCTCTAGCGCGGAGAGGTCGAAGTCGCGGCCCGGCTCTATCTCGGCCTTCATGCAGCCGGTGAGGTAGCCCGCGCTGGTCCCGAAGTGGGTAATGCCGGTCTCTTCAGCCAGCTTCCAGAGCCTGCCCATGTCAGGGTGGGCTGGGCTGCCGTCGTAGAGGACGGCTGTGGCCCCGGCGAGCAGGCCGCCGACGAGCAGGTTCCACATCATCCAGCCCGTCGTCGTGAACCAGAAGAAGCGGTCCCGTGGTCCCAGGTCTATGTGCAGGCTGGCCTTCTTGAGGTGCTCCAGCAGGATACCGCCCTGGCTGTGGACGATGGCCTTCGGCAGCCCTGTGGTCCCTGACGAGTAGAGCACCCAGAGGGGATGGTCGAAGGGGACGCGCTCGAAGGACAGCTCGGCGCCCTCGTTGGCGGAGAGCACGTCTTCCCACAGCACGGCGTCGTCGAGGGCCGCGGCGTCGGCCGCCTCGTCGAGGTAGGGGAGGAGCACGGTCTTCTGGAGGGTCGGGATCTCGGCCTGCAACCTCGCGACGACGTCGGTCCTGTCGAAGTCCTTTCCCCCGTAGCGGTAGCCGTCGCAGGCGACGAGTACCTTGGGCCCGATCTGGGCGAACCGGTCCACGACGCTCCCGGCCCCGAAGTCGGGCGAGGCGCTCGACCACACGGCGCCCAAAGTGGCGCACGCCAGAAACGCCACTACCGCCTCTGGCACGTTCGGCAGGTAAGCCACCACCCTGTCGCCGCGCCCCACGCCCATTCCGGAGAGGCCCGCGGCGAAGGCGGCGACCCGGGTCTCCAGGTCAGCCCAGGAGGTCTCGCCGGTCTGGCGCAGCTCGGAGGCGTGGACGAGGGCCGGCCCGTCCGGGTTGGCGTTGCGGAAGACGTGTTCGGCGTAGTTCAGCTCGGCCCCGGGGAACCACTCGGCCCCGGGCATCTCGCGTCGCCCGAGCACGGCGTCGTGGGGCTCCGAGGACTGGACGTCGAAAAACTCCCACAGGCTCGACCAGAAGCCGTCGATGTCCGTCACGGACCACTCCCAGAGCGCGGTGTAGTCGTCGAACGGGAGGCCCTTCTCCTCCGCGAGCCATCCCATGTAGCGGGTGATCGTCGCGTTCGCCTTGAACCCTTCGGAGGGCTCCCAGAGGAGGGTTCCTTCTGTGGTCTCGGTCATGCGCATCCTCTCCTCTGCGGTCTCTGTAAACTACGCGGGCGCATCAGTGGGCGGTTGCCCCGCCGTCCATCGTCAGGGACGCGCCTGTGATAAAAGAGGCCTGGGGCGTGCAGAGAAAGGCGGCAAGCTCGGCCACCTCCTCCGGCTCGACCAGGCGTTTGATGGCCGGCTCCGTCAGCATGATCTTCTCCACCACCTCGTCCTCGGAGATGCCGTGGGTCCGCGCCTGGTCCGCAATCTGGTTCTCGACCAGCGGCGTGCGCACGTAGGCGGGACATATGCAGTTCGAGGTAACGCCCTTGGGTCCTCCCTCCAGCGCCACGGTCTTCGAGAACCCCTCGAGGCCGTGCTTGGCTGAGATGTACGCAGACTTGTACGGCGAGGCCACGAGGCCGTGAACGGATGAGACGTTTACCACCCGCCCCCAGCCCTTCTCGTACATCCCGGGCAACGCCTTCTGCGCGAGCCTGAACGGCGCCTCCAGCATTACCCGCAGGATCATGGAGAACTTCTCTGGCGGGAACTCCTCCACGGGCGCGACGTGCTGCAGGCCCGCGTTGTTCACCAAGATGTCCGCCTCGAACTCCAAGGCGTCGAGCACACCGTAATCCGAGAGGTCGGCCTGCAGGGCCTCGCCGCCGATCTCCCCCGCCACCTTCTCCGCGGCCCCGCCGTCGAGGTCGAGCACCGTTACCGCAGCACCCGCCCGGGCCAGCCGCCCGGCCACGGCCCTCCCTATGCCGCTCGCCGCGCCGGTGACGAGCGCCCTGCGCCCCGCCAAGTCAACGTCGATCGCCGAAGCTCCCGGCGCTATCGAAGCGTCGTGCACGTCCTCCTCCAGTTCGGAGAGACCCCTGCCACCGCCAGCCCTCCCAGTATAGGCCACGAGGTACTGTCTACAGGTACTATCTACAGGTCCCTCACGCGCAGGCTCTTGCGCGCCTCGTCGAAGTTGCGGTAGATGCGCTGGTCAAGCTCGGCCTCGGCGAAGTCCTCCTTGAGCTGGTGCCTGAAAAAGGCGTCGGTGGAGTAGCGGGTCGAGGAGAGGAAGTAGCAGTCCTCGTTGTGCTTGACCATCGCGAAGAAGGTGTCGCGGGCGGCCGGGGCGAGGTCGAAGTTGTCGTAGTTGACGACGACGTGCACCCTGCGCCCGAGCCTCGCGAAGTAGCGGTCGAGGTAATCGGCGAGCTTGTCGGCCTCCTCCTCGGTCCCTATGCTCATCCCCTCGAAGTTGACGTAGACGGCGTTGTTCCCGGGGTCGTATGAGACGCGCTCGTCGAGGCTCATGGGCGAGCTCTCGGCGAGGCCCATCTTCCCGTCCTGGAAGATCCTGGCGTCCATCGAGCGGATGTCGTCCGGGATCATGGGCCTGAAGGCCATCTGGGAGAGCACGTCCCTGCCGAGGACCACCCCGGGCGCAAGCTCCACGATCTCGAGCCCGCCCTCGACAAGCTTGAAGACGCAGCGCTCGGTTATGTAGTAGACCGTCTGCCCGCGCCTCCTCGCGTACTCGCCCGAGAACGTAACCTGCCCCACCCTCTCCACGAACTTGCTCCTGCCAGGCTCGAGGATCCTGAGGTTCCCGTTCTCTATCGTCACGCTCGAGCGAGAGGCGAAGGTGCCCAGGAAGTACACGGTCCTCGCGTTCTGGCTTATGTTTATGAACCCGCCGGCCCCAGCGAGCTTGGTCCCGAACCGGCTGACGTTCACGTTCCCCTCGCCGTCCACCTCGGCCAGGCCCAGGAACGCCTGGTCAAGCCCGCCGCCGTCGTAGAAGTCGAACTGGTATGGCTGGTCCGTGATCGCCTGCGCGTTCGCTACGGCCCCGAAAGAGAGCCCCCCGGCCGGTATCCCGCCGTACCCGCCGGGCTCGACGGTCAGCGTTATGAGGTCGAGGATGTCCTCCTCGTTGGCCACCGAGGCTACGCCCTCGGGCATCCCGATCCCGAGGTTCACCACGGCGTTTATCTTCAGGAACATCGCCGCCCGGCGCGCCACCACCTTGCGCTCGTCGAGCGGGATGGGCGCGATGCTCCCGGAGGAGACCTTTATCTCCCCCGTGTAGGCCGCGTTGTAGGCCTCGCCGAAGGTCTGCATGTGGTTCTCCGGCTTGGCGACGACCACGCAGTCCACCAGGGCCGCCGGCAGCTTCACCGCCTGCGGGCTCAGGATCCGCTCGGTCGTCACCCTCTCGACCTGAACGATCACGATCCCGCCCGAGTTCTTGGCCGCCTGGGCGATTGAGAGGTTCTCAAGCGTTAGCGCCTCCCGCTCCATCGTGACGTTCCCCTCCTCGTCCGCTGTGGTGCCGCGAAGCAGGGCTACGTTTATGGGGAAGGACCTGTAGAAGAGGTACTCCTCGCCGTCCACCTCAAGCAACCGGACGAGGTCCTCCGTCGTGCACGCGTTCATCTTCCCGCCCTCGAGGCGCGGGTCGACGAAGGTGCCCTTGCCGACGGTCGAGATCACACCGGGTCGCCCCCCGGCGATCTCGCGGAAGAGGTGCGAGATCACGCCCTGCGGGAAGCAGTAGGCCTCGATCTTGTTCTCGAGGGCGAGCTTCCCCAGGCCGGGCACGAGCGCCCAGTGCCCCCCGACTACGCGCCCTACCATCCCCTCGGCCGCGAAGTGGTTGAGGCCCCGGCTCCCGCCGTCGCCCTGACCGGCCGCGTAGACGAGGGTGAGCCCCTTGGGCGCCCCCGTCTCCTCGAAGCGCTTCTCGAGGGCGAGGGCGAGCTCCTCGGGGAACCCGATACCCACGAACCCGCTCGTGGCGACGGTGTCGCCGTCCATGACAACCCGGACGGCGTCTTCTACGGATACCACCTTGTTGCGTTTCATAGGGGCTCCTCCCGGAAGCGCTGCTCTGTGCGGCGGCGCGGGGGCCCGCGGCGACGACCGTGCCCGCCCCGCGGGCTCGCCTTACCCGGCCATCGGGCGCCCCCGGGCAAGACCGCAGAGGCCCGACCACCGCGCCCGATGACCACCCCCGCCGACTAGGGGCCCCCGGGTACCTGCGGCGTCGAGTACGTTGCCTCCCCGTTTATGCTGCAACTGTTGGCCTCGTCGGTACCCCCCGTGGCCGGGCGCGGCACCGTGGTGCTGGCGGGAGGCTTGGGGTTGTCGCCCGTCTTCTCGACCCACTCCTCGAGCTCCCCGAACGCGGCCCAGTAGCACGGCAGGATGGGCCGCACGTACGCCGGCTCCTGGCGGTAGCGGTCGAAGTAGGAGTCAACGTGGTTGCCGTTCTCGATCTTGTAGAGGCGGTGCATGCCGCCCTTGCCCTGGTTCTCGATGAGGGCGCGGTAGCGGTCCGAGTGGAGCCGGATCGGCAACAGGTTGTCGTAGGTGCCGGTCACGGTGAGCATGGGTTTGCCTATGTCGCCCGTCAGGGAGATCTTCTCCACGGCATCCTTGACCCGCTCCGGCCGCTTCTTGTACTGGTAGTTCGCGTCGCAGCCCTGGATGTCGGCCTCATTCTGGCAGAACGGGTACCCGGGCGTCCCGTTGTCCGCCACCGCGTCGCCGTCGTACCGGGGGTCGAACTCCTCCCTGTAGATGCGCTGGGTGAGGTCCCAGTACGCCACGTAGTGCTCCTCCCACAGGAACTCCGAGCCCTTCGGGTAGCCCGCCCTGCGCATTAGCTCGCAGGCGTGGTTGTCGTACGCGGGGGCCGAGGTCTTGCATTCGGGGTAGTGCCTGAGGGCCTGCGGGAGATGGGTGAACAGGTTGGGCCCGTTCCGGCGCCACAGCACGCCCTCCCAGTCCACGGCGCCGTCGTAGAGCTCGGGGGTGTTCTCTATGGCGTATCGGGTAAGGTAGCCGCCGTTGGAGATGCCCGTCATGTAGGTGAAATCGGGCCTCTTGCCGTAACGGCGCTCGACGGTGGTCTTCGCGGCCCTCGTGAGCTGCTCGACCCTGCGGTGCCACTCGGCAACCGAGCCGCCTGGCTCGGATCCGTCGTCCCAGAAGTTCTGGCCGGTGTTGCCCTTGTCCGTTGAGGCGAAGGCGTATCCTTTGGAGAGCACGAAGTCACTGATGATAAAGTCGAGCGCGAACTGCTTGCGCACCCCTGGCGCGCCCGTGATCACCAGCTTGCCGTTCCAGTCCTCTCTCTCGGGCAGGCGGATCACGAACTGCGAGTCGTGGCAAGGGAACCCGTCGTCCTCCTCGTTGTTGTAGCAATTGGTCTTCGAGGAGTCGGGGAAGTAGCCGTCGATCTGTATGCCCGGGATCAGCTCGGTACCCGCCGGGTTGGCTGTCTCGAGGGCGTTGAGCCCTACCCAGTCGTCCTCCCTTGTGTGGTCCTGGTCGGCCGCGAGGGTCCTAGTGGTAAGGTCCGGGCACCAGTCCGCGTCCTGCCTCTCGGCCCCGGGCACCTGCGGCCCCTGCCTGTCCTCGCAACTCGGGGCTACCTGCGCCCGGACGGGGCCCATCGCCAGCAGCACAGCGGCCAGCGCAAGCACCGCCCCGCACAGCAGCGAGAAGGGGACCGCGCCCCGCCTCTTCGAGGCATCCGCCGCTAGCATGCCTCACCCCCGGGCACCCTACGCGCTGTCCGACCCGTTGACCGACCCGTGAAAGATCCGCTCATCCCCGCTCCTCGTGCCCCTCTACCCGCCTCCGAAGCATTCTAGGGACGCGCGTAAAGGAAAACAACAACCCCCGGCACGAGGCCTCCTGGCGCGATACCCCTAGCCCCGCTTCAGCGCCTCCTCGACGAATTGGAGCCTGTCGTTGCCCCAGAACATCTCGTCCCCCACAAAGAACGTAGGCGCCGCGAAGACGCCGCGCCCCACGGCCTCGCCCGTCGCGGCCTTGAGCGCCTCCTTGGCCTCTGGGGCGGAGGCCCCCGCGAGCACCTCCCCAGGGTCGGCGCCGACGCGCCGCGCCGCCTCGGAGAGGGGCTCGTCCTCGTCCGCCTCCTCGAGGCCCTTCGGGGCGCCGCCCTCCTCCCAGTACAGGGCGAAGGCCTCGCGGGTAAACGACTCCAGATCCCCCCCGTCCTTCAGGAACATCGCGGCGCGCATGGTCTTGAGGGTCCGAAACGGGAAGGGATTCGGGAACACCATCGGCAGGCCGTAGCGCCCAGCCCAGCGCTGGATGTCCTTCGCCTGGTAGCGGGCCTTGGCTGGGGTCGCCACCGGGGCCTGAAGACCGACGGCGTTGTGAACCGCCCCGAGCAGCATCGGCCTCAGCGACAACCTCGCGCCGTGCTCGGCGCAGATACGCGAGACCTCGCGGTGCGCCAGGTACGAGTAAGGGCTTACGAGATCGTAGTAGAAATCGACTTCTTTCATGCCGGCTCCTTTCCCGTATCCGGAAAGGTACAGCACCACCGGGCCCGGCGCCCCAACACGAATCTCCG
>DATFPF010000188.1:0-6471 GCA_035264945.1 Rubrobacter sp.
CGTAGGGGCTTTTCTCGATGCCGTGGAGTTGTTCGGGGCTGACCCCTGGGAAGAAGGCGTTTAGCCCGATCTCCCCGGCGAACCGCGATACCTCTTTCTCGAGATCCAGCAACTGCTTGAGGCTCACGTACAGGAAGTTGCCCGAGCCGCACGCAGGATCCAGCACCCGCACGGACCGCAACTTCTCCGCGAAGGCCGCGAGGTCCCGCTCCACCTTCCCCAGGGTGTTGCGCGCGGCCCGGTCGCCCCGGCCGCGCGCCTTCTTGGCCTCTGCCTCGGCTCCGCCCCTCACCCCGTCCCACTCCCTCCGAAGCGGCGCCATGAGCACGGGTTCGACGACGGCGAGGATGTCCCCCTTGCTCGTGTAGTGGGCCCCGAGCCGGGACCGCTGCGAGGGGTCCAGCGACCGCTCGAAGAGGGTGCCGAAGATGGCGGGCTCCACGGAGGCCCAGTCGAGCCGCGCCGCCTCCGCGAGCACCCGCAGCTCGCCGGCCTCGAGCTCCACGACGTCCGCGTCGGCGAAGAGGCCGCCGTTGAAGCGAAGTATGTCCTCCAGGTTGAACTCGCCGCCCCCGGACATCGCCGCGAACAGCGCCCCCACGTTCGCGTTGAAGGTCTCCGGCCTCCTTATGCCCCGGTCGACCACCTTCGAGAAGAGGCCGTCGGGCAGGAGCCGCACGTCCTCGGCGAAGAGGCAGAACAGCAGCTTGTTGAGGAAGTGGGCGGCCCGCTCTGGGTCCACGCCGCGGTCGCGCATCCCGTCGGCGAGCCTGGCGAACTTGCCCGCGGCCTCCTCGGTTACGCTCTCGACGGTGCGGTCCGGCCTTAGCGAGTAAGGTTCCTCGAACATCGCCCTGAGCACCCGCAGGTTCTTGTTGTCCGGCAGCCCGTCGTTCGTGAACGCGTGGACGCGCGTGACCGTGCCGGTGAAGTTCGTGTGGACCTCGAACCGCTCGGTGTCCGTTACGACCAGGAGGGGCGGGTTCTGCAAAGACTCGCGGTACTGGAGGAGCTGGCCGTAGGCGGCGCCGAGGTCCTTGTGGCGGCCCTTGTACTCGATGGCGAAGTGGTCCTTGAACCACACGTCGGCGAAGCCCTTGCCGCCGCCCGTCTTCTCGACGCCCTTCTCGAACGTGTAGAACTCGCCCTTCGGGTCCTTCTCGGCCGGCTTCGGGGCGCCGAGCATCTCGCACAGGTCGAGGAAGTGCTGCTGGTAAGAAGAACGCTCGGAAAGCTCCGAGCCGGACCAGCGCTTCGCGAACGCCTCTGGTGTGAGGGATGGCATGCCGAACATGCTACCAACCGCGGCCCTCCCGGGCCACGCGAGGGGGTAGACTCTGGCGCAATGGAGAAGGTGCTGGCGCTAATCGAGGGCTACGGGTACCTGGTTGTGTTCTTCGGGGTGATGCTTGAGAGCGCCGGGGTGCCGATACCCGGCGAGACCATCCTTCTGGCCGCCGGCGTGCTGGCCCAGCGGGGGCACCTTGACGTCGGGGACGCCATCGCCTTCGGCATCCTCGGGGCTGTGGTGGGCGACCAGATCGGGTACTGGGCCGGGCGGGAGGGGGGGCGTCCCTTCGTGCTGCGGTGGGGGCGCTACGTGGGGATCACGCCGGAGCGCCTCGCCCGCGCCGAGGCGTTCTTCTTTCGCCACGGTGGGAAGGCTGTATTTCTCGCCCGGTTCGTGGCCGGCTTGAGGGTGTTCGGGGCCCTGGTCGCCGGTATAAGCCGGATGCCGTGGAGGACCTTCGCCTTCTACAACGCGCTCGGGGCCGTAGTCTGGGCCACGGCGGTGGTGCTTGCCGGCTTCCTGCTCGGCGGGAGCCTTGGCCTCGCGGAGCGGTGGATGGGCAGGGCGACGCTCTTGCTCGCCGCCCTAATCGCCGTGGCGGCGGTCTTCTACCTGGCCTACCGCTGGGTCGCGGGCAACCGGGAGCGGCTCGCCGGGTACGGGAGAGCAGCCCTTTCCTATCCCCCGGTGGCCAGGGCGCGGGATCGCTACGACGTCCAGATCCGCTGGCTCTTCCGCCGCCTCACGCCAGGGCAGTACCTCGGGCTTCACCTGACGCTCGGCCTCGCGGCGTCCGCCGGGTGCCTGTGGCTCTTCGGCGGCCTGGCTGAGGACGTGATCAACGGGGACCCGCTGGTGCGCTTCGACGGGGCCGTGGCGGATTATTTGCACTCCGCCGCGACCCCTGCCCTCACCACGTTCTTTCTAACCGTTACGGCCTTCGGCTCCGTGGAGGCGATGGCGATCCTGGGCGTGCTCGTCGCCGCCGCGCTGGCCCGGAAGCGGCGCTGGACCTCCCTGGCCATCTGGCTAACGGCGGTCGGCGGGGGGGCTGTGCTCAACCAGATCCTGAAGGCCCTCTTCGAGCGGCCCCGCCCGTTCTTCGACCACCCCCTGCTCGTGGAGAGCAGCTACTCGTTCCCGAGCGGGCACGCGATGGGCTCGCTCGTGGCTTACGGGATGCTTGCCTACTTCGCCGTGCTCGTTCTCGGGAGCTGGAGGAGGCGCGTGGCAGCGGTCTTCGCGGCCTCCCTCCTGGTCGTACTTATCGGCCTTAGCCGGATGTACCTCGGCGTCCACTACTTCAGCGACGTGGCGGCCGGCTACGCGGCGGGCGGGCTGTGGTTGAGCGCCCTGATCACGGCCTCCGAGACGGTCCGCCGCGCCAGGGTCGCCAAGGCCGGAGGGGTGACCCTGCCGTAACGGTTCGGCCTACACCGCTTGTCCAAGGGGTCAAAGTGCACGTTCGGCACAAGAAAGGTGGGGCTCGACGGTGGGCAGAGGGAGAAAGAGCGGCAACGAGAAGGCGGGGGACAGGGTCGCCGGCCGGCTGAAGGAGACGGCCGGAATGATGGCCGGCGACGAGAGCCTGGAGGCTGAGGGCAGGACCACGGCGCGGGGCGCGGACAGGACCACCTACACGGTGACGCCCCGCGAGGGGGGTGGATGGAGCGTGCAGGCCGAGGGCGCGAGCCGGGCGACGAGCGTTCACGACGCCAAGGAGGAGGCGGTCTCGAGGGCGAGGAAGCTGGCGGGGGACCGCAGGCCGAGCCAGCTCCTCGTCTACAAGCAGGACGGTACCGTCCAGACGGAGCAGACCTACGGTTAGGGCTTCTGGCGGGCGGCTTTCAGCTGTCAGCAAGACAGGAGGGCCGACGGCGCGGGTCTCGGGGGAGCGAGCCCCCGAGACCCGTTCTGGCTAGCGGCCCGGCTGTGCGCTGCGTAGAATCCCTGTGGCAGAGCGTATTCCGCCTTCGGGGAGGAGCGAGATGGGGCGTATGATCTTTTTTGCCGCGCTGGCAGCGGGCCTGCTCGCTTTCGGCGGGGCCGCGTTCGCGGCGGTCCTCGAGGGCACGCCTGACGCCGACCGCCTGACGGGCACCGACGGCCCCGACACGCTCCTCGGCGGTGACGGCAGGGACATCCTGAACGGCGGGGGCGGGCCCGACGTCTTGCGGGGGCAGGCAGGCAACGACACCCTCTTCGACCGGGCCGGCGACGACGTCCTGCGGGGCGGGGCGGGCGACGACACCTTCGGGGGCAATCCAGGGGACGACGAGGTCTTCGGGGGACCGGGCGACGACCTTATCCTCGACGACGCGGGCGCTGACCAGTTCGCGGGCGAGGGTGGCGACGACGTCATCGCGATCCCTGGCTTCGGGCCCGGTCCTCCCGGCCTCCCCTCGGAGCCCGACGTGATCTCCTGCGGCACCGGCAACGACCGGGTCGTCGCCCACGTCGTCGACCTCGTCGCCGCTGACTGCGAAGTGGTGAAGCGCATCGGCTAGGCCTCCGCGCGGCCCGGTGCTAGACTGGCGCCCGTGACGACCGGGACCTTGCGCGCGGACGTGGTGGGGAGCCTTCTCAGGCCTCCCGAGTTGCTGGATGCCCGCAGGCATTACGCGTCCGGGGAGCTTTCGGCGGCCGAGTTCAAGCGGGTCGAAGACAGGGCGGTGGACTGGGCGATCTCGCTCCAGGAGCGGGCCGGCCTGCCCGTCGTGACCGACGGCGAGATGCGCCGCGAGTCCTTCCAGAGCCAGCTGGTGGAGGCCGTGGAGGGCTTCTCGGGCCACACCATCGACGCCTGGCTGTGGGGCGACTGGCACGGCGACGAGGCCGTCGGAGACAAGAAGACGGATCGCCCGGCCGAGCTCGGCGTCGTGGGCAAGCTCCGCAGGCGCCGCCACCTCTCGGTCGAGGAGTTCGTCTACGCTAGGGCGCGGACGGAGAGGGTGGTGAAGGTAACGCTTCCGAGCCCGAGCATGTACGCGAACCTGTGGTCGCCGGAGCTCTCGAAGGAGGCGTACCCGACGCTCGACCTCTTCCTTGAGGACGTGGCGGAGATCCTGCGCGAGGAGGTGGACGAGTTGGTCCGCCTCGGCGCCGAGTATGTCCAGCTCGACGCCCCGCACTACCCGCTCCTGCTTGACCCGGAGACCCGCGCCTTCTACGAGGAGCGGGGCTGGCCCTTCGACCGCTGGATGTCCCGCGGCGTCGAGCTCGACAACCACGTGATAGGGGACCACCCCGGCGTCACTTTCGCCTTCCACCTGTGCCGGGGCAACCAGGGGAGCCGCTGGCTCGTCTCCGGCTCCTACGAGCCGCTCGCCGGCCACCTCTTCGCCAACGTCAACGCCGACAGGCTCATGCTCGAGTACGACGACGAGCGGAGCGGCACCTTCGAGCCGCTAACCCACGTCCCCGAGGACAAGGTCGCCGTCCTCGGCCTGGTCACCACCAAATCGGGCAGGCAAGAGACGCCGGGGGAGCTCGAGGCAAGGCTCAGGGAGGCCTCCCGTTACGTGCCGCTCGAGCGCCTCGCCCTTAGCCCCCAGTGCGGCTTCGCGACCTCCATCGTGGGCAACGCCCTTAGCGTCGAGGACGAGGAGCGCAAGCTCAGGGCCATAGTGCAGACGGCCGAGAACGTCTGGGGCTGACCCCGCGGGCGGCGCGGCTTCTGGTAAGCTGCCAAAGAGACGTGAGGGTCGCGAGGAAAGGACCGGAAGTATGCTGCGGGTAAGGGATGCCATGACGCGTGACGTCGTGACTTTGGGGCCGGACGCGAGCGCGGCCGAGGCGTGGAGGATATGCCGGGAGAGGAACATAAGGCACCTGCCCGTGGTCGACGAAGGGCGCCTGGTCGGGATCGTCTCCGACAGGGACCTGAGGGATACGAGCCCGCCGCGAGGCTCGACCGGGGAGCGCGACGCGCTCAACTGGAGCAGGCTCGGGGACATCATGACCACGGGGCTGGCCACCATCCACCCGCTCGACACCATAGACCACGCAGCACGGGAGCTGAACGACCGCAAGATCGGCTGCCTCCCCGTCGTCGCCGACGGTGGCCTCGTCGGCATCATAACCTCCTCCGACATGATGAGGACCCTGATCGAGCTCGTAGGCGCGCGGGACCGCGGGAGCTGGGTCGAGGTCGAGGTCCAAAACGAGCCGGGCCAGCTCGCCAACGTTACAGACGTGATCCGTGAGAAAAAGGTGAACATAGGCGGCGTCTTCCTCTCCCCGGCCCACCGCGCGAGCAACCGCCTCATAGTCCTCCGCCTCGAGACCACGAACCCCTCGGGCATCGTGAAGTCCCTTGAGACGGCAGGCTACAACGTCACGACGGTCGAAGCGTCTTCGAACCCAGAGCCGACGCTGGAAGAGGCGTGAGGCTCTAGGATTTTCGGCCTCCTGGCGAAGGAATGCCGGCTTCGCCTGCCGGTTTCCGGGCGGGTTTGAAACCCGCCCCTCCGGGGTTGGGGGTAGACGGGCGTTCCGGGTGTTCGGGGGTGTTCGGGGCGACGGGGATGTCGGTGACTGGTTTCGCCGACGGGTCTAGACCATCCCGATGATAGGTGCGGATGGCATGCGTCGACACCCGAAGGCGGCGCTCGGAAACCGGGACGCGAATTCATCACCCCGTCCCTACGTTTCAAACCCGCCCGCGCACCCCGGCCGCGCCTGCCGTCACCGCTTCACACAGCGAACAGCCCCGTCACGCCAGGCTTCAGGCGGCCTTCGTCGTCGAGGTAGTCGCTCCAGGAGCGCTTCGGGTCGTAGCCGAGCATGCGTTTCGCCTTCTCTATGGAGATGCCTGAGGCGTCCTCGCGGGGGAGGGGGGTCTTTACCTCAACCCTGTCGCCGTAGTGCTCGCGGACCGCCTCCTCCAAGGGGCGGGAGCCGACGTTGTCGGGGGAGGCTATGTAGAAGACCTCGTGGCCGGGTAGGTCGCTCTCGGCGGCCAGGACTATCGCGTCGGCGAGGTCGTAGACGTCTATGTAGCTCCAGAAGCCGGGGCTCGTCTCGGAGCGGTCCCGGATCATGGGCCCGAGGTTCCTCTCGTAGTTGCCCTCGTGCTGGACCCAGGAGGGCCTTATGGAGATGCACCGGATGTCCGAGCGGCGCAGCGCCGCGTCCATGAGCTGCTCGCCGAAGTGCTTGGCCGTGGCGTAGGGGTCCTG
>DATFPF010000189.1:0-3755 GCA_035264945.1 Rubrobacter sp.
CTCCGACTTCGCCGTCACCATCCCCGAGCTCGGCACCGTCATAGCCGAGCGTCCGCCCGTGGCCATCCTGACCTCCAACCGCACCCGCGAGGTCCACGACGCCCTCAAGCGCCGCTGCCTCTACCACTACATCGAGCACCCTAACTTCGAGCGGGAGGTCGAGATCGTACGCCTCAGGGTGCCCGACGCCGAGGAGGGACTGGCCCGCCAGGTCGCCGCCGCGACGGAGAAGATGCGCACGATGGACCTCTATAAACCACCGGGTGTGGCCGAGACCCTCGACTGGACCGAGGCGCTCGTCGCCCTCGGCGCGAGAGAGCTCGACGAGCAGCTCGTCGAGGCGACTCTAGGCTCCGTCCTCAAGTACCGTGAGGACCAGCAGCGGGCCGCCAACGCCGGCCTCGCCGCGCTCGTCAGCGGGGTGGGCGGGGCGGGGAGAGATGCCTGAGGGGGAGACCCGGGCCCCGCCTATGCTCGATGCGGCGGTCGCCTTCGGACGTGTGCTGAGGGGAGCTGGCCTGCGTGTCGGGACCGACCGTCTCGTCGAGTTCGCCCGCGCCATAGAGGAGATGGACCCGGCCCGGCGCGACGACGTGTACTGGTCGGGTAGGATCACGCTGACCTCCCGCCCGGAGGACATAGAGATCTACGACCGCGCCTTCGAACTCTTCTGGGAGACCGGAGGCGGCGCGAAGCCGCGGCCGCGTCCGAAGGTCCGGTTCTCCATGCCGCAACCCGACCGCTCCGTCATGCCCCCGAAGAAAACCGTGGAGAAGAACGAGTCCGGTGAGGAAGCGGTCAGGCTCCGTTACAGCCCGGTCGAGGTTCTGCGCCGCAAAGACTTCGCCCTCTACTCGCCCGAAGAGTTCGCCGAGCTGCAACGCCTGCTCGCTGACCTCAGGCTCTCGGGGGCGCTACGAAAGAGCCGGCGCCTGGAACCCGCCCCGCGCGGACGCCACGATCCCCGCCGCACGCTGCGCGGCGCGATGCGCACCGGAGGGGAGGCCGTGAGGCACCACTTCCGCAAAGCACGCGTGCAGCCGCGACGCGTCGTATTGCTCTGCGACGTCTCGGGCTCCATGGCCCCTTACAGCCGCGCCCTCCTGCGCTTTCTGCACGCGAGCGTCGTCGCGGGGGAACGTCTCGAGGCCTTCTCGATAGGAACGCGGCTGACCAGGATCACCCGTGAGCTAACAACCCGCGACCCGGACGTGGCGCTCAAGCAGACGGCGGATGCGGTAAAGGACATCTCCGGCGGGACGCGGCTCGGAGACGCGTTCAAGGAGTTCGTAGACCGCTGGGGCCAGCGCGGCATGGCCCGCGGTACCGTCGTCGTAGTCTTCTCCGACGGCTGGGACCGCGGAGACGTCTCCGTACTGGCCGAGCAGATGCAACGTCTGAGCCGCCTCGCCTACAGAATAGTCTGGGTCAACCCCCTCAAAGCAGCCCCAGGCTACAAACCACTGGCCGCAGGCATGGCCGCCGCCCTCCCGTACGTCGACGTCTTCCTCTCGGGCCACAACTTCGAATCATTAGAGGAACTCGCCCGTGCTGTCGCCACCGCCACCGAACGCGAGAGATAGAATGGAGGCTTCAGGCATCAGGAGCCCTGAAACCTCAAAAAGGAGGCACTCTTTGAACCCAGTAGTAGACAGAATTGCAAGCTGGCGCGAGGAGGGAAAGCAAGCGGTCCTCGCCACGGTCGTCAAGGTCGAGCGTTCCGGACCTCTGGGACCAGGGACTTCGATGGCCGTCTCGGAGGATGGGCAGGTCGTCGGTTCCGTGAGTGGAGGGTGCGTGGAGCCGGCGGTCTACGAGGAGGCGATGGCCGCGATCGAGGGAGGTGGTCCGAAGCTACTCTCCTACGGCATCTCCGATGACGAGGCGTTCGGGGTCGGGCTGACGTGCGGGGGGACCATCCACATCTTCGTCGAGCGCGTGGACTGGTAATGGCCGGTCTGCTCTCCCGCTGGCATGCTGCTTTGGTGGAACAGTCGCCCGTGGCCGTGGCGACCGTTATACAGGGACCGGAGGGTTCGCCCGGGGGTAAGATCCTGGTCTCCCCGGAAGATCACACCGGCACGATGGGCAACGCCGAGTTGGACAAGGCCGTGGTGGAGACGGCGCGAGGTTTGCTCGAGGGCGGGCGCACGGAGACGGTCCACCTCGGGCCGCGTGGCCAGCGCAGGATGGAGGAAGTCGCTGTCTTCATCCAGTCGTTCGCCCCGCCGCCGAGGATGTACGTCTTCGGCGCCATAGACTTCGCCTCCGCCGTCGCTAGGGTGGGCAAGTTCATGGGCTACCGCGTGATCGTCTGCGACGCCCGCGCCGTGTTTGCCACCCGCGAACGCTTCCCTTCGGCCGACGAGATCGTCGTCGCCTGGCCCGACGAGTACCTGCAGACGGCCGAGGTCGACGGCCGCAGCGTCATAACCGTTCTGACCCACGACCCGAAGTTCGACGTGCCCGTTCTAAAGCAGGCGCTCGACACGCCGGCGGGTTACATCGGGGCGATGGGGAGCCGCAGGACGCACGACAACAGGACGGCCCGCCTCAAGGAGGAGGGCGTCACGGACGAGCAACTCGCGCGCATCAGCAGCCCCATAGGCCTGGACGTCGGGGCGCGCACCCCCGAGGAGACGGCGATCGCGATCGCCGCCGAGATCGTCGCGCTGCGGACCGGCCATTCTGGCGGACGCCTCGCCGAAAGATCCGGCCCGATCCATGCTTCCCCCGACGAGCACGACGCGAAGCAGGCGACCAGGGAACGATCCCGGTGACCGAAGGGCGCACCGGCGTCTCGGCGGTCGTACTGGCCGCCGGGGCCGGGAGCCGGTTCGGGGGCGGGAAGCTGCTCGCCAGGCTCGGAGGACAGCCGCTTATTGCGGCGGTCCTCGGTAACCTGCGCGACGCGCCCGTCGATGAGGTGATCGTCGTCATCGGCGCGGACGCTGAAAGGCTGCGCGAGGTCTGCGGACAGTACGGCGTCAGGACCGTAAAGAACGAAGTGTGGGAGCGGGGCCAGTCTACGTCGGTCCTCGCGGGGCTGCGGGCGTGTGGTGAGAAGGCGCGGGCCGCGGTGCTCTTGCTCGGGGACCAGCCGTTCGTGGGGGCCGAGGCCGTGGAGCGGCTCGTTGCGGCTTTCGTGGGGGGAGCGAAGGTGGCGGTCGCCACCTACGGAAGGAGGCGGCGAAATCCTGTTCTGTTCTCTCGGGAGGTATGGCCGCTGCTCGAAGCGGAGTTGGCCGGGGATGAAGGGGCGCGGTCTGTTCTGCGACGGCATCCTGAGCTGGTAGTCGAGGTGCCGTGTGAAGATGTCGGAGACCCGGCTGATGTAGACACGAGGGAGGACTTGAGGCGTCTGGCAAGGATGCGCGGGAGTGAGTACGCCTATAAGATGGCAGGAGGATAACAGGTCGTAGTTGCAAGCCGTGCGATAGCTGCTCCTCAGGAGGAGGTACGATGAAGATCAATAACGAGTTTACGGTGGGCGCCCCGATCCAGCAGGCCTGGGACACCATGCTCAACCTGGAGAGAATCGCCCCCTGCCTCCCTGGGGCGGCGATCCAGGACGAGAAAGAAGAAGGCGAGTACGACGGCACCATGAAGGTAAAGATAGGCCCGATCACGGCCAACTACAAGGGCACCGTGAAGTTCGAGGAGGTCGACGAAGTGAACCACCGCGCCGTCCTGCAGGCCACGGGCCGCGACGCCCGCGGCCAGGGCACGGCCTCGGCGACCATCGTCTCGACCTT
>DATFPF010000190.1:0-10577 GCA_035264945.1 Rubrobacter sp.
CGTGCCGGCACCCCGGGTTCCGTCTCTCTGCATGAATCCCACCTCCCGGTTCTCCCCCTCCAGCATACCGCGGTGGGCTCGAGTGCCGGCCCATGCTCTAGAATCACGGCCTGAGGACGAGCAGGGAGGCGGCACCCGTAAGCGACAGAGCAGAGAGACGTTCGGCCCAGGGCGGCCTGAGGGCGCTCCTCGACGGAATGCGGCCCCTTCTCGGCGCCGCCTTCCTCGGCGGGTACGCGTGGTCGACCTTCGCGCCGGGCTCGTTCGGGACCGCGCTCTTTCTGGGCCTCGGGGCGGTGCTGTTCGCGATCTCCGTTCCGTGGTCGAGCTCGTTCCACAGGGCTTTTGCGCTCGTCGCCCTCGTCGCGCTCGCGGCGACCGTGCTCACGGGCCGGTTTGACCTGGCGGACTTCCTCGACGGGATGCCCACGTACTTCGGGATCGTGGCGGTGCTGCTCGTGCTCAGCATCGCGGGGTACCCCATCCGGGCGGCGCGCTACGAGGCCCAGATTCGGGCCCTGGTCGCGGCGCTGACCCGGCGCGGCGTGGGGATAAAGGCGACAAGCGGGGTGCTCGGGCACGTCCTTGGCGCCGTGCTCGACGTCGGGGCGTTCGTCCTCATAGACGTGATCACGGGCAGGGCAGCCCCGAAGATGCGCCTGGAGGCGCTGAGGTGGGCCGGCCGCGCCTTCTCCTTCGCCCCACTCTGGACGAACCTGAACGTCCTGACCGCCACCACCATCGTCCTGACCGGCGTCTCCTACCCGCACCTGCTTGCCGCGACCCTCCCTTTCGTCCTCCTCGGCCTCGCCGGCACGGTCCTCGCCGCACAAAGAGGCGAGGGCGCCGCGGCGGACGTCCCCGGCGCCCCGCTCGACCGCGGGGCGGCGGCCGTGCTTCTCTACCCCGTCCTCCTCGTCTTCGCGGTCGCCCTCGTGAACGTGCTCTTCCCCCGCCTGACGCTCACGGCCGCCATCGCCGTCACGGTCGCCGTGATAGTGCTCCTCATCGCCGCCCTCGCCACCGCCACGACCCGCCGGACCTCCCCCCTGCGCCGCCTCGCCGACGAGGCGCGCGGCTCGCTCTCCTCGTCCCACGCGGAGTTCGCCCTCTTCGGCTCGGCCGGGATACTGGTCCTCTCCTTGCAGGCCCTGGGGGCGCTCGCGCCCCTCGGCGTCCTCCTCTCGGCCCTGCCGGCCGCGCTGGTGGCGCCGGCGCTCCTGTTCCTTATGGCCGTCGGCTTCGTCGCCGGCATCCACGTCATCCCGATGGTCCTTCTCCTGGACGCAGCCTTCCCCCTCGACGCGGGTCCCTCCCCCCTCCTGTGGGCCGTGGCGATCCTGCTCGGCTCCCAGTCCACCCTCCTCCTCACCCCCTTCTCCAGCGCCGTCACCATGCTCTCCCGGCTGACGGGCCTGCACCCGCTAGAGGTCGGCCCCAAACGGAACTGGCGCTTCGGCCTCGCCGTCGGGGCGGGAGCCCTGATCTACCTGGGCCTCCTGACCGCGCTGCTCCTGTAGCAATCAGTCTCGCCCTCGCAATATTCGTGACGCAGACGGCGAAATCTCCTATGATGCGCACGCGTGTTAGTGGGTTGCGAGGATGGAGCCATTGTCGCGAACGGCCCCGGCGGAGCCTGATCGTACACCTGTCCGTAAAACGGACGAGGAGGTTCTGCGCGTCTCGCTGCTCGGACGGTTCGAGGTCGTGGTGGGATCCCGGGTGGTCGGCGAGGAGGGGTGGCGGCTGCGCAAGGCCGCGAGCCTCGTCAAGTTGCTGGCGCTCGCGCCGCACCACCGCCTTCACCGCGAGCAGGCGATGGAGGCGCTGTGGCGCGACCTCTCCCCGAGGTCGGCGGCCAACAACCTCCACCAGACCCTCCACGCAGCCCGCCGCACGCTGGAACCGGATGCGTCGGGCTTCCGGTACCTGGTCCTGCGCGGCGAGACCCTGTTCTTGCGCCCGGACGGGGTGTTGCGGGTGGACGTGGACGCCTTCGAAGAGGCCGCGGCGGAGGCCCGCCGGTCGGGGGTGCCGGCCGCGTACCGGAGGGCTCTGGGGCTGTATGCAGGGGACCTGCTCCCCCGGGACCGCTACGAGGAGTGGGCGGAGGAGCGGCGGGCGGCGTTGTGCCGGACGCACCTGGTCCTGCTCTCGGAGTTGGCCGCGCTCTACGAGGAGGCCGGCGACTTCGACCGGTCCGTCGAAGCCTTGCAGAGGGTGGTCTCCGAGGACCCCGTCGACGAGGAGGCGCACGTCGGCCTGATGCGGGCCTACGCCGCGTCCGGCAGGCGCCACCAGGCCCTCGGGCAGTACGGGCGGCTGCAGCAGGCGCTGCTGCGGGAGCTAGGCGCGGAGCCCCACGCCGCCAGCCGGCGGGCCTACGAGGACGTCCTCGCCGGCCGCGTCCCGGGGATGATCCCACGACGGGCCGCCCCCGCCGGCCCGGAGTCGCAGAAGGTCGGCGAGCAGGGCTTACCCGGCTCCCTGACGAGCTTCGTCGGGCGGGAGCGCGAGAGGGAGGAGGTGGGACGGTTGCTTGGCGCCGCGCGCCTGCTCACCCTGACGGGCCCCGGCGGGTGCGGCAAGACGAGGCTCGCCCTGGAGGTCGCCGGCGACCTGGCCGACTCCTATCCGGACGGTGTGAGGATGGCAGAGCTCGCGCCCCTGATGGACCCCGGGTCGGTGCCGCAGGCGGTGGCCGACGCGCTCTCGGTGCGCGAGGGGCCCGGCGCCTCGCCCGTCGAGGCGATCACGCAAGCCCTCGGCGGGAGGCGGCTGCTGCTCGTGCTGGACAACTGCGAGCACGTGGTCGAGGCCGCGGCCCCGCTCGCCGAGGCGCTCCTCAGAAGGTGCCCCGGCCTGCGGATACTCGCCACCAGCAGGGAGGCCCTGGGGGCGGCGGGCGAGGCCGTCCTGCCGGTGCCGCCCCTCTCGGGGCCGGGTCCGGGCCAGCGGCCCTCCGCCGAGGACCTCGAAGGGTACGAGTCGGCGAGGCTCTTCGTGCGGCGGGCGCGCTACCGCAACCCCGCCTTCGTGCTGACCCCGCAGAACGCGGGGGCCGTGGCCGAGATCTGCGCCAGGCTGGAGAGCATCCCGCTGGCCATAGAGCTGGCGGCGGCGCGGGTCGGCCTCTCCGTCGAGCAGGTCGCCGAGAGACTTGACGACTCTTTGGGCCTGCTGACCACGGGGGGCAGGGCCGCCGCCCCGCGCCAGCGGACGCTGCGCGGGGCGCTCGACTGGAGCCACGACCTGCTCTCCGGGCCCGAGCGGGCTCTGTTCCGGCGCCTCTCGGTCTTCGCCGGGGGCTGGACGCTCGAGGCGGCCGAGACCGCCGGCCCCGGCGGGGAGATCGAAGGCGGTGACGTCCTGGACCTCCTCTCGCAACTCGTGGACAAGTCCCTCGTCGTGGCGGAGGCTGTCGGGGAGGGCGGTGTGCGCTACAGGATGCTCGAGCCCGTGCGCCAGTACGCCCGCGAGAAGCTGATGGGCGAGGAGCGCGAGGCCGCGAGGCACCGGCACGCCGGCTGGTGCCTGGCGTTCGTGGAGGGCGCGGAGGCGGGGCTGCGGGGGGCGGATCAGGCGTCGTGGGTCGAGAGGACCAAGCGCGAAAACGCAAACGTGCTGGCGGCTCTAGGTTGGTCGCTGGAAGCCGAGCCGGAGACGGCGCTGCGCCTGGCCGCGATGATGGGGTACTTCTGGTACCGCTACGGGCAGATAGCCGAGGGGCACCGCCGGCTGGAGTCGGTGCTCGCGCGGACCGAGAGCTTCGAGACCTCCCTGAGGGCCAGGGTGCTCAGGCTGGCCGGCGTCCTGGCGGAGGAGAGCGGCCTCTACGGGCGGGCGCGCGAGCTGCACGAGCGGGGGCTGGCGCTCTACCGGAAACTGGGGGAAAAGCAGGGCCTCGCCGCCTCGCTCACCAGCCTCGGGGCGCTGGAGTTCGCCGTGGGCGACCTCGAACGGGCGGTCGCGCTCACGCGGGAGTCCCTAACTCTCAAGCGGGAGTTGGGCGACGAGAGGGGCCTCATGTCCTCGCGCAATAACCTCGGCGAGATGCTCCAGGCCACGGGCGACCTGGCGGAGGCGCGGGCCCTTTTCGAGGAGAACCTGGAGAGCGACCGGAGGCTGGCCGACGAGTGGGGCTCGGGGGTCAGCCTGCTCAACCTGGGCACCCTGGCCGTCGAGCAGGGCGAGCCCGACCGCGCGGAGGAGTTGCTGCTAGAGGCCCTGCGCACGCTGCGGCGCTTCGGGGACGAGGACGCCATCGCGGAGTGCCTGGACTCTCTCGCCGCCGCGGCCGGCGCCCGCGGACGGGCCCGTCGGGCCGCCACCCTCTTCGGGGCCGCGGAGGCGGCGCGGGAGAAGCTCGGCACCCCGCTCAGGCCCGTGGAGCGCGCCCGGTACGAGCGCTTCGTCGCCGCCTCCCGGCGCGGCACCGGCAGGGCCGCCTGGGCGTCCGCGTGGGAGGCCGGCCGCGCGCTATCCCTCGACAGGGGGGCCGGGCTGGCCCTCTCCCCAGAGTACGGCGAGCGAGAAGCCGCAGAAGGACGGGCGCCCGGACCCCTCACTCCCCGGGAGCGCGAGGTGGCGCTCCTGGTCGCCGCGGGGTTACCGAACCGCCGCATCGCCGAGAAGCTCTCCATCTCCCAGAACACCGCCGCCACGCACGTCGGCAGGATCCTCAAGAAGCTGGGCCTGCGCTCCCGGTCCCAGATCGGCGCCCGGCTCCTACAGGAGCCCGACGGCCTCCCCGACTAGCGCGGCCCACCGTCGCCCGCCACAAAAATACGCATCCCTGACCACGCATACAATTCTTCTATTAAGAGCCGGCTAAGCGGCGGCCTCTAGGATGATTTCGTAACCGACGGTCCGGATGGCAGATGCCGGGTGGCGGATGCCGGGTGGCGGATGCCGGGTGGCGGATGCCTTCGAGGATGCTCGTGGGCGGGGCGAAGCCCGCGAAACCACTTCCAGATCTGTCGTTTGCAATGCCCTTCGTAACGGTCACGAGACGGGTGCCCCGTAGAGTGGGTTTCAGGGAGACACGAAAAAAGGAGTCGTGCAGATGACCAAGATCAACCACCTCAAGTCGTTGGCGATGGCGGCGGCCATGGCGTTGGCCCTGTTCCTGCTAGCCTGGGTTTCGGTGCAACCGGCCCAGGCGGCGTTCCCCGGCCTGAACGGCAAGATCGCCTTCCAGAGCAACAGGAACGGTCCGCAGGAGATCTACGCCACGAGTCCCGGAGGAACGCCGGAGAGGATCACCACCTCGACCGGCAGCTCCGACCCGGCCTACTCGCCCGACGGCACCAAGGTCGCCTTCGTGGGCGGCGGAGCCCTGGGCCAGGACATCTTCGTCATGAACGCAGACGGCACCGGGCGGAAGCAGCTCACCAACACCGGCGCGGCCGACAGGCAGCCCGCATGGTCCCCGGACGGCAAAAAGATAGCCTTCGTCGCCAACTCCGTGGGCATCGACGGGCAGACAGACGACGAGATCTGGACCATAAACGCCGACGGCACCGGGCGAAAGCAGCTCACCAACAACACCGACTTGGACGAGCAGCCCGCGTGGTCCCCTCTGGGAACCCGTATCGCCTTTGTCAGCACGCGCACCGGGGACACCAACAGGAACATCTACGTGATGAACGCCGACGGCAGCAACCAGACCGACATCACGCAGGACGGCCCGTACGACCAGAACACCGTATACCAGGGCCACGACGACCATCCCGCCTGGTCGCCCGACGGTCTCACCATCGCCTACACCCATACCTTCGCCCCCAACGCCAGCGGCGTACAGAATATCTGGACGATGACCGCCACGGGCGGCAGCAAGGTAAACCTCCAGAACAACCTGAACACCTCCGGCTCCCAGCCCGCCTGGTCGCCAGACGGGAGCATGATCGCCTACGTCGGCGCAACGGATACCAACCGCGACATCTACACGATGAACGCGAACGGCACCAACCAAAGGACGGTCGAGGCCGGGGGCAACCCCGCGAACGACATCAACCCCGACTGGCAGCCCATCACGCTCCGGATCGGCGACGCGAAGGTGAAGGAGGCGAACACCTCCGCCCGCTTCGTCGTGAGCCTCTCGGGCGCCAGCCAGCAGAGCGTCACCGTCGATTACGCGACGGCCGACGGCTCGGCCAAGGCCCCGGGCGACTACGCCGCCAAGTCGGGCACGATCACCTTCGCTCCCAACGAGACCTCGAAGACGGTCTCTGTCGCCATCAAGAACGACAGGAAGAAAGAGCCCAACGAGACCTTCTTCGTCAACCTCTCCAACGCCAGCACGACCATATCCGACGCAATCGGCAAGGGCACGATCGTCGACAACGACTAGCGCACCGGCCTACCGGAGGGCCGGGGCTCGTTGGAACCCCGGCCCTCCGGTACCGCCTCGGGAAGGCGGCGCGATGGCGGCATGCCACGAAGGGCAGGCGACGGCGCGGATCGTCGCCGTCCACCCACCACGCGGGAGAGCGGGGGTCGCGGGAACGGCCCCGAAGGGGAGGAGTTCGGAGATTCTTGAGGAATTTCCTGCGTACCCCGCGCCGTAACCCTTCCCGTAACGATCGAGAGACGGCCCGCCCGTAGGGTAGGCGACAGAGAGCAAGAGACCGTTTGGGAGGTCGAGGGAACCATGTCGAGGACGGGGATGTTGCAGACGAAGCGGGCGAGGCTGATGCTCGTCGTGGCGGCGACGCTGATGGCGACGGCTTTCCAGCTGGCCCTGCAGGCCAAGCCGGCCCAGGCCTGGGAGATGAAAGTCTCTATCACCGGCGCAGGAAGGGTAGAGGAGACGACCCCGGCCCGCCTGCTCAACTGCTCCACGTTGTCCACGAACCCTACCGGGCAGACCGGCGCGGCGTGCCTCGCGGGGACACCAAACGGCGACTACGGGAACTTCTGGGACGTGGACTACCTGGCCACGCCCGCCCCGGGTTACACGTTCAAGCGCTGGGAGAGCGACGGCACCACCCGGCGCGCGATCGTCTGCGACCGTTCCACCCCTCCTGCCTCCACCCCGACCTACTCAGGCTCGACCGCCTGCAAGTTCCGGGCCGTCGACAACATGCAGACGCGGGTAGTCTTCGCCGACGAGCAGGACCCCTCGCAGCCCTCGATCACGAGCACGACGCCGGCGCGCACGAACGGGGCCGTGACGTTCGCCTTTAACACCACCGCGGACCCCACCTTCAGGCGCTTCGAGTGCAGGGTGTTCCCCACCGTCCAGACCTCCTTCCAGCCGTGCGCCTCCGGGGTCTCCTTCAACCCGAACACGGACGGAGCCTACGCCTTCGAGGTGCGGGCCGTGGACTGGTCCGACCGTACCTCCTTCTCGGCCAGCCGGACGTGGACCGTAGACAAGACGGCCCCGACCGCCAACATAACCTCCGGCCCTTCCGGTTCCTCCAATGACCCGTCGCCGAGCTTCGGCTTCTCCTCCTCCGCGACGGACCTCGCGGGCTTCCAGTGCAGCCTCGACGGGGGAGTGTTCGCCGGCTGTAGCCCCCCGAAGGCGTTCACCGGGCTCTCCGACGGTTCGCACACCTTCTCCGTCAGGGCTACGGACACCGTCGGCAACTCGAGCACCAGCAGCCGTACCTGGACCATAGACACCGTCGCGCCGGACACCACGCTTGACCCGAACGTGGGCCCAGCTCCCGGCTCCGCGACGCAGGACAACGACCCCGTCTTCCAATTCTCCTCGGGCGACGCCACGGCCGCCTTCGAGTGCAGCCTCACCGGTCCGGGCACGACGGGCGATGCCTTTACCGCCTGCCCCTCCCCGAAGAGCTACCCCAACCTCAAGGACGGCACCTACACCTTCAAGGTAAGGGCCAGGGACGGGGCGGCCAACGTGGACGCCTCGCCGGAGGAGCGCACCTGGACCATCAACAACACCCCCACGGTCCTCGCCAACAGCCTGATACCGTCCAAGGGGGCGACCGGCGTGTCGCGCACCACCAACGTCACCGCCAGCTTCTCGGAGGAGATGGCGCCCACCTCGATCGCGAACCTGACCACCCACGTCTCGAAGACCTTCAAGCTGCAGATATACAACGCGAAGCAGAGAAGGTGGATGCCGGTCCCCGCGACCGTGGAAGTGACCAACAACAACACGACGGCGGTTCTCGATCCTTACGGCGCCACCGAGGGCGCCTCGGAGAAGTCTCTCGCGGCCAGGAGAAAGTTTAGGGCTACCATCACCACAGGGGTGACGGATGCACAGGGCAACCCGATAGCCAAGGCCTTCGTGTGGACCTTCAACAGCGGGAGCAGCTAGGCGAGCCGCGGAGAGAGCCGCGGAGAGATGGCGAAGATCTCGTTCAGCAAGGCGACGCGGGCGGGCAAGGGCAGGAGGGGCCTCGTCTCCGGGCTCGTCGTGACCGCGGCGGCCCTGGCCGCGAGCTTGCTGGTGTCGTCCGCGGCGACGAGGCCCGCTGAGGCGGCCTTCCCCGGTCCCGCCGGCGCCATCGCGTAAACCTGCTACGACCAGGGCAACCCGGACGTCTGGCGGATGGCCCCCGACGGCTTCGGCGCGACCAGGCTCACGGAGAACGCCGCCGGCAACAACGAAAACCGGCTCACCCGCGACGCGCCAACCGCCAACACGGTGGACGACGTGGAGCCCTACTGGTTCCTGAACAACGCGAAGAGCGCCTTCCGCGGGGACGAGGTCAACCCCGCCAGCGCCAACATCTGGGTTCTGACCCTCGACGAGAACGGCAACCCGACCGGGGAACAGCGGCTCACCACGCACGCGGCCGGCGACTTGCTGCCCGCTGTCAGCCCGGACGGTAAGCTGATCGTCTTCGAGAGCAACCGCGACGGCGAGGTCTTCTGCCTTCTTATCCCGCGACATCTTCAGGGTGGGTTCGGACGGCACCCGTCAGAGGAACCTCACCGAGGACTTCTCCGTCGAGGCGAACCCCTCCTGGCAACCTGTGCCGTAGGGAAACGGTCCGAACGGCCGGGGTGACCGGCTACCTAAGGGCGTCCACGAATCGACGCCTTCGTGCGGCGCGGACCGTCAAGCAGAAGGGCGGGGGCCCTGCACAGACAGGACCCCCGCCGCGCGGCAGTCCCTCGCTCTAGCCCGGTCCTACGCGCCGGGGACCAGGACGTAGAGGCCGATGGCGACGAAGTGGCACACGCTGCCGAGCAACACGAAGACGTGCCAGAGGGCGTGCGAGTAGGGCACCCTGCGGTGGTAGAAGAAGGTCCCCGCCGTGTAGGCGATGCCGCCCGCAAGTAGCCACGCGAGCGCGGCGCCCGGCAGCGCGCGGACGAGCGGGCCGATGGCGACGACGCCGAGCCAGCCCATGGCCACGTAGGCCGCCGTCGAGACGACGGCGAAGCGGCCCGTGGCGAAGACCTTGAAGACGATCCCGGCCGCGGCCATCGCCCAAATGACGCAGAAGAGGGCCCAGCCCCATCCCCCGCCGAGGCCGACCAGGACGAAGGGCGTGTAGGTGCCCGCGATCAGGAGGTATATCGCGCAGTGGTCGAGCACCCGTAACACGCGCTTTACCCCCGGCTTCCGGAACGCGTGGTAAAGCGTGGAGGCCGCGTACAGCGCGACGAGCGTCGCCCCGTAGAGGCCCGCGCTCGCGACGTGCAGGACCTCCCCGCGAACCACCCCGAGGTACACCAGCACCACCACCCCGACGATGCTCGCCAGCAACCCGGCGGCGTGGGTCGCGACGTTGGCAGCCTCCTCCCGTACCGTGTAGCGCGCCGCCAAGTAAGCCCTACGCGGCCTCGAAGATTACCGTCGCGCCCTCGCGCGCCCGCGCCTGGCCTTCGAGGACGAGGTGGTCCAGGTGCGCGAGGGTCTCGGCGAGGGCGAAGGCCCTCTGGTGCACGGTGAGCGCGCCGCGGAAGGGGCCCCGGGAGACCTCGTAGGCGCTCTCGGGCGCGGCCCCTATCCTCGCCCGCATCGCCCCCAGTCGTTCCCCGTGGTGATCCATCAACTCGCCTATCCTGCCGTCCAGGTCGCGGAAGACGGGGCCGTGTCCCGGCAGCACGAGGTCCACCTCCAGGCCCCGCGTGGCCCCCAGGGACTCCAGGTAGCGGGCCAGCGGATATGGCTCCGTCTCTGGCCAGGTGCCCACGTTCGGCGTGATGCCGAGCATCACGTGGTCCGCGGCGTAGAGGAGGCGGCGCCCTTCGTCGTGCAGCACGAGCTGGTGGTCTGCGTGGCCGGGGGCGTGGATCACCCGCGCCCACCCGCCGCCCATCGGCACCTTCTCCCCGGCCCGCAGCGGCAGTATCTCCTCGGGCAACCGCAACCCGCCTCTCATAGCGCCGGCCGCGGTCTCGGCCATCCCCCGCGGCATCCCGTGGCGGACGAGCAGCGCCACGAAGGGTCCCTCGTCGGGCGAGCCCCAGAGACGGCGGGCGAAAGGTATCTCCCCTTCCATCATAAAGACGGGCGCCGCCGAGACCTCCGCCGCCTCTCCCACCCCCTGCAGAGCAACCTCGGCAGGCCCTACGCCCTCAGCCAAACACGCCTCCCAAACCCGACACCACCACGAGCAAGCCGAAAGCTGAAAGCTGAG
>DATFPF010000191.1:0-4932 GCA_035264945.1 Rubrobacter sp.
GTCGCCACGACGGGCAGGCCCGCGGCGAAGGCCTCAAAGATCACACCAGGCGCGTTCTCGTACCAGCGACTGGGCACCACGAGCACGTCCATCCCTGCCAGCACCCGCCCGAGGTCCTCCTTCGCGAAGGCGCCCTCGAAAACAACCCTCCCGTCCCCGGCGGCGAGCTCGCGCAGCCCGGCGACGTAGTCCTCGTAGCCCTCCCCCCCGCCGTGGACCCGGAGCGTCGCGTCGAGGCCGCGGGGCAGCGCCCGAAAGGCCCTGACGGGCAGGTCTGGCCCCTTGTGCGGCGCGAGCGTCCCGACGAACCCGACGCGCAAGGCGTCGGAGGGCCGCCGGGCATCCCCCGCCTCCCGCAGGCCCGCGGCGTCTATCCCGTAGGGCGAGACGAGGGTCCTATCCCCGCCGATGCCGTTCCTGGCAAGCAGGCGCTCCGTGAGCCGGGTGTAGGCGAGGACGCGGTCGACACCATCCATCCTCTCCCGGATGCGCGCCGGGCGCTCCCGCACGTCCGCCACCTGGCGCAGGGCGCCCGAGAACCGGGTGAGGGGCGTCCTCGAGAGCAGGCCCGCAGCCCGCACCGCCGCCCCCGGAAGGTCGGCCCTGCGGTTGATGCGGGGGTCCGGGTTGCGGGCCGCTATGCACCGCACGCAGTGGTGCGTCTCTGGGCCTTCGCACATCGCGCCGTCGTGGCGGCGCAGGTCCACCACGGGGCAGACGCTCCAGAAGTCCGCGGCCGTGAAGACCACGGGCAACCCAAGCTCCTCGAAGGCCGGCACCACGCTGGCGGAGAGCCCCTGGAGGTGCATGGCGTGGACCACGTCGGGTTCGACCTCGAGGGCGTACTCGCGCGCCCTGCGCGCCATCTCACCGTTCTCGTAGTTGAGGCGGAAGGGACGGGAAGGGCCCTCCTCCGGCCGCCCCACCCTCCGGACAGGGATGCCCTCGTGCACGTAGTCCTCGGTCTCGTGGGGGCCGAGGCCGCCGGGCCCGCTCCGCTTCGCCGCCAGGACGAAAGGCTCGTGGCCCCTGGACTTCAGCTCCTTCGCGAGCCCGAGCGTCACCAGCTCCACGCCGGCGCGGCTCTCCGGAAAGAACTGGTGCAGGGCGAAGAGGATCCTCACCGCTAGACTCCCCCGCCCAGGAACGCGTCGAGCCGGGCGGGGAGCCTCCTGGTCGCGAGGTACATCCCGAGTTGGGAGGCGACGGCGTGGCGGACGGCGAGGGGCGGGGACCGCCAGCCAGCCCGCTCGTCGATCAGGAGCCTGCGGAGGAGGTGGGCCGAGGCGAGGGCCGAGTTCAGGAGGACCGAGGCGAGGGTAGGGACCGGGGCGAGGCCGAAGAGGTCGAGCAGGAGGAGGCCCTCAGCGTAGTGGCGGCGCAGGTCGTAGAGGGGGCCGCGCTCGTGGGAGTGGACGACGGCCGAGCGCGGCTCGTAGACGAGCTTGTAGCCCCGGGCCACCACCCTCTCCCCCCAGCGCAGGTCCTCCCCGAAGCCGGTGCGCCCGAAGGGGATCTCCTCCCACACCGCGCGCCGCAGGCAGGAGCTCACGTTGTCGAAGAGGGCAAGCTCGCGGCGCCTGGCTGGCGGCAGCGCCCGGTAGCGTTCCGGGCCGCCCGCGTGCTGCTCCCGGCGCTCGCGGCCGGCGGTGGGCGCGTTCGTCACGAGCACGCGGGCAAGCGGGCCGCTACCGGGGCGGGGGACCTGGCGGCCGTAGACGCCGGCGACCAGGGGGTCGTCCAGGTCTTCGACCATGGCGAAGAGCCAGCGGTCGTCGAGCGGCACGGCGTCCTGCACGAGCAGGGCCACGTACTCGCCCGCCGCCAGGGAGAGGCCAAGGTCGCGGGTCGCGCCGTGGTCGAAGGAGCCCCCCGGCACGTCGTGGACGGCGGCGCCGCGGGCGCGGGCCAGCTCGCGGGTGCCGTCCGTCGAGCCCGAGTCGAGGACGAGGACCTCGAGGTCTGCGTCCGTCTTCTGGGCGAAGACGCCGTCGAGGGTGGCCGCGAACTCCGGGCCGGCGTTCAGGGTGGGGATGACGACGGAGGCCTTCGGGCCGCTCAACCGCCGGTGCTCTCCCGCCCGGCGTAGAACTCCCGGATGATGGGTGCTGCCATCTCCTCGACTATGGCTGCCTGCTCCGGGGTGAGGTCCTCGCGCCAGCCGCCGGGGGTCCCCTTCCGGTAGAACTTGCCCGTACCCTTCTCCCCCTCGGGCACGTTCCCCCAGGAGTGCCTGGCGACGGCGCGGGAGAGGAGGCGTTCGTCGGCGGGGATGCCGAGGTCGGAGTAGAGGCGGCGCATGGCGGCCGGGGTGTCGGCTACAAGGTCCTCGTAGCGGACCAGGGTCTTTTTTCCCCCGTGCTCCTCGTAGGCGCGGCGGGCAGCGCCGACGCCGCGCATGTAGGCGCGGGTCTTCATGCGGGCGAAGGCCTCCGGCTTCCGGTCGGCGAGGGCCTTGCGGTCTACCGCGCCGCGGCTGAAGCGCTCGCGGTGCCAGCCGCCCTCGCCGGCGGCATCCAGCATCGAGGAGATCACGTCGCGGGGGTCGCGCACGAGCAGCACCATCCGGCTCTCCGGGAGAGCCTCCATCATAAGCGGCGCCCCTATCGATCCGTTAGGCTCCTTCACTACGAGGTATTCGCCGGGCTTAAGGTCGGGGTTGGAGTAGCGGGCGCCGTCGAGCACGAAGTTCCTTACGGATTGGATCCAGCCGCGCCGGATCGGCTCCCCCATCACGTGGTCCTTGGAGCGCAGGTTCTCCTCTGGCGCCCTCGCGTAGAACTCCCCGAAAAGCGCGCCGACCATCGGCTCCTCCCAGACCCTGTGGCGCGGCATCTCCCCCATCATCTGCCGCAGCCACGTGCTGCCGGAGCGCCCCGAGCCGAAGATCCAGACCACGTTCGCCGGGTCCACGCCGCCGGCGCCCCGCCGGTCCACCACGCCCCCCACGCGCAGCCGGTGGTATAAGGCCCCCCCGCGACGGTACGCCTCAGTGAGGATTTGGCTCCGCTTGGCCGTCAGCCTGGCCCTCCGCCAGGCCCCACGCGCTCGCTCCGCTACGGCCTCAAACACTCAAACACCTGTGGCATCCGACCTCAAATCCGGAGGTTCGCCCTTCTCTCGCTGCACACCGGCCCGTCTTGCGGGTCCCGGAGATGGTCGCACATCATCCCGCCTTTGGGTAGTGGCCGGCCCCGGCCGGCGCGGACCGCCCGGAGGAAGAGCGGGGGCGTTTTTCCTTTTTGTGTTTGGGCGCCCTACAAATCGGAACGCACTTCGTCGATAATGCACGAGTCAGACCCAGATTTTCCGGAGGGGAAGCGATGTGCGAAGGGTGTAGGGCTGGTCCGTCCCCGAAGATGGACCGTCGCAACTTTCTGAGGCTTGGCGGGGCTGGCCTCGCGGGGGCTGTTCTTCTCGGCACGACGGGCGGAAAGGTTCTGGCACAAGTCGGGCCTTCCCTGGGCGAAGAGTTCCGGTCCGCGGCCACGGAGTACGGCGTCCCTCGGGAGCTGCTCCTGGCGATGGGCTACACGAACACCTACTGGGAGATGCCCCCGCCGACCGCCACAGACTTCGAGCCCGGCAACATCCACGGTCAGGGTACCTACGGCATCATGCAGCTCTACCAGAACCCTTCCAGGGACACCCTGGGCCGGGCGGCCGGCCTGACAGGGCTCTCGGAACAGGAGCTCAAGAACGACCGGGCCGCCAACATCCGGGGCGGCGCGGCCGTCCTCGCGGACATGGCCGGCGCGCCGAAGCCCGGCAGCCTCGACGGCTGGCAGGAGGCGGTCGTCGAGTACGGTGGCATCGACCTCTACGCCCAGGAGGTCTTCCAGACCCTCAAGGACGGGGTTTCGGCGAACATCTCGACCGGGGAGAGCCTCAGGCTCGCCCCCCAGGACGTGAAGATCCCGGCCGTAACCACTTCCAGGGCGGCCACCGACTACCGAGGAGCCGAGTGGCACGGGGCGGCCGGGGCCAACTACACGAACGCCAACCGCGAGCACTCGCACTACATAGACCGCCTCGTCGTACACGTCGTGCAGGGCACCGTATCCTCCGCCATAAACACCTTCCAGAACCCGGCCAGCCGGGTCTCTGCGCACTACATAGTGGGAGACGAGGGCCGGGTGGTCCAGTGCGTCCGCCACGCGGATATCGCCTACCACGCGGGCAACTGGTTCTACAACAAGCACTCCATAGGCATCGAGCACGGCGGCTGGGCGGACAAACGAGCGACCTGGACGGACGCCAAGATCCGGGCTTCGGCCAGGCTGGCGGCCTACTGCTGCAGGAGGCACAAGATAAAGGTGGACCGGCGGCACATAATCGGCCACAACGAGGTGCCAGGGACAGACCACTATTGCCCGGGCAGGTACTTCCCATACGGGAAATACCTGAAGCTGATCCGCCGCTACAAATAAGCCAGTCAACACGGCGCTTCGCGGCTCTCGGCACGCGTCGGCCTGCGGCCTCGCTCTAGGCCTGTCAGCTTTCGGTTTTTGCGGCGATACCGCCGCGGTACGTCGCGCCTGTCACGTACGCGTCGGGTCGGGCGAGCGCAGGTGCGAATCTCGCACCTACGAGGGGGGCGGGCTAGATGGGCGGTGACAGGATGCGCCGCGGGCGGGGACCCGTTCGCCCCTGACGACCATCCTTCCGTGGAGGGCTGAAAGCCTCCCGCAGGGAGGCGCGCTGAGAGGCGCGAAGCGCCGTGCTGAGAGCGTAGGCGAAGCCGGGGCGCGCTTACCGGCCGACAGGCCGGTCCCGCTGGACTTCCCGTGGCCAAGGCTTAAACTACCGGGTGGCATCGGCTAGGCAGAGGATTCTATTGGCGACGTACATCTCCAGCGCGAAGAAGAGCACCGTGGGCGAGTTCTTCGACGGGCTCGGCACGTTCTGGCGCAGGCGGTGGCTGCTCAAGTA
>DATFPF010000192.1:0-11692 GCA_035264945.1 Rubrobacter sp.
CACGGTCGCGCCCGGCGGCACGCTCTCCCGCCAGTACCACCACCACCGCGACGAGCTGTGGGTGGTGCTCGACCCCGGCGCACGCGTCGAGCTGGACGGGGAGGACCTCTCGCCCGAACCCGGAGAGAAGCTGTACATCCCCCGCGAGACGGTCCACAGGCTCTCCGCCGAGGGCGACGAGCCCGTGCGGATACTCGAGATCTCCTTCGGCGAGTTCGATGAGGAGGACATCGTCCGCCTCGAAGACGTCTACGGCCGCGTGGTCCAATGACCCGCGACGAGGGTGGGCGTTAGCGGAGAGGGCGGTTCCCGCCGCCCCGGGCGCCCCCCGTCGAGGCCCCGCAGGACCAGCGAACGGCCCTCACGTCCCGGCGCGCTGACGATCCTCGCAGCCCTCCTGCTCCTCGTGCTGCTCGCGGTCGCCGCGGTCTTCTTGTGGCGCACGCTCGGCGAGGAGGTGCCGGGCGCCAGCGTCGCCAGGGACTCCATAGACTCGGCCCGCGAGCCGAAGGTGAGCATCACTAACGGGCCAGGGGACGTGGTCGTGGAGGGCGCGAGCGGCTCCGAACCCGCCGTCGAGTACGAGGTCACGAGGTACGCGGCGGCCGGGGACCCGCAGGCCGCCCGGAGCGCGGCGGCGGAGGTCCCCGTGGACGTCTCGCGCGAGGGCTCGACGGTAACCCTGGAGACGGACGGCGGCGGGCGGACGGGTGCGGATTACGACGTACGGATGCCGGCTGGCGGGGGCGTGGAGGTCGAGGCCGAAGTGGGGAACGTAAGTGTCGCGGGCCTGGACGGCAACGTCACGGTGCGGGCCGAGTCAGGCGACGTAACGGTGCGGGACGTGGCTGGCGACGTGTCCGTCGAGTCCGAGCAGGGGGACGTCACCGTCGGCGGCATGAGGACCGACACAGGCAACCTGGAGCTGGTCGTAGGGTCCGGGGACGTAGTCCTTGAGGACCTGATCTTGGGCACCCTGGAGGCGGACGTCGAGGCTGGCGACGTGACCCTCTCCGGCCGCTTCTCGGGCGAGGGCCGCGTCTCGGTAGAGACGGGCGACATCACGGCCAACCTCCCGCCTGGGGACGCCACGAACCTCGCCTTCGAGACCCTGGTTGGCGGCATCTCCCGCGAGCCTTCGGGTGGGGGTCAGGACGAAAAACAGGACGACGGCAACTGATGTCCCGCGCCAGGTACGGCGGCTCTCCCGAGGACTTCTGGGGCGCGCTCAGGGGCGTGTGGCTCGCGCCCGGGCAGTTCTTCGCCGGGCTCGACCCTGATGCCGGCTTCGTCAGGCCCACCCTCTTCGCCTCGATGGTCCTCTACCTCGACCTGCTCCTCGAGAGCGCGCTTCAGGCGCTCTGGATCCGGGACTTCAACGTGGGCCTCGTCTACGCGCTCTTTCTTGGCCTCGTGGTCGCCCTGGTGCTCGCGCCGCTCCTCGTCGCGGGCGTGACCGTGCTGGTGCAGGTGGTCCACTCCGGCGGCCCCTCCCGCCGCGACTTCCGCCCGCTCTACCGCCACCTCGCCTACGCGACGGGTATCGGCATCGTGCTCTGGATCCCCTTCGGCCCCTTCCTCGCCATCCCCTACGGCGCCTACGTCATAACCGAGGCAGTGAAGACCGCCCTGAACACCGACGGCCGCCGGGCCGCGGCCGCGGCCCTCATCCCGCTGGCGGCGGTGCTGGCGATCCTGCTCCTCCTCACGGGCCCCTCCGAAGCCTACGAACTGCTGAAGAACCCGCCCGGAAGCTAGCGTCTGGTACGGCGCCTTTGGGCCCGCTCCGGCTTCGCCTCCGCTCGTCGGCCTGTCAGCACGCTTCGGTCTTGCTTCGCAAGCCCTCGCCCTCGGCGGTCAGCCGGGTTGCGACGGACCATCCCCAAGACGTCGCCCACCGTTTTCGATATGTAACCCGGCACCGACGCCCCACACCCCCGTAGGGGCGGGTTTCGATTCCGCCCGCGCCCGGTAAGGGGCGAAACGCCACCGAACGCTCACCGGACGACCGCGGGTCGGGCGGGACCTATCGGGTTCCGAAGGGCCGCCGTCAGACGGTCTGCTTCAGGGCGAGCGCCGTCAGCAGCGCGGCCCCGCGGGCAAGCACCTTCTCGTCGAAGGCGAACCGGGGCGTGTGCAGGCCGGGGACGTCCTCGCCCACGCCGAGCCAGACGAAGGCGCCGGGGAGCTTCTGGAGAAAGTAGGCGAAGTCCTCCGCGCCCATGGAGGGGTTCGCCAGCTCCAGCACGGGTTCGCCGCCGAAGAGGTCTTCTGCTACCCGCAAGACGTGGCCCGCTGCCTCGGCGTCGTTCCTGGTGACGGGGTATGAGAACGTGTAGTCGAGGTGGGCGTCGGCGCGCATGCCGCCGGCTACACCTTGGGCGACGGCCTCGATCCTCTCCGGCATCCTTTTGCGTAGCCCTTCGTCGAGGGTTCGGACCGTCCCGCCGAGCCGCGCTTTTTCCGGGATGATGTTGAAGGCCGTGCCGGCCCCGATCTCGCCCACCGTCAGCACCGCCGGCTCCACGGGGTCCACCTCGCGGGAGACGACGGTCTGGAGGGCCGTGACTACGTGGGCGGCGATGACGACGGCGTCCGCCGAGAGGTGTGGCATCGCCCCGTGCCCCCCTGTGCCCCTGATCTCCATCTCGAAGGCGTCGGCGGCGGCCATGATCGGGCCCGCCTTGGTCGCCACGGTCCCGAACGGCAACCCGGGCCACAGGTGCAGAGCGAAGATGGAGTCGAGCCCATCTGCCGCGCCCTCGTCGACCATCACCTTCCCCCCGCCGCCACCCTCCTCGGCAGGCTGGAAGAGGAACTTGACGGTCCCGTCTAGCCGGTCCTTTATCCCGCAGAGCGCGTGGGCGGCGCCGACGAGCATGCTCGTGTGCCCGTCGTGGCCGCAGGCGTGCATCTTGCCATCGAACTCGGAGGCGAAAGGCAGGCCGGTCTCCTCCGTTATGGGCAGGGCATCCATGTCGGCCCTCAAGCCCACCGCTGGCCCCTCTCCCCCACCTTCCAGCGTCGCCACGATCCCGTTGCGGGCCAGGCCTGTCTGGATCTCCAGCGGCAGACCCTCCAGCGCGTCGAGCACCTTGCCCGCGGTCTTCTCGGTGTCGAAGCCGAGCTCGGGCTCCCGGTGGATGTCCTGCCGGAGGGCTGAGATCTTCCCCCCGAACCTCTCCTCAATCTCGGACTGAAGGTTGTCTAGCCTGGGGGTAATGTCCATGCGGTCTCCTCTTCCACCGTCAGGGCAACGCCGCCGGGACAACTTACCACAGGGCGCTCAGTTGCCGGGGTCCCAGACGGTTGGCTCCGTCGGCAGCTTCTCGGGATCGAAACGATCGAGCAAGTCCTCGACGCCAGGCCTCTCCCCGGCTTCGGCGAGGCCGAGCGAGCGCGCCATCCACGCCAGCACTTGATCTTGCTCCTCCCCGTGCATGGCGCGGTCCTCTAGCGTGACGGCCCCGTGACGTTTTGCGAGGCGCGTCCCGTCCGGCCCGAGCACGAGGGGGACGTGGGCGTAACGCGGCACCGGCAGGCCGAGCAACCGGGCAAGGAGGATCTGGCGCGGCGTAGAGTCCGCGAGGTCGTCGCCCCGCACCACCTCCCCGATGCCCTGCTCCGCGTCGTCCACCACCACGGCGAGCTGGTAGGCCGGCGCCCCGTCGTTGCGCCGCAGTACGAAATCGTCCGTCTCGCCTTCCTGGCGACCTAAAAGCCGGTCCTGGAAGGAGATCCGCGCGCCCTCTGCCCGCACCCGCAGCGCGGGCGCCCGTCCGGACGCCTCCCGCTCGGCGCGCTCCGCCTTCGTCAACCCGCGGCAAGTGCCGGGGTAACGGTCGGCGGCGGGGATGCCGTGCGGGGCCGAGACGGCGGCCCGGATCTCCCTCCGCGTGCAGTAGCAGGGGTACAGGAGGCCTTCGCCGTCGAGCCGCGAGATGGCTTTCTCGTACAGCCCCATCCTCTCCGACTGGCGCACGACGGGCCCGTCCCAGTCGAGCCCGAGCGAACGGAGGTCGGCGAGCTGGGCTTCCTCCATCCCGGGCCTCACCCGCGAGCGGTCCAGATCCTCCACGCGCACCAGGAATCGCGCGCCGGCCGACCGGGCGAAGAGCCACGCTAATAGCGCGGTCCGGAGGTTCCCCACGTGAAGCGGTCCCGTCGGGCTCGGGGCGAAGCGTCCGTCCCGCCCGGAAGTCGCTACCGTCTTCGGCTCAGTCACTTGTGAGGCCATCGCCCGGAGTTTACCGGAGCCCGTCTACCGTTCCTTCGGTTGCCCGGTTCAGCCTCACGCGCGGTAGCTACCGCCGGTCTAGACCGGCGCCGGAGCCCCCTCCACCCGCGCCTCAGCCATCATCCTTCCTCTCGTATCTCCCTCGGTATCTGCTCGAACTCGGAGTCGAGGCTCTCCCACAGGTCGTCCTCTGTTATGCCGAGCGCCGCCGCGTCCCGCACGAGGGCCCGCAGCCGCTCGAAGACCACCTCCTTCTGGCGTCCCTTCGTCACTTCGGCCACCCCCTCTGCCACCACGGTCCCGACCCCGGCCCGGCTCTCCAGGAGGCCCTCCCTCTGAAGCTCGCCGTACGCCTTGACGATGGTGTTGGGCGCTATCGCGAGCTCCTCAGCGAGCGCCCGCACGGTCGGCAACTTTTCACCGGGCCCAAGGCCGCCCACCTCGATCACGTGCCGCACCCGGGCCGCGAGCTGGACGTATATGGGAATCCCGCTCCGCGGGTTTATGTCGATCCAGGCCGCTATCTCCGGTCCCTTTCCGTATTATTGTCTTATATATATGAAACAATATTACATAGATAGGCTGCGCTGGTCAAGAGCGGCTCTAAACGGGTTGGTTCGCGGGGTGCTACGGGACCCAGACGCGTACCGGGGCGTCTTTGGGGAGGGAGGTCAGTACAACGTTCTTGATGTCGAAGCGCCAGAGTTCGCGGGCTATGGTGGAGGCGTCGGCCATGGGGCGGCCCGGTTCGACGCCGGTAAGGAGGGCGGCGGTGCGGGCCTCTTTGGGGACCCGGGCGAGCGAGCCCTGGGCGAGGGCGCGGGCGAAGGCGCGGGCCGTGATGCTCTGGCCGGGGCCGACGCCGGTCAATTCGGAGAAGACGTCGGGGCGGTGTACGTGGTCCTCATCGACCGGGGAGCCTAGGGCCGAGACGTTGCCGACGGCGACCACGAGGGTGGAGGAGTCGGGGAGGACGGGTTCGTGGGAGGCGGTGCCCTTGATCGGGCGCCGGCGGGACCCATCCGCTTCCACGAGGACCACGTCCGCGAGCGGCGCGAGATCCCCGACCACTTCGGGGTCGACGCCGTCCACGCGGTTCTTGGAGATCCTGGCCCTGCCCGCCACCACAGAGTTGTCGCCGCGGAGCGCGGACTCGACGTCCGTGACCAGCTCTTGCGGGTCTTCGGAGGTGACCAGCGGGCCGAGCCCCTCCACCTCGCCCAGGAACATCTTGGTCGTGGGGACCGTGACGACCGTCATCCCGGCTTCTGTTAGCTCTTGTGCCACACGAAGGATCGCCGAGGACTTACCGCCCGCGCCGGCGAAGGCGACCACGTCGCCCGCGGAGATGCCCAGTGCCCCGTGAAGCTTCAAAAAGACTCCTAGCTGCGGAACGCTCCTTGTATAACTCCGGCCATATTACATCAAGGGCCGTGTTTGGCGCTTTATGTCATATTGGCTACTACAGATTTGGTGTAGGATGTCGGCGAGTCGTTCGTTGTTAGCATGAGGGATTACGGGTCGGATGGCGGGGGTAACAAAGGCGAAAGCCACACGACCTCACAGTCCGAAGAAGGGAGAGCCGGGATGGAAGGGCGAGAACGGGTCGTAGAGTTCGACCGGGAGCTGCGGGAAGGGCCGGAGCCTTCCGACAGGAGCATCAAGGAGATCATCGACGTCCTGAGGCCGCAGCTCCAGGAACTCGTCGCCAAGCAGGTCGAGCTCGCGAAGACCGAGCTTGCGCCCGTCGCGAAGCGGGCCGGGCTCGCCGCGGGGCTGCTCGCGGCGGCGGCGGTTTTCATGTTCGTGTTCCTCATAATCTTCTCGCTAACCGGGGTCTACGTGCTCGACCTGTTCCTCTCCACATGGCTCTCGGCCCTTATCGTCTCTGCTATATTGTTGATCGTCGGCGGGATACTCGCCGCGGCGGGCGCGAGCATCTTGAGGGGCCTGGATCCCAAACCCCACAAGACCATCGCCACCCTCCAACAGAACGTGAACTGGCTCAAGGGGCAGATCAGCCGATGAACGAGATTCCGGAGCGCATAGAGCGGGAGATGTTCGAGATCCGGAGCCGCATGGCCCCGGACGTTCGGGACCTCAAGAAGCACGTCGAACCCCAGGCCGTCACGAAGAAGCTGACCGCGAGGATCAAGGACAGGGTCAGTACCGCCGTCTCCGGGACTGGCCGGGGCCTCGTCGAGTCGGTCAAGCGCCAGGCGAGCATGGTCGGCGAGGCCGGCAGGAAGAAGAACCCCTCGGCCGTCGCGGACGCCGTCAAGAGCGACCCCAGGCCCCTGGTGCTCCTGGCCGTTAGCCTCGTCATCACCCTGATAATGGCGCGCAAGATCTCAAACGGCCGCGGGGATTAGTACAGCTCCGGCGGTCTCCTCCCCGGGCGCCCCGGGCGCGCCCCAGGCCGCCCACAACCTTTCTTGACCCACGTCCACTTCCAACCCGTCGGCGGCGCCGCCGGCGACATGACCCTCGCCAGCCTCGTGGCGGCGGGGGCTTCGCCGGGGGAGGTAACCGCAGCCCTGCGCCGCCTCGACGTCCCCTTCGAGCTCTCGACGGAGGGGGCTGAGGTAAACGGCGTCGGCGCTCTCCGCGTTACCGTCCACCACCCCGAGGGGCACGCCCATCGTGATTTCCGGGCTATCCGCGACCTGATTGAAGGCGCAGGCCTTCCGGCGAGGGCCGCCGGGCGAGCGGTCGAGGCGTTCCGCCGGCTGGCCGTGGCCGAGGGCGCGGTCCACGGCGTCGACCCGGAGGAGGTGACGTTCCACGAGGTAGGGGCGGTCGACTCGATAGTGGACGTGGTAGGGAGCTGCGTGGCCCTGGAGCTTCTTGGGGTTTCCTCTGTGACCTGCGGCCCGCTGCCCATGGGGACAGGCGTAGTCCGGGCCGCCCACGGCAACCTGCCGGTCCCCGGGCCCGCCACGCTGGAGGTCCTGAAAGGGTCAAGGGTCCGCTGGACGGAGGAGACCCGGGAGACAACCACCCCCACCGGCGCGTCCCTGATGGCCGCTTTCACCGGCGGCCGGTTCACGGACGCGGCCCCGCCGATGACCCTCCTCTCCGTCGGGTACGGCGCAGGCCGGGCCCGCCTGGAGCACGCGCCAAACCTACTGCGCGCCGTGGTCGGCGAGCTCGAAGGGTATGCCGAAGCGCTGACGCTCCTCGAAGCAAACGTGGACGACGCCACAGGCGAGATCCTCGGCGCGGCGGTCGAGAGGCTCCTCGCCGCCGGCGCCCCCGACGCCTGGCTCGAACCAATCGTCATGAAGCGCGGTCGTGGCGCCTACAAGATCTGCGCCCTCGTTCCGCGCACCGCCGCCGAAACCCTGGCACGCCTGCTCATGCGCGAGACCGGCGCCCTCGGGGTGCGGCACCTCGGCGTCGGCCGCACCGTCGCCGAACGCCGCCACGTCGTCGTTGAGCTCCCATACGGCAGATGCCGCGTAAAGGTAGGGAGCCTCGACGGCGAAGACTTCGTCGCCGCCCCCGAGTACGCCGACGCCTCGCGACTCGCCACGGAGACCGGCCTGCCGCTCGCGGAGATCTACGCGGACGCAAGAGTCGCCTACGAAAAGGAAAGGCCGGCCGACAAAAGGAAGCCAACGGCTGGTAGCTGAGAGCTGACCGCCCTCCTATCCGGGAAAGCCAGCCTCCAGCAGGGCGGCGCAGTCGTTGTGGACCTCGGTGGCGCCGGCCTCCCTGAGGTCCTCCTCGTCGTAGGCGCCGCCGGAGAGCACGGCGACGGTCCGGATGCCTGCCCCTTTGGCGGACTCAACGTCCCATACGGCGTCGCCGACGGCGACCGTGTCGTCGGCCGAGGCTTCGGCCCTCTTCAGGGCCTCCTCGAAGATGTCCGGGGCGGGCTTGGCGTTCTCGACGGCGCTGGAGTTGACGATGCCGTGGATCCTGCCCTCCGCCTCCAGCTCCTGCATGTGGTGCTCGAGTTCCTCGTCCTTGGCGCTGGTGACGAACCAGACCGCGTGGCCCGCGTCCAGCAGCGAGGAGATGAGCTCCTTCGCGCCGGGCAGCGGGTGGCCGTGCTGCTGGAACTCGGCAAAGTACTCAGAGTGGAGGTCCTGAATCCTCTCGACCATCTCGTCGTCGTCAACGAACTCCCGGATCAGGAGCTCCGAGCCTTTGCCGATCTGGCGGTGCAGCTCAACCCTCGGCACCCTGTGGCCCGCGTCCTCGAAGGCCCGCGCCCACGCCTCGGTGTGCAGGTAGTTCGTGTCCATGAGCGTCCCGTCCACGTCAAGCACCACGGTCTTCGCCATCGTTTGCCCCCTCGTGTCTTAGAATGTGGGCATGGAAGAGTTGAGAGAAGTTCCCCGAAACGCCGGGAGACCAAACGAAGATCCCGGTCTCGCAGTCCTGAGAGCGGGCGCCGGCGCCGTCGAGCGAACCGGTCGGGGCATCCTGCGCCTCGCCGGCAAGGACCCCGTGGGCATGCTGAACGCCGTCCTCACCAACAGCGTGCCGCCCGGGGCCGAACCCGGCGCCTACGCCCTGCTCCTGAACCCCAAGGGCCGCGTCCAGGCGGACCTCCGCGTCCTGAGGTGCGGGGACGCCGTCCTCGTTGACACCGAGCCGGAGGGCGCCGACGCGGCGCGCGAGATCCTGGGCCGCTACGCCCCCTTCTCCCGAGTGAAACTCGAAGACCTCTCCGAATCCTGGTCCGTCCTCGGCCTCTACGGTCCCGGGGCCGGGCACCTGCTCGGAAGCCCCGACGTGGCCGAGCACGGGACGGCGGAGGTGGACATCGGCGGCGAGACGCTGCTCGCGGCGGGCGTCGCCGCCCCGATCTCCGGCTACGACCTCATCGGCCCTTCCGGGGCCGTCGCCCGCGCGAAGGAGCGCCTAGTCGCCAGGGGGGCGGTCCCCGTAGGCGCCGGCGCCCACGAGACGGCCCGCGTGGAGGCGGGCATCCCCCGCTTCGGGGCCGACCTCACGCCGGAGAATTTTCCCGGCGAGGCAGGCGTCCTCGACCGCGCCGTGGACTTCGAGAAGGGCTGCTACCCGGGCCAAGAGACGGTCGCCAGGATGCGCTACCGCGGCCACCCGAACAGGACCCTGTACAGGATCTCCCTCACGGACGAGCACATCGCGCCGGGCGCCCCAATCCTTCAGGGCGAGAAGACCGTCGGCTCGATAACGAGCGTCTCCCCTTTGCCCATAGGCGGCAAGACCCTCGCCCTCTGCTACCTCTCCCGAAACGCGGACCTCGACGCGCCCGTCAGCGCCGGGGGCTCCGAGGTCCGTCTCCTGGGCGAGGTGTCTTGATACCGCCCGAAGACTGCGCGGGCATCGACGACGTACGCGAGGCCATAGACGGGTTGGACCGCGAGATCCTGGGCCTCCTCGGCCAACGCGCCAGGTACGTCGCCGCCGCGGCCCGCTTCAAGACGGACCAGAACGACGTCCGCGCCCCCGAGCGCAGGGAGACCATGCTCGCCAGGCGCCGCGACTGGGCTGAGGAAGAGGACCTGGACCCGAACTTCGTCGAAGACCTCTACGGGCGCATCGTCTCCCATTTCGTCGCCAGGGAGATGGGCCGGTGGCGCAAAGGCCGGGCCTGAAGCCGCGACGCCCTGTCGGGAATCGTTCCCAATAGAGACCACCCCACGAGGCTTTTGCACGTTACAAGCGGCCTGGGGCGGCGTGGGCTGACAACGGCTCGCATGAGGGGTCGGCTTGGTGTGATCCAGGTCACGAACCTCGCGTGTAAAGCGCGTTTTCGCGGGTTTCAAGAAATGTTCTTGGTTGTGATGCGTTTACGTTGTTGGGGTGGGGGGGACGTGGTTAAATGGAGCTTGCAGTAGCAAGGTTTTACAGGTGGATTGGCGGGGTTCGATGCTAAAGATAGACAACTTGCACGTCGAGATCGAGGGCGGCGAGATCCTCAAGGGCCTCGGGCTCGAGGTGGGCAAGGGCGAGATACACGCCATCATGGGCCCGAACGGGTCGGGCAAAAGCACGCTCTCCAACGTGCTCATGGGCCACCCTCGCTACGAGGTCACGGACGGCACCATCGAGTTCCTCGGCGAGGACGTGCTGGAGCTCGAGGCCGACGAGCGGGCGCGGCTCGGCATGTTTCTGGCTTTCCAGTACCCGAGCGAGGTGCCCGGTGTCTCGGTGGCGAACTTCCTGAGGACGGCCGTCAACTCCGTGCGCGAGGAAGAGCTTGCGCCGATGCAGATGTACCGGCTCATCCAGGAGAAGATGAAGATCATGCAGATGGACCCCAAGTTCGCCGAGAGGTACTTGAACGAGGGGTTCTCAGGCGGCGAGAAGAAGCGGAACGAGATCCTCCAGATGCTCATGCTCGAGCCGAAGCTCGCCATCATGGACGAGACCGACTCGGGGCTCGACATCGACGCGCTTCAGGTCGTCTCCAAGGGCGTCAACGAGCTCAGAGGTCCGGAGTTCAGCGCCGTAATCATCACGCACTACCAGAGGATCCTGCGCTACATAGAGCCGGACCACGTTCATGTAATGCTGGACGGTAGAATAGTTACCAGCGGCGGCAAGGATCTGGCGCTGCAGCTCGAGGACAAGGGCTACGACTGGGTGCGCCAGGAGTTCGGCTCCGCGGCGCAGAGCAGCTAGGGAAGGGACCCGAAATGCCAGAAGACAAGAGCATTCAGGAGCTTGGGCTCGACGAGTACAAGTTCGGATTCCACGACCCCGAGGACTACTTCTTCAGGACCCCCAGGAAGGGCATAGACCCGGAGATCGTCGCCATGATCTCCAAGCACAAGAACGAGCCCGAGTGGATGCTGGAGTACAGGCTCAAGGCGCTCCAGTCGTTCCTGGATAAGCCGACCCCGCAGTGGGGCGGCGACCTCTCGGAGCTGGACTTCGATGAGATCTACTACTACATCCGCCCGATGGAGAACCAGGGCCGCTCCTGGGACGACGTGCCGGACGACATTAAGAACACGTTCGAGAAGCTCGGCATCCCGCAGGCGGAGCGCGAGTCTCTCGCCGGCGTGGGCGCCCAGTACGAGTCGGAGGTCGTCTACCACTCCCTGAAGGAGGAGTGGGAGAAGAGCGGCGTGGTGTTCATGGACATGGACTCGGGCCTGCGCGAGCACGAGGACCTCGTGCGCGAGTACTTCGGGACCATAATCCCCGCCGACGACAACAAGTTCTCGGCGCTCAACTCGGCCGTCTGGTCGGGCGGTTCGTTCGTTTACGTCCCGCCCGGGGTGCACATCGACATACCACTTCAGGCTTACTTCCGCATCAACGCGGAGAACATGGGCCAGTTCGAGCGGACGCTCATCATCGCCGACGAGGGTTCTTACGTTCACTATATCGAGGGCTGCACCGCCCCTACGTACACCTCGAACTCGTTGCACTCGGCGGTTGTGGAGCTCATCGCCAAGCCTGGGGCCAGGATCAGGTACTCCACCATCCAGAACTGGTCGCATAACA
>DATFPF010000193.1:0-2149 GCA_035264945.1 Rubrobacter sp.
CCTGCGGGCCCTCATCGACGCTGAGAAGGACCCCGTGACGATAGTCTTCCGCCGCACCAAGCACGGCGCCACCAAGCTGCACCGCCAGCTGGAGAAGGCCGGCTACAGGGCCGCCCTACTGCACGGCGGCAAGTCCCAGGCGCAGCGCACCAAGACGCTGGACGGCTTCTCCAAGGGCCGGACCCGCATCCTCGTGGCGACCAACGTCGCCTCGCGAGGGCTCGACATTCCTAACGTCTCCCACGTCGTCAACTACGACCTGCCCGAGGACACGGAGACCTACGTCCACCGCATCGGCCGCACGGCGCGGGCCGGCAAGGAGGGCGTGGCGGTCACGCTCGTCGGCGAGGCCGAGGCCAGGGACTTCAAGAAGATCCAACGCGACCTCCCCGTCGAGGTCCGCGAGAGCCGCCTGCCCCGCTCCGCGGAATCGGCGGCGTAGGCAGAACCGTTTAGGGCCCTCCACTCCGGAGGGCTACCTCGACCAGCGCCCTGGCAGCGGGCCCCCTCCGCCGAAGAGGGGGTCAGCCTCCGGCAGCGGGACGTCGCGGATGTTCTCAAGCACGCCCGGCCGATCCCCCTCCTCGCCGGTGCGCAGGTCGTAGTCTTCCTGGCCTTTGGGGTAGGCCCCGACCACGGAGAAGCCGCCGCCGGAGCTTTCCCTGCAATGCCCCACCCCGGCCGGGATGACCACCACGTCGCCGGCCTCAACCTCGACCGTCTCCCCTTCCGGACCGCCGAAGGCAACGCGCGCCCGACCGCCGACCACGCAAAGGACCTCGTGGGAGGTGCTGTGGTAGTGGTGGTAGGAGAAGACGCCGTCCACCCAGGCTCCGACCCAGCCGTTCTCGGCGAGCAGCTCCTTGAGGCGGGAAGAGGTCTGCTCATGCTCCGCCAACGCCTGCGGGTAGAAGAGCAGCGGCAGCGTCGGGTTGTTGGGGATGCGGCCGTCGTCCCTGAACCGGTACTCGCGCACTTCGGCGTCTTTTGGGCTCTGACGCATTTGCTCTCGTCCTTTGCTCGATTCTGAGTTTCAGGAGTCATCATAGATGCTGCGTCGCGCGTGACGCTAGCCGGCCTTCCTGCCGCGCCTCCCCGCCCGCAGGGAGGCGCCGGGGGAGGGCGTTACCCGCGGCGTCGGCATCGCGGCCCCCGCGAGGGCTTCCCGTAGGCTCCGCGCGCGATCTACGAGGAAGGCGAAGCCCCTGGCTGCGGTCCTCTCCACCCGGCCTTCGAGCAGGAAGGCGCCCTCGCGGTGGAGCAGGTCGCCGCATCTTTTGTACGCCGAACGGAAGAGGGTGGCCTGCAAGAGGCCGCCCTCGTCTTCTATGAGGAGGAAGTAGACCCTGTGGCCGCTCTTGGTCGGGGGGCTCTGGAGGCACTCTATGAGGCCAGCCGCGCGGGCGCGGGTGCCGTAGGGTAGGCCCCGGATCTCCTCGCTCGAAACCACCCCAAGCTCCCTCAGCGCCGCGCGGTAGGGGATGAGGGGATGGCGCCCGACGTTGAGGCCCAGAACCTCCCACTCCATCCTCTCCCTGGCGGACGCCGCGAGGGGAAGGTGCTCGATACCTTTCCTCTCCCGCGAGACCCACCAGCTCGCCGGGTGCTCCAGGGGTATCTCCGGCTGCCCCGCTCGCCGCCTCTTCTTTGGCAGGGCCTTGGCCTCGTCCAGCAGCCTCGACCTGTTGCCTCCCCCCGGCAGGCTGTCCAGGAACCCGCCCCTTACGAGGTTCTCCAGCGAGTCCCTCTCGACGGCGGTCCTACCGTACAGGTCCGCGACGGAGACGAAGGGCCTCCCGCGCCGCTCGGCCTCGATGGAGGCGATGGCCCTCTTGGAGAGGCCCTTGCAGTAGCGGAGGCCGACGCGAAGCGCGGGGCCCGCTTGGGTGTCTTCGACGGTGAAGTCCCCTTCGGAGACGTTGGCGTCCGGCGGGAGTACCCCGAGCCCGATCCTCCTTGCTTCGTTCAGGAGGAGCCTGGGGCTGTAGAAGCCCATCGGCTGGGAGTTCAGGAGGGCGCAGAAGAACTCGGCCGGATGGTGCGTCCTCATGTACGCGCTGGCGTAGGAGAGCTCGGCGAAGGAGGCGGCGTGGGCGGCTGAGAAGCCGTAGACGGAGAAGCCCTCCATCCAGGAGAAGACCTCGCTCGC
>DATFPF010000194.1:0-10747 GCA_035264945.1 Rubrobacter sp.
GTCCCCAACCTCGTCAGGCGTGCCGCGGGGAAGAGCATTCCGACGAGGGGCAACACCCTCTACGACGGCGGCATAGCAGCCTACTTCTACACCCCGGCCTTTGGCGGTTTGGGGCCAGGTTTCTTTAGCGGTGTGGACGTCCCCTTCAACCTCGCCACGGCGAAGAAGTGGGCGAGGGAGACCGGCAGCGGCGTGCTGGTCGGGCGCTGCTACCGCAACAACTCGCTCGCCGGCCAGGGGCATGTTGCGATCCTGCTGCCCGACGGCAAAGTGTTGCAGAGCTTCCAGTTCGGCGCAGACGGGGAGCCGGGCCTGAACTGCGAATACACCATCGAGCAATCCCACGCCGGCGGCTACTACGAGGTAATGGTCCATCCGAAGGCCTGGATCAACCACGACAAGAACCAGTTAAGGAAGGCGCCCTCCACGCGCCCGAAGGCCGAGAGGCAGGACGTCGGTGGAAAGCTGGCGACGAGACGCAACGGCGACGGGGTCGAACAACCGAAGCCGACCAAAGTCGCAGAAAAGACCGAGAAGGATAAGGACCGCAAGGAGATCGACCTCGAGGAGCTCGGCAGGGAAATCCTGGAGCTTGTCCGCAAGTATGCCGACAGGACCGAAGGCCCCCGCAGGCAAGCAGATACACGCAACGACAAGGTGGAGGAATTACGAGACCATAAGTAGCCGCGACGACCGTGCGGTCGCAAAGCACAAGACGACGCGAGAGCCCGGGGCGGATAGGCCCATCTCGATAGGCGGAGAGGAGCTCCCAATGAACGGCGGGCAAGGGCAGCAGAGCACGGACGAGGGGGCGCAGCGAAAGCCGGCGTACGGGTTCTTACTCGTGCTGGCCGCTATCGTGGTGGTCGCGATCATGTACTCGGTCACCTTGTTGCTCATCGACAACACCAACAGGGCGCCCGAACTTGTCTTCGGAGCGATGGCCGCGTCCTTCACGGTGATAGGCACCCTGGTGGGCACCTATTTCGGCATCAAGGCCGGACTCGACGGGCAGGACAGGGTGAAAGACGCTATCAGCAGGGCGAGCGGAGGAAGGGACGAGCGCCCTCTGGCCCGCGCCCAGAGAGACGGGGACCGTGCGAACGGGAAACTAAGAGCAGATGAAAGTTCGGGAGGTACGGGCGAAACCCGCGTGGTCAAGGGCGGAGGTCCGGACGGGCGGCAAGAATGGGACGGGGGAAGCGTCTAGAGAGACGTGGTTCATCGACGCGCGTTCCACCTGAGCGAGGGGGACGCGCGGTATAGAGGTTTGAGGAAGACGGTGGCTTTATGGTCGAGCAGTTGGGTAAGAAGGATAGTAACGGCTCCCGGAACGCCCAGGGCCCAGGCGCTGATGTGTCCGGTACGCCCGAGAACGTCGCGGCGCGCGAAGACGACGTCAAAATCGCCGCGCTCAGGGCCACCATGTTTCTCTTGCCGCTCGTCGCCCTCTCCTCGACCGTGTTGTTGCATCTAGTGCTCGAAGAGGTTCTCACCAAAAAGTACGGCGATTTCACCGGGGACCTGGCAGTACTCTCCGGCGCCATCGCCGCGATCGGCGCCTGGTGGGCCTTGGCCCGGTACTACCGCCGCTACGCCACAGCCACGAGCGCCAGCCGACGCAACTACAACGGGCTGCGCGAGAGGCTTAGCCAGCTGCAAAACCGGGTGTGCCACTACGATCCGGCAAACGCGGCCGAAACCGGCTTTCCGGAGGTACGCCTTCAGGCCCACGCCTACGCCGGAGAGCAGTGCGAGCAGATCGAAGAAGGGCTGGAGGGTAGGGGTACGCCCTGGACGACGGGCCTCGGGTACATCGAGCTCTGGCATCGTGTACACCGCGCGGAGGAGGCGCTGATCAAGGTCGAACCCTACATCGAGGCGCTCGGAGGCGCGATGCGCGACGAATCGCGCCTCGCCAACGCGACCATGAAGAACCGCGATACGTTGCTCAAGCGCCTGAGGTGCGCGGTCGCAATGCTTGACGACTCGGGGACGGAGAAGTACCTGAGCTATGTCGAGGAATCCGAGAAGTGCTTGCTAAAACAATCGGAGCGAGCAGCACCCGAGAACCGCGCCAAGGCGCTGGCCATACTCAGCGAGGTAAGGTACGAGATCAACCACTTCAGGGACAACGTCTGGGAGGGGATAGTCCACGCCCGCAACCGACTCGCGGAGACCTCGGTGGTGCTGGGGCTCGCCGCGTACGCCCTGCTGGCGCTTGCCATCTTCGCGAACACCCCGAACAGGACGATCGTCTGGGTGGTCACCTACTTCCTCGTGGGCGCGATCGTCGGGCTCTTCGCAAGGGCGCAAGGCGAGTGGAGCGCGAATACGGCGGTCGACGACTTCGGCCTGTCCACCGCGCGCCTGATCCACACCCCCTGGCTCTCCGGCCTGGCGGCCGTCGGGGGCGTGCTGGTTACCTCGGTACTCGACGGCCAGCTGCTGAACGACGGTCCCGGTTCGCCGACCCTGGCCGCCGTGTTCGAGCAGAAACCAAGCCTGCTTATCGTCGCGGCCGTGTTTGGCCTGACCCCGGACTTGATCATCCGACGCCTTACGCAGCAGGTCGATAAGTACAAAGAGGATCTGCAGAGCACCCAGAGCACCCAGAGCACGGAAGACGTGCCAACGGGTGAAGGCACGCAGCGCCGCCAGACCAGGCGGCAGGCAGGATAGAAACCCAAGGCACGCCAATTCGAGCGTGGCGAGAAGGGCGGCCGACTACCTGTGCCCCGCCGACCCCTCCGCCGGCACGCGCCCCCTCCTACGTCGGGGAGTTCGCCCGCGTGTGCCCGTTCCCCTACCCCTCGGCGAGGGCCGCGACCAGCTCGCGGTTGAAGTCGGGGATGTCTGCGACGACGCGGCCCCAGACGAGGTTGCCGTCCCTGAAGGCGGCCTCGTCTGCCCAGGTGGCGCCGGCGTTCACCAGGTCGTCCTTGATGCCGAGCGAGCCCGTGGCCTTGGACCCGTCCACTATGCCGGCGGAGATGGCGACCAGGCCCCCGTGGCAGATGATGCCGACGATCTTGCCCTGTTCGTGGGCCGTCCTGACGAGGTCCGTTATCCTCGGGTAGCGCCTTAGCTTGTCCGGAGCCCACCCGCCAGGGATTACGACGCCGTCGAAGGCCTCGGCGTCCACCTCCTCTGCCGTCGCGTCGGCCCTGGCGGTGAGCGCGTTCTTGCCGGGGACCTCGTCCTTATTCGGGCCGACGGTTACGACCTCAGCCCCCTCCTCCTGCAGACGCATAACCGTCACCCAGTACTCCAGGTCCTCGAACCCCTCGGCCAGCAGGACCGCGATCTTCTTTCCTTCTAGCCTCATGTCGGCCTCCTTCTTGTCGGCTGGCGCGGCGCGCCTCTCAGCTTCCTCTTAGCAGTTCGTCTATCTGCCCGCGTGCCTCTTCGCCGCCGACCTCAAGGGCGCGGGCAAGCTCTGGGACGGCGTCGGCGCCCCTGCCCGCGCGAATCAGGGCCGCGGCGGCTTCGAGGTGGGCACGGTGGCCGTTCGCCTCCGGCGGCTCGGGGGGCGGGACCGCCTCTGGCTCCTCGCCGTTTATGAGGGCGAGGAGCTCCCCGCCGTAGCGGGCGGCGCGTCGGAGGCCCACGCCCTTTACGGAACCGAGCTCCTGGATCGTGCGGGGTTTGCGGGCCGAGATCTCCTCCAGGTGCGAGTTGTGCAGCACGACGTAGGCGGGCACCTTCTGCTCCCTTGCCTTCTCCCCCCGCCAGTCTCTCAGCCGCTCGAAAAGCTCGGCGTCCACGTCGGGGCCCGTCCCGTTGGTGGTGATCGCGGCTGGCGCGGCGGCCGTCCGCACGGCCTGGCGGACCTCGCCGAGGCAGAAGTCGCAGCCGGAGCAGGGGGCGACCTCCTCGGCGTCGCCGAAGTGGCGGAGTAGGTACTCGCGGCGACAGGCGGAGAGGTTCGCGTAGGACTCGACGTCCCGGATCTGGGCGTACGCCGCCTGGGCGCGGCCCTTGAGCCGGGATGCTATGTCCCGGCGGCTCTCCGCGTCCAGGGAGGTAGTCTTGAGCCGCACGTCCACTAAAGCGCCGCGCGGGACAACCTCGGCGACCCCGTCTACCATCATCCTGTAGATGGCCCCCTGCACCACGGCCGGGCGCAGGCCAACCTTCCGCGAGAGCTCTGGCAGGCCGACGGACCCGGCGCCCGGCAGCGCAGCGTGGACGGCCGCGACCTCCTCGCGCAGATCCCCGGGCTCCTCGTCGAGGTGCCGAACCTCTACCTCGGACCACAGGTCGTAGCCGCGCGAGACGAGCCCGGAGCGCTCGAGGCTGCCGAGCACGATACCGGCCGCGTCCGCCTCGACCCCGCCGAGCGCCGCGAGCGACCCGAACGGCGCGTTTACCCGCCCCTCCCTCTCCACCCCCACGAGGCCGCGGAAGAAGGAAGAGACCTCGTCTTCGCCCGAGGTGTTTAGCGTGACCAGCCGCTTTCGCCGGCCGACGTCGGCGCCGCGGTAGAGGACCACGCACTCGGCCGCCTCGCCGTCGCGCCCGGCCCTGCCCGACTCTTGGATGTACGCGGGCAGGCTGCCCGGGACCGCGGCGTGGATGACGAACCGGACGTTCGGCTTGTCCACGCCCATCCCGAAGGCGATGGTCGCGACCACAACCCCCACCTCGTCTGTCATGAACCGCTCCTGCACCTCGTTGCGCCTGGCGGCGCCCATGCCGGCGTGGTAGGCCGCCGCGTCGACTCCAGAGGAGCGCAGCTCGGCGGCCAGCTCCTCGCACTCCTTGCGGGTGGTCGCGTAGACGATGCCAGGCGGCGGGGAGGACCGGATCACATCGAGTATGCGCGCGAGCTTCTCCCCCTTCTCGGCCGGCACGACCCTGTAGGTAAGGTTCGGCCGGTTGAAGCTCGTAACCTCGACGTGCGGGTCCCTCATCCCGAGCGAGTGCCGGATGTCCTGCCTGACGCGCGGCGTGGCGGTGGCCGTGAGCGCTAGGACCGGCGGGCTGCCGAGGTCCTTCACCGCGCGAGGCAGGAAGAGGTAGTCGGGGCGGAAATCGTGGCCCCACTCGCTGATGCAGTGGGCCTCGTCCACAACGAAGAGCCCGACCCCCGCGCGCCGCAGAGACAGGACGAACTCGAGGGAGCGCAGGCGCTCGGGGGCGACGTAGAGCATGCGGATCTCGCCCGTCCGAACCTTGCGCTCGACCTCCCACCGCTCCTCGGGCGAGAGCCCCGAGTGGAGGGCGGCGGCGTCGGCCACGGAGCTCTGGAGCAGGGAGTCGACCTGGTCCTTCATCAGGGAGATCAGGGGCGACACTATGACGGTCAGGCTCTCCTGCATGAGCGCGGGGATCTGGTAGCAGAGGCTCTTCCCGCCCCCGGTCGGCATCACCGCCAGCGTGTCCCGCCCCTCGAGCACGGCCCGTATTACGGCCTCCTGCCCCGGACGGAACGAGTCGAACCCGAATATCTCTTTGAGTACGCCCTGCGGCATGGCTTTCAGCTTTCGGCTTTCAGCGGTCGGCTCCAAGTACGGCCGGCGCACCTCCCGCGTCGAGACGCTTCTCTCCTAAACACGATCGTCACACTACTACGCTGCCTTTAGGTTACGCGGCACGGGCGATCTTCCCAACAGCCGAAAGCTGTTAGCTGACAGCTATTCATCGCGGGGCGGCGAGGTGAAGCGGGGTATCGGCTTCAACCCCTTTATCGTACCGGGCTGGCGGTCGCCGCGGTCCGGGGACGAGTCTTCCTTGGTTGGGTCCTGCTCAACCGCGTCAAGGAGGTCGTCGAGGGCGCGGCGGATGTCGGTTGTCGTCCTGTGGTACGCGACCCTGAAGCCGAAGACCGGGGCCGCGAACGCGGGCAGGATGCCGAGCAGGAACAACCCGTTCTGCATGCCGGCGAGGACGAAGAGGGCGGCGAGCGTCGCGCCGAGGATGCCACCGAGGGAGAGGTATTCCCCGCGCTGGTTGGAGACGTCGGCGGTCACGTTCGCGGCGCAGCGTTCCTCGTCCACGGCCTCGACGCGCAGCTCCACCGAGCGGGTCTTGAGCAGCGTCCGGTCGCCGGAGAAGTCGAGGGCGCGGCGCACCATGCCGAGCTCGTCGCCCGGGTCCCACAGGGAGCTCATCTCCGTCTTTCGGCGGACCTTCAGGCCCTGCTCCAGGCGCAGGAGCCCTTCGAGGTGCTCGCGGGTCCTGTCCGCGGGGCGGTCCACCTCGCGCACCGCGCGCAGGCGGGCGGGGCCGTAGAGCTTCCAGGCGAGGGAGTGGGGCTCGGCCGTCTTCTCCGAGGCCAGATCCCACATCGCGCGGCGAACGTCCTGCTCGGGGATGCCGGCGGCGGCCGCCACCTGGACCAGGACCTCGGGGGAGACGGAAGGGACGTCTTCTGAGCCCCGCTCCCAGCGACGGGCGTTGAGTTCCGAGGCGCGGCGCAGGATCATCTCGACCTCGGCCGGCCTCAGCCGCTTCTCCGTGTTCTCCGCCATCGGGGCGTGATTCTACAGCTTTTAGAGGCGCTGATCTCGCTTGGAGGTGATCGCGAGTATGCGCGGCGTGTCCCGCAGGTACGACCAGCCCGAGAGCAGCGTGAGCAGGACGGCAACGAGCATCACCCACCACCCCAGGGTGGAGACCGCGCCGCGCCAGCCCTCCGCGTTCGGGATGCCGAGGAGCAGTATAAAGACGCCCAGGCTCTGGGCGTTCATCTTCGCCTTGCCCCAGCTGTTGGCGGCTATTACCTCCCCGCCCTCAAGGGCCACCATGCGCAGGCCCGTGACGGCGAACTCCCGGATCACCATGATCGCGGCCATCCACGAGGCCATCGAGCCCTCGCCCACGAGGGCGAAGAAGAGCGAGACTATGAGCGCCTTGTCCGCTATGGAGTCCATAAGCTTGCCGAAGCCCGTCACCTCGTTGGAGCGTCGGGCGAGCTTGCCGTCGAAGTAGTCGGTGAGGATCGCGGCGACGTAGATGGCGAGCGCCGCCCACCGGGCCCAGCCGTACGGCAGGTAAAGCATAGCCATGACGGGAACCACCGCCACGAGCCGCACGAGGGTGAGCTGGTTGGCGAGCGTCAAGCGGTCTCCCTGTGCTGTCGTAGGTCGTGGGTCATGGCACGTCTTTCGGCGTGTGTCACAGCTAACCTAGCACTTCCGGGCGCGGCCCTCAAGGCGAAGGCTACTGCTTGGCCGTGCTCCGGGTCTGGGTGACGGCGGGCCTAAGCACGGCGCCCAAGACCCAGTCGGCCGCTATGCGGGCCCGGCTCTGCGGGCTGTTGAGGCGCACGAGGTACGCCATCCGCCAGAAAAGCGCGGCGATAAAGCCCGTAAACCGGACGCCCATCACCTCGTTGACGGCGAAGTCGCTCCCTAGCTCGACGAGCTGGCCCAGCGGCTTGTACTCGAACTCCTCGAGATCCGGGTTCCCGTCGATGGTCTTCAAGATGTTGCGGGCTACGACGTGGCCCTGCTGTATCGCGGCCTGGGCGGTAGGGGGCACGATCTTCCCGTCCTCCTGGCGCTTGTCCGCCACGGAGGCGCAGTCCCCGATCGCCCAGACGTTGTCGTGGCCCTCCACGCGCAGGTCCAGCCCCACCTTGATGCCGGTCCGCTCGTCGTATGGCAGCCCCAGGTCCGTAATCGTCTGGTTCGGGCGGTTGCCGGCCGTCCAGATCACGTTCTCCGTCGAGATCATCTCCCCGCCCCTGAGACGGACACAGTTCTCGGTTATCTCCTCGGCAATGGCGTTGGTCTTGACGTCTATGCGCTCGTTGACCAGGCGGGTCCTGGCCGCCTTGCGCAGCGCGGGATCAAGCTCGGGCAGGATGTTCGGGAGCCCTTCGAGCAGGAAGATCCTGACGCGGTGCGGGTCGATGTTTGGGTAATCGGGCGCCAGGCTCTCGTGGACGAGGTTGTGGATCTCGGACGCCGTCTCGACACCGGTTGCACCGCCCCCGATCACGACGAACGTCAGCTTGGACTCGGGCACGTCCCCCCGGATGAGGGAGACCTCCTCGAAGCGCTCTATTACCTTGTTCCGGACGCGCTCTGCGTCCTCAACGCCCCGCATCGTGAGGCTGTGGTCCTCCACGCCCGGTATCCCGAAGAAGTTTGGCTGCCCCCCCAAGGAGATGACCAGCTGGTCGAAGGGGAACTCCACCCCGCCGTCGGCGACGACCACCTTGCGATCGTAGTCAGCGGTCTTGACCTCGGCCCGCCGGAAGCTGGCCCCCGCGGTGATGAGCGCCCTTCTTAAGGGCTGCGCCACGTTGCGCGCGTCGATGTCGCTGCTGACGATGCCGGGCACCATCGGCCAGAACGTAAAGAAGTTGTCCCGGGCGATGACGAGCACGCCCACGTCGTCGCGGGCCCCGATGAGCTTGCAGAGGTCCTTGGCGGCCGTGTACCCGCCGAACCCGCCGCCCACCACGAGCACCTTGTTCTCGAACTCGCCGTAGGGCGGCTTCTCCCAGGGCGCGTACCGGGGCCGCGGGTTGAGCGCCCTCTTGAGCGCCACCATACCAACCACCAGTCCCCCCAAGGCCAGACTGCCCTTAGCCAATCCGTTCACGCGAGCCTCCAAAACCTTCGCCATCCGCCTGACACGATCCAGACCAAAAGAACCGTCTAACCAACGACCATTCTACCGAAACCGCAACCGTAACAAAACAATCGAACCGGACAACAGTGAGCTAGTACACCGCCACGCGTACGGTCCTCTGGCGGGGCCCGTCGAACTCGGCTAAAAAGACGCCCTGCCAGCGGCCGAGGTCGAGCTCGCCTCCCCGCACCAGGAGCGTCTGGGACTGGCCGAAGAGGCTCGTGAGGAGGTGCGAGTCGCTGTTGCCCTCCACGTGGTCGAAGCGCACGTCGAGCTTCTGGAGAAAGGCCCGGCAGGCGGCGGCAAGGTCCCTCGGAACGTCCCTGTCGTAGTCTTCGTTTATTGTGACGGCGGCGGTGGTGTGGGTAGAGGAGATCAGGCAGACGCCCTCGTCCACGCCCGCCTCGCGGACGGCGTCCCTTACCTCGTTCGTTATGGAGACGAGCTGGTAACGCTCGTCTGTGCTCACGGGTATCTCCGCTGTCTGCATGGGCGGCTCCTCGTGGTCGTTGTGCCAGGACGCCGAGGTGGGATGCTGCCTGCCGTCCTCACCAGGGCCTGGTGCAGTCTCTCACAACCCCGCCTCCGATCGCCGAACGGGCGCGGGACGCTGGCCGAAGATCTCCCGCTGGTATATCCTGCCCCGCAGGTATCCGCCAGGGCAAGGAGGTTCGTGTGGGCGAGGGAGAGACGGGCCCGCGAGGCCCCGCCGTCGACGAAACCTTCCTCAGGGGCATCCCCAAGGCCGAGCTGCACGTCCATATCGAGGGCACCCTTGAGCCGGAGATGATGTTCGGGCTCGCCCGGCGCAACAGCGTAGCCCTGGAGTACGCCTCCGTCGAGGAGCTTCGCGAGGCCTACGACTTCGCCGACCTTCAGTCGTTCCTCGACCTCTACTACGAGGGCATGCGGGTGCTCCTCCACGAGAGGGACTTCTACGATCTGACCCTGGCGTACCTCCGGAAGGCTGCCTCCCAGGGCGTGCGCCACGCCGAGATCTTCTTCGACCCGCAGGCCCACACGGGCCGCGGCGTCCCATTCGGGACGGCGATCACGGGCATTCGCAAAGCCCTCGTGGAAGGCGAGAGCCTCGGCCTCTCCGCGCTCCTCATCCCGTGCTTCCTGAGGCACCTGAGCGCCGACGAGGCGATGCAAACACTGCAAGAGTGCCTGCCCTACAAGGGCTGGATCGTGGCGGTCGGCCTCGACTCCTCTGAGGTCGGCCACCCGCCCGGGGAGTTCAAGGCCGTGTTCGAGGAGGCCGCGAGGCACGGCTTCCTTCGGGTGGCACACGCCGGTGAGGAGGGCCCCCCGGAGTACATCCGCCAGGCGCTGGACGACCTCGGGGCCGTCCGGATCGACCACGGCGTGCGCTGCATGGAGGACCCGACGCTGGTGGAGAGGCTCAGGGAGGAACGGGTGCCGCTCACCGTCTGCCCGCTCTCCAACGTAAGGCTCCGCTGCTTCCCCTCCATGCGGGAGCACCCCGCCAAGCGGATGCTCGAGGAGGGGCTGTGCGTGACGGTGAATTGCGACGACCCAGCGTACTTCGGCGGCTACGTGGCGGAGAACTACGAGGCGCTGCGGGACGGCCTGGGCTTCGGACGCGAGGAGTTTCGCGCGGTGGCGGAGAACTCCTTCCGGGCCTCCTTCCTCGAAGACGGCGAGAAAAACAGGCGGCGACACGAGATCGCGTCCTACCTCGACGCGTAGCCAGCCGGAGCCGCCCGACCTCCCCCACCGCCTTCGCTGAATCTTCTCAACGCAATCGACGCGCCGAAGTGGCCGGATCGCAACGAGGAGCGCCTTGCTCTCCCGAGCACGCGCGCGACCGAACGGGTCTGTATCCGGCACGCCGCGCCTACGATCCCTGCGGCGGCGCCCCGGCGTTGGCGGTCTCTAGCGACTCCCAGAGGTAGAAGCTCGCAAGCGTGCGGTGTGGCGACCACGGTCGGGCCAGGTCCCGTAGGGTCTCCGCGTCGGGGATCTCCGGAAGGTCGTAGGCCCTCTCGGTCGCCCGGCGGACGCCGAGGTCGCCGACGGGCAGGACGTCCTCCCGGCCGAGATGGAACATGAGGAACATGTCCGCGCTCCACCGCCCCAGGCCCTTCACCGCGACGATCTGCTCGATCACCGCCTCGTCCGGGAGGTCGCCCAG
>DATFPF010000195.1:0-4007 GCA_035264945.1 Rubrobacter sp.
TTCAGCCACGACACGCTGCGGCTCCTCGAGAACGGATCGCTGGTCCCGGCGCTCCTGAACGCCGTGGGCCAGTTCGCCGCCGGCCTGGCCGCCGTCTACGCGGGGGCGCTCCTTTCCCGCGGCCTCTGAAGCGGACCGCGGCGGAACCATGGCGACGTCCATACCTTATGGCACGACGGCTGGTCCCTTCTTCGGCCCACCGGACAAAGTTTCACGGGACGACAGACATAGGTATTGTTCGCCCTGAAGAGCGCGGTCGCGCCAAGAAGAACCGCCGGGACGGCAGCCGCAGTCGGGCTACGTCGCCTCTTCGCGCTGCGGCACCGGCGTCTCGGCATCCCCGACCGCGGAGCTGAGATCCTCGGCCAGGTCGGGTGGGTCGGAGCGGCGCACCAGGATCTCCGGCGTGCCGTGCCACACCGCGCACTCGCGCAGCGCGTCCGCGAGGCCTGCGAGGAGATCATCGTCTACCGAGGCTCCCGGCTCCAGATGCAACGCCTTCACCTCGAACACGCCAGTTTTGCGGTGGGCTTTGGCGTCGAGCCTGCCTACCAGCGCGTTCTGGTGCAGGATCGGGAGCGAGTAGTATCCGTACCGGCGCCGGGCGGCCGGGGTGTAGACCTCGATCCTGTACTCGAACCCGAAGAGCTCCAGCGCCCGCGCCCGGTCCCACACGACGGGGTCGAACGGCGAGAGCAGCGTCGTCACGGTTGACCGCAGACCCCCGGCGACGACCTCCTCGGCCAGCACGGCGTTCTCGGGGTGGACGTAGGCGGGCTCATCCCAACCTTCGATCCGGGCGCGGAGCAGCCCGCCGTCGTCGGCCAGTTCTTCGAGCAGGCCGTCCGCGCCCCTCTTCGGCGTCCGGAAGTAGTCAGGCACCCAGCGGGCGAAGGCGACGCCGAGCGCCCGTACGGCCTTGAGGGCGAGCGCCCGGCGGACCTCCTCAGGCGTAGGCGCGAGGCCGTCCTCCCAGCCCGGCAACGCGCGCTCCAGGACGCGCTCGCGCAGGTCGTAGACGCGGTGGAAGTTGGGGTCGCGGCGCGAGATCATGATCTCCCCGGCCGCGAACAGGTGCTCCAGTGCCCGCTTCTCCGGCTTCCACTCCCACCACCCGCCGGCCTTGCCGTCGGTTCGGGCGAACTCCGCGGAGCGCACGGGTCCCCGCTGGCGGATACGGCCCAGCACTCGCCGGACCTCCTCCGGGTGGGCCGAGAACCAGGCGCGGGACTTCCCGCCGCCATCCAGCATGAACCGCCGGTAAAGCCCGTAATCTTCGATGGGAACAAAGCAGGCCGCGTGCGACCAGCCCTCGAAGAGCGACCCCTCGGCCAGAAGCTCATCAAGCCAGCGGGGTTCGTAGGCCCCAAGCCTGCTCCACAGCACGAGGTATGGGCTCCTGGCGACGACGGAGATGGAGTCGATCTGCAACACCCCCATCCGCCGGATGGTCTCAAGTACGTCGCCCTTTTCGGCCGGTCGCTCCGGCGAGGATCCCAAGCCCTGCGCGGCGAGCAACATGGACCGGGCCGCCTCTCGCGAGAACTCCATACTCCCCACCTCCAATGGTAGATCCGACCCCGTGGTTATACGCCGGACGCTATGGCCGGACGAGTACCAGATCCTGTTCCACGCCGAGACGGTCCCGAAGGACGAGCCCGGCCACGGACGGCGCCGCCCTCAAACTGGTCTCTGGTGCTAGTCCTCCGCCAGGTGCTTCAGGGTCAGCAACTGCTTGCGCATCATCAGGAGGTCTCCCCAGGGCAGTAACCAGCGCATCCAGGACCCCGGAGGGCGTTCGGGGTAGCGCACGCGCAGTTTGGCGACGAGGCGGCAGGAATGCTCCGAGACCGGCAATACGACGTAACTCAACGCCACGCGGCCGAAGAGCGAGACAGCCCGTGGGTCACTCATCGCCAACGTCAGGTGCTCACCTTCCCGGAAGTCCACGAGCTCGAAGATGGTCATCACCCTCTGGCCCCGCGCCAGCCTCCCGGCGCCAGGGGTCAACTCCCTCGGGCTCCGGCGGCCGAAGTTGTCGACGAGGTCGTAGCTATAAGGCGCAACCTTCAACTGGCACAGCCAGCGAAACAACACGCCCGCCGGCGCCGCGACGCCCACCGCCCGGAAGTACTCGCCGTCCGCGTCAGGTAGGAACCGGTCGCAAGGAAACGCCATCGTCCGCTCCTCCGGCGTCGTCCCCCAGACGTACGCGGGTGACCCCTTCGCTCCCAAGACGGAGCCTCCTAGCCCGGCAGCAGGCTCTTGCCGACAAGGTACCCGTCGGCCTGCCTCGCGGCCTTGCGGCCCTCGGCGATGGCCCAGACTATGAGCGAGGCGCCCCGCTTGGCGTCGCCGGCGACGAAGACGCCCTCCTTCTTCGTGCCGAAGCCGTTCTCGGAGTGGATGGCGCCGCGGTCGGTGTATCCGAGGTCCATCTCCTCCTGGAGGCGGTCCTTGACGGGCCCGGTGAAGCCGATGGCGAGCAGCACGAGGTCCGTCTCTATCTCGAAGTCCGTCCCCTCCTTCGGGACCGTCTTGCCGTTCTCGCGCTCGGTCTCGACGGCGTGCATCCTCTCGACGTGGCCGTCTGTACCGGAGAAGCCCTTTACGGCGACGGAGAAACCACGCTCGCCGCCCTCCTCGTGGGCGGGGTAGGTGTGGAGGATCAGGGGCCAGTCTGGCCAGGTGAGGTGGTCCGGGTTCTCGGGAGGCTTCGGGCCGTGGGTGAGGACCTTCACCGAGGCGCAGCCCTCGCGGTGGGAGTTGCCCAAACAGTCCGCGCTCGTGTCGCCGCCGCCGAGGACGACTACGTTCTTGTCCTTGGCGCTTATCTCTATCTCGGCGTTCGTCGGGAGCCCCGCTACGCGCCGGTTCTGCTGGGTGAGGTAGTCCATGGCGAGGTGGATGCCCCCGAGCTCGCGGCCCGGAACGTCCAGGTCGCGACCCTGCAAAGCCCCGATGGCGAGCACGGTAGCGTCGAACTCGCGCTCGAGTTCCTCCGTGGTCGGGTTCTCGCCGACGTGGGAGTTCGTGCGGAACTCGACGCCCTCCTCCTCCATCATGGCGATGCGGCGGTCCACCATCCACTTCTCTATCTTGTAGTCGGGGATGCCGTAGCGGAGGAGGCCCCCGATCTTGTCGTCCTTCTCGAAGACGACCACCGTGTGCCCGGCCCAGTTGAGTTGCTGCGCCGCGGCGAGGCCTGCGGGCCCGCTTCCCACTACCGCGACCTTCTTGCCGGTCCGCTTCTCCGGCGGCGTCGGGTGGGCGACGACCCAGCCCTCATCGAAGGCGCGGTTGATGATGGAGAGCTCTATCTCCTTGATGGTGACGGGCTTGTCGTTTATGGCGAGGACGCACGCGGACTCGCACGGGGCCGGGCAGAGCATCCCGGTGAACTCGGGGAAGTTGTTCGTCTGGTGGAGGCGGTCTATTGCCTGCTTCCAGTGCTCGCGGTAGACGAGGTCGTTCCAGTCCGGGATGAGGTTCCCGAGCGGGCAGCCCGTGTTGCAGAACGGCACCCCGCAGTCCATGCAGCGGGAGGCCTGGCCCTTGAGGTCCTCCTCCGGCATCGGCTCGTAGACGTAGCGGTAGTCCTGGACCCGCTCCTCGATGGTCCGCTTCGGGGTGGGCTTGCGCCCTATCTTGAGGAAACCTTTGGGATCCCCCACTACCGCGCCACCTCCAGCTCGGCCTCCTGCCGTTCCTGCAACACCCGCTTGAGGTCGTGCGGCATCACCTTCACGAACTTGGGCAGCAGGTCGTCCCATTCATTCAGGACCCTGCGGGCCCGTTCGCTCCCGGTCCACTCCAGGTGCTTCTCGACCATCTCGCGCAGCAGCGCCTCGTCCTCCTCGGCCTCGACGGCCTCGAGGCCTACCATGTCCTTGTTGCAGAGCGTCTCGAAGCGCCCCTCCTCGTCGAGCACGAACGCCACCCCGCCGCTCATGCCGGCCGCGAAGTTGCGCCCCGTCTCCCCGAGCACCGCGACGACGCCGCCTGTC
>DATFPF010000196.1:0-2396 GCA_035264945.1 Rubrobacter sp.
AGTAGGGAGACGATCTCCCCGGCGGAGCTCCGCCTGGGGCGCAGGCCCGGTCCGTCCTCCCGCAGCGAGCAGAACATCCTCGCCTCCTCTTCTCCGCTGAAAACGGCGAGCGCCTCCCCGCCCCCGGCCAGCGCCACCGCGGCCGCCCTCCCCGATAACAAACGGCGTCCCACCCGAGAAGGACACCGCAAGTACCTGCTCTCCGGGTTGGCGCGGTGCGCCGTCTGCGGCGGGAGCTGCACCGGGCGGACCGTGACGTCGGCGGGCAAGAAGTACAACTACTACGGCTGCACCTTGCAGCGCAACGAGACGGTCTCCGACGTCGTTCCCCACCGCGCCCCCTACGTCGGCGCGGCGTGGCTGGAGGACCTCGTCTGGCAGGACGTGCGGCGGTTCGTTGAGAACCCCGGCGAGATCCTCGACCGCGTTCGCGAGCAGCGGGAGAACGAGGGGGCGGACGGCTCCGAGGACCTCGCGGCCAGGTACGAGCGGCTAGCGGCCCGCCTGGCGGCCAAGCAGCAAGAGAATGACCGCTACGTGAGGCTCTACGCCCAGGGCCACCTATCGGAAGAGGAGCTGGCGACGCGCCTGGCGGACCTCAAGAACCAGACCGACAACCTCCGGCTGCTGCTCTCGTCGGTCGAGGCCGATCTGTCCCAGAAGCGGGAGCAGGCGGAGCTCGCCGACACGACCGAGGCCTGGCTCCGCGCGCTGCGGGAGCGGGTCGAGGATGTCGAGGGGGACACCCCGGAGGCCTTCGCCGCCCGACGTCGGCTCGTGGGGCTGCTAGTGGGCTCCATCACGGCCGGCAGGAGGGAGGAAGACGGCCGCACGGAGGTCAGCGTTACCTACCGCTTCGACCCGCCTAGCGAAGCTGCGCCCGACGAGGGTCAGGAGGCGGCGGCCGATTTTGTCGGTGATGTGCCGAACTCCTGCGGGAACTTCGCCGCGAAGAGGAACCCGCCTGGCGCGACCTCGCGCCAGCGTTGGACGGTGGAGGGCCTGGGCGTCCCGTAGAAGGTCGAGTCTATCTCCACGGTGGCGTAGTCCTTGACGTACTCCGCGAGCCTGGAGCCTGAGGGGATGCCGGGAGGGTAGACCGTCCCCTCCCAGTCGGCGTAGGACCACCCGGACGTGCCGAGGTACAACCCCGGCTCCGGCGGCGAGATGCTGCCGGGGGTCTCCGAGAAGAGCCGCTGTTGCGTAGGATCGTCCATCTCTTCGAGAAAAGGCGATGCTACCATAGCCCCCGCGAGCGTTTTTATGAAAGATATTCCTACGGCGGCGCCGCCGGTGTACTACATTTGCCCGATGGTCCCTCCGCCCAGGCCGCGATGAAGGTCTTCTACAGTGACCGCTTCGTGCTGCCCCTCCCCGAGGGGCACCGCTTCCCGATGCTCAAGTACTCAAGCCTGCGCGAGCGCGTTGCGGCCTCCTCCGTCTGCGGCCCCGGAGAGCTGCGGGAACCCGAGGCGGTCACGGACGAGCAGATCCTGCGCGCCCACAACCCTGACTACCTCGGCCGCGTCGTCTCGGGGACGCTAACGGACAAGGAGATGCGGCGGATAGGGTTTCCGTGGTCGGAGGCGATGGTCGAGCGCTCCAGGCGGGCGTCCGGCGGGACCGTGGGGGCGTGCCTGGCGGCGCTCGAAGAGGGCTTCGCCGCAAACCTGGCCGGCGGCACCCACCACGCCTTCGCCGACCGCGGGGAGGGCTACTGCGTCTTCAACGACTCCGCGATCGCCGCCCGCGCGGTCCAGGCCGCCGGGCTCGTCGGGCGGGTGGCGGTGATCGACACCGACGTCCACCAGGGGAACGGGACGGCCGCGATCCTCGCAGACGACCCGACGGTGTTCACTTTCTCCATCCACGGCGAGAAAAACTTCCCCTTCCACAAGGAGAAGAGCGACCTGGACGTCCCCCTCCCCGACGGCGCCGACGACGGTGCGTTCCTCGAGGCCCTCGCGGCGGGCCTGGAGCGGGCGCTGGAGGCCTCTGAGCCGGACCTCGCGATCTACCTCGCCGGCGCCGACCCCTTCGTGGGCGACCGCCTGGGCCGACTCTCGGTGACGAAGGAGGGCCTCGCCGAAAGGGACCGCATCGTCCTCGAAGGCTGCCGGGAACGTGGTGTCCCGGTCGCCGTGACGATGGCCGGCGGCTACTCGGAGGACGTCGGGGACATCGTCGACGTCCACTTCGGGAGCGTCAGCCGGGCCGCTGCGTTGACGCAACCACAGAGAGAAAGAGGGCTCACGCATGGATAACCACCCGAACACGTTCGTGGTGCTGGGGGCCACCGGCGGCATCGGCTCCGAGCTGTGCCGCCGCCTCTCCCGCGCGGGCGCCAACCCCGTGCTCGCCGCCCGGGACAAAGGGCGCCTCGGGGACCTGGCCGA
>DATFPF010000197.1:0-33480 GCA_035264945.1 Rubrobacter sp.
ATCGGGGTTGCCAGGGCAATCGCGCTAAACCCGCGCCTCATAATCTGCGACGAGCCGGTGAGCGCCCTCGACGTCTCGATCCAGGCGCAGGTGGTGAACCTGCTCCAGGACCTGCAAAAAGAGTTCGACCTAACCTACGTCTTTATAGCCCACGACCTCTCCGTCGTGAAGCACATAAGCGACAGGGTAGCGGTGATGTACCTAGGCAAGATCGTCGAGGTCGCCGACCGCAAGGACCTCTACGGCAGGCCCCGCCACCCGTACACGGCCTCGCTCCTCTCGGCCATCCCGGTCCCCGACCCGCGCAAGGAGCGCGAGCGCCGCCGCGTCGTCCTCACAGGCGACGTCCCCTCCCCGGCCAACCCCCCTTCGGGGTGCCCCTTCCACACCCGCTGTCCCCGCGCCCAGGACTACTGCGTGGAGAACGTGCCGCCGCTCGAGCCGCAGGAGAGCGAGGGCCACCTCGCCGCCTGCTTCTTCCCCGTAAAGGAAGGACAGAACATAGAAGAGCCGGCCACCACCACGCCCTACCGCATCGAGTAGCGGCCAGCTTTCTGCTATCAGCGGTCAGCTTCTCGGCTGACGGTTAGGGATTCTGTTGTCTGGAGAAAACGCTTCTCGCCGGTGGTTCTTCGGATCGTTTCCCCGCGGCGGTTGCGCCCCGCGCGGCGTAGCTGAAAGCCGATAGCTGACGGCTGACAGCTCGATAGTACAATCTCCGCGTGTGGAGTAGCCTGGACAGGAAGGGTGGGCGTCGTGGCGGGACGCCGCGCCTGCTGGTGTTCGTCGCGATCCTGGCCGCGGTCGCGGCCGGGGCGTTCTACGTGGGCCGGTCGCAGAGTCCAGCGACCCTGGGCGAGCGGGACAAGGAGAGCCTCGACCTCTACGCCGAGGCGCTAGACATCGTCAGGGACGACTACGTGGACCAGGGGGCCATCGACCCCGAGAAGCTTACCTACGGGGCCATAGAGGGCATGTTGGACACTCTAGGCGACGAGGGGCACACGCGCTTTCTGACCCCCGAGGGGCGCGAGCAGAACCAGGAGGGGCTCTCCGGGACCTACGTCGGCATCGGGGTCCAGCTCGAGGCCCGCGATGACGAAGTAGTCGTGGCGGCCCCCATAGAGGGCTCGCCGGCGGAGAGGGCAGGCGTGGAGTCGGGTGACGTGGTGGTCGGCGTGGACGGCCAGAGCGTGCGCGACGCGGAGATCTCGGGAATAGTCTCGAAGGTGAAGGGGCCAGAGGGGACGAAGGTAGAGCTTACGGTCTCGCGGGACGGGAGCGAGCGGGTCTTCGAGCTCAGGCGCGAGGAGATAGACTCGCCCGTGGTCACCTGGGCGCGCGTCCCCGGCACCGACGTCGCCCACGTCCGCCTCTCCTCGTTCTCCGAGGACGCCGCGGAGGAGCTGCGGGCGGCCTTCGAGGAGGCGCGGGAGGCCGGGGCCAGGCGCTTTATCCTCGACCTCAGGGACAACCCCGGCGGCAGGTTGGACCAGGCGGTGGAGGTCGCCGGGTTTTTCCTGGAGCCGGGCAGCGTCGCCTACGTGCGCAAGGACGCCTCTGGCGAGCGCGAACCCGTCGAGGTCGAGGGCGATCCGGGCCTCACCGACGCGCCGCTCGTCGTGCTCGTCAACGGCGAGTCCGCCTCCAGCGCCGAGATCGTCTCCGGCGCCCTCAGGGACAACGACCGCGCGACGGTCGTCGGGCAGACCACCTTCGGCACGGGCACCGTCCTCTCCGAGTTCGAACTCGACGACGGCTCCGCCATCCTGCTCGGCGTTGCCGAGTGGCTGACGCCGGACGGCGACTTTATCCGGGATACCGGCATCGAACCAGACGTGAAGGTCCCGCTGGGGGACGGGGACGAGCCCGTCTCGCCGACCGACCTGCGGGATATCTCCAGGGAAGAGGCCCTCGGGAGGGACGCGCAGTTGCGCGCGGCCTTCGAGGAGTTGCCGGATCAGTAGCGAGATTCACCGAAAAGCGGTGGCCGGTGCGGTGTGATCCTCGCAGACACGGAAGCAAGAAAGTGAGGAACCTTTGTCTCAGAGGGTGCAGGAGAGCGTGGAGGTCCAGGCGCCGGTGGAGGACGTGTTCCGGTACTGGTCCAACTTCGAGAACTTCTCGACGTTCATGTCCAACGTCGAAGAGGTCCGCATGACGGGGCAGGACACGAGCCACTGGAAGGTAAAGGGTCCCCTCGGCAAGAGCGTCCAGTTCGACGCGAAGACCACCGAGATGGACCCGGTCCGGGGCATAGGCTGGAACACCGTCGAGGGGGACGTGATGACGAGCGGCGAGGCCCGCTTCGAGGAGGTCGCCCCTGGCCGCACACGCATCGACGTTACCATGAACTACTCCGACCCGCCCGGCGGCGCCGTCGGCGAGGCCGTAGCGAACGTCCTCTCCAACCCGGAGCGGAACCTCAGGGAAGACCTGCAGAACTTCGCGCAGATCGTGGAGCGCGGGGAGCTCGGCGGTCCCGGCGCCCAGACGCCAAGCCGCTAAACGGAAGAACCCGGCATGGGGTAGTATGGGGCCGCCGGGGCCAGCCCCGGCGGCCTTTGTACGCTCAAGAAAGGGCGGCCAGTGAGCATCGCCATCGTATCCCTCCTGTTCTTGGTCCCGCTGGCGATTATCGGGATCATACTCTTCGCCGTGATCTCCGGGCGGGCAACGAGGCGCAACGAGAACCGCCCCGGCGGCACGGGCAGCGACGAGACCGGACCCGGGGACAGGGGCCCCGGCAGGGAGGAGTAGCGGGCGCCTCGGGCGGTTCTCGCACCGGCGCGCCGCCGATCTAGCGGCGCCCGACGACCTCGTAGACGTTGCCGTCCGGGCCCCGGAAGTGGCTCCAGGCGGCCCCCTCCGACCGCTGGATGGGGCCCAGGAACTCTACGCCCGCGGCCTCCATCTCCGCGCGCGACGCTTCCACGTCGTCAACTCGGAAACCCACAACGAGTTGACGACGTCGGGCCCGGCGCCGAAAAAGGAGTGGAACTCGTCCTCCGGGCGCCAGACCTCCATCTCGGTGCCGTCGGGGAACACGAAGCCGACCACCTCGCCCTCGCTGCGGGTCTCCTCCAGGCCTATCACCTCGCGGAAGAACCGCGCTGTCTCCTCGAACCTCTCCGTGCGGATGCCAAGCCACCCGGGCCCCTCGACGTTCACCATCCACCTTCCTCCCCGTCGCTAGCCTACAAGGCCTCTGCGGCGCCCGAGAAAGAAAAAAGGGCCCGCGGCCCGATCCCAAAAACCTAAAACCCGATGCCCGAAACCTAATCCAGCAGGTCCCTGAGCCCCGCGGCGTGGGGGCTGCTCTTTATCTTCGCCAGGGCCGTGAGCTGAATCTGGCGGATGCGCTCGCGGGTTACGTCGAAGCGCTCGCCGACCTCTTCAAGGGTCTTCGGCTGGCCGCCGGTGAGGCCGAAGCGGTACTCGAGCACCATGCGCTCGCGCTCGGGGAGGCTGCCCAGGGCCTCGCGCATCCTTGCCTTCAGCAGCGAGGACTTGGCGAGGTCGTGGGGGGACTCGGAGTCCTCGTCCGCAATAAAGTCGCCCAGCTCCGAGGAGTGGTCCTCGCCCACGGGGGTCTCCAGCGAGATCGAGCGGCGCGAGACGCGGCGGATGCGCACGATCTCCTCGGCGTCGACCTCCATGATCAGGCCGACCTCCTCGTCTGTCGGGTCGCGGTTCAGCTGGGCCGCGAGGCTGCGCTGGACACGGTAGTACTTGTTGATCTTCTCGACCATGTGGACGGGGACCCGGATCGTGCGGCCCTTGTCGGCGATGGCGCGGGTGACGGCCTGGCGGATCCACCACGTAGCGTAGGTCGAGAACTTGAAGCCCTTGCGGTGGTTGAACTTCTCGACCGCCCGCATGAGGCCTATGTTTCCCTCCTGGATCAGGTCGAGGAGGGAGACGCCGCGGCCCGCGTACTTCTTGGCTATGGAGACGACGAGCCTCAGGTTGGCCTTGGTGAGGTGGGCCTTGGCCCGCCTGTCGCCGCGCTCGATGCGCCTGGCGAGGTAGACCTCCTGGGCCTTGGTGAGGAGCGGGGTCTTGCCGATCTCGTCCAGGTACATCTGGACGGCGTCGCCGGTGTAGCGGCTCTTCAGGTCGGCCTCCAGTACCTCTTCGACGAGCTGGGTGTCTTCGTCCTCCTGCAGCGCCTCCGAGAGGAAGCCCGCGTCGACGACCTCGACGCCGTGTTCGCGGAGAAGGCCGTAGACCTGTTGGATCTCGTCTGTGGAGAGGTCCACCTCCTGGAGCAGCTCGAGCACCTCGCTCGACTCCAGGGTACCGGTCTCCTGACCGGCTTCGAAAAGCTCCTGTATCTCCTCTATGTCCCGCAGATCGCGTTGTGGCTGCAAGAAAACTCTCTCCGGAGATTGAGGTTGAAACCCTTCCGTAGCCTGCACGTAATATAACTTAAAAAGGTCATTAATCAATTCGGGGTCCCGATAGGGACCCCGCCCTTCGGGGCGAAGGAGGACTTTCTTATTATGATGGGCCTTAGGAACCTGTACAAGGTGTTTACCGAGACGCGCCGGGCGAGCCAGGGCCGGGCGACGCTCGCCGTCGTGGGCGACTCGCTGCGCGTGGAGGAGCTCGCCGACCTCCTCGGGGCTCAGCGGAGCATGAGGAAGGCCGAGGTGATCCTTACCGTCTCCGACGACGAGATCTCCCTCTCGGGCAAGGCCGTGGAGGACCCGGGCGGGATACCGCTGCCGCCGCCCGGGGCCGCCTCAGCCGACGATCTCGCGCCGGGCATCGTCAAGGCTATCGACGAGGAGTACCTGGTGCCGCTGGCGAAGGGGTACCCCTCCCTGCGGCGGGCGGCGTGCGAGAGGATCATCCGCAAGAACGCCCGCGAGAATGCGGTTATAGGTCTCCTTCCCATACCGGGAGCGGACATGCCGGTGATGACCGCCAACCAGGCGAGGATGGTTCTGCACCTGGCCGCCGCCTACGGGGAGGAGCTCTCCTTACAGCGGGCGCGGGAGCTTCTTGGCGTGCTCGCCGCGGGGTTCGGGTTGCGGGCGCTTACGCGGCAGGTGGTGAAGGTCGTGCCGGTGGGGGGATGGGCCGCCGCCGCGGCCATCGGGTATGCGGGAACGTTGGCGATGGGCCGCTCGACGATGCTTTACTTCGAGCGCGGCGGCCAGAAGGTCGGGGAGAAGGAGATGGAGGAGATCCGGCGCCGCGCCACCGAGGAGGCGAAGGGCTTCGTCTCGCGCCTCCGCCGCCGCTAGCGTAGGCGGCGAGCCCCCTCGGCTATAATCCGTAGCATGAACCTGCCTGTGGGACGGACGTTCTCGGAGTTGCGGAGGCTCGGGATCAGGGTCTTCCTCGCGCTTACGGCGGTGCAGGCGGCCGTCGTCGGCGTGCTGGTGGCGATGGCGGAGCTGCGCAAGCGTCGCGAGGGGCCGCAGGGGGGCTTCCCGTGGGAGGACCAGCCGGAGTTCTCGCTTGAGGGGGGCGACAGGCTAAAGCTCTACCCCTACGGCGTCCAGCTCTACGAAGCCATGCTCGAGGACATCCGCAACGCGAAGAAGTGCGTCTACGTCGGCACCTTTATCTGGAAGGGGGACGAGGTGGGCCGGCGCTTCGTGGAGGCGCTCGCCGAGAAGGCCCGCGAGGGGGTGATGGTGTGCGTAATCTTCGACGGCCTCGCCAACGTTTTCGTACCCTCGGAGTTCAAGGCCTTCCCCAAGGAGATAAACACGCTCCACTTCAGGCCCATCTGGGGTCCCGAGAAGCTCGCCAACCCGCGCAACGTCTTCCGGTACCACAAGCACATAATGAGCGTGGATGGGGAGACCGGCTTCGTCGGCGGCTACAACATCGGCTCGCTCTACGCCGACGGCTGGCGCGACACCCACATCCGCATCGACGGCCCCGACGCCCGCGAGATCGAGAACGACCTCGTGGACTTCTGGAACGACCACCGCTCCCATGACCTGCCCGAGCTCGAGGCCGCCGGGGAGCGGGCCTGGAACCCCGCCACCAAGTTCCACAGGAACGACCCGTACATGAGGATGTTCCCCATACGGACGGTCTACCTCGAGGCCATAGATCGGGCCAGCGACCACATCTACCTCACCCACGCCTACTTCATCCCCGACAGGGCCATGCGGTCAGGGCTCATCGACGCGGTAAAGAGGGGCGTGGACGTGCAGATACTCGTGCCCGAGCACTCAAACCACGTAACGGCTGACTGGCTCGCCAGGCGGCACTTCTGGGAGCTCCTGGAGGCGGGGGTGAGGATCCACCTCTACAAGCACATAATGATCCACTCCAAGACCGCCACTATTGACGGCGTCTGGTCCACGGTCGGCACGGCGAACATCGACCGCTACAGCCTGCTCGGCAACTACGAGACGAACATCGAGGTCTACTCTCCAGACCTCGCCGCCCAGATGGAGAAGATGTTCGAGCTGGACAAGACGAACGCGCGCGAGATCACCCTCGAAGAGTGGGAACGCCGGCCCCTCCCGGCCAAGGTCGTCGAACGCGTCCTCGCCTCCCTGAGCCCGCTGGTTTAGAGGCATCGGGCCTCTCGGTTCGACGGGTGCGCGGTTGTCCTTGCGGCTGGGGCCTAATCTTGTCGCTGTATAATGACGATGATTCGGGGTTCCACGTCTAACGGAGGGCTGATTGGCGCGCTGGCGGTTTCTTGAGCCGGACGAGGGGGTGGTCGAGGGCCTCGCGCAGGAGGCTGAGGTCGACCGCCTCTGCGCCCGCGTTCTGGCGAACAGGGGCGTGTCGCCCGGGGGCGCCGCCGCCTTTCTCGCGCCCTCGCTGAAGGCCATCGGGACGCCGGAGGAGGGCCCGTGGGGGGTTGGCGCCCGGCGGGTGGCCAAGGCCATACGGGCGGGCGAGCGCATCGGCATCTTCGGCGACTACGACACGGACGGCCTCACCTCGGCGGCCGTGTTGTACCTGGCGCTCTCGAACTACACGGAGAACCTCACCGTCGCCCTGCCGACCCGGCAGAAGGGCTACAGCCTGCGGGAGCCCTACGTGCGCGACCTCTTCGCCGAGGGCGTGGACCTGCTCATCACGGCGGACTGCGGTATCTCCAACAGGCGGGAGGTCGCCCTGGCGAACGGGCTAGGGATGGAGGTCGTGGTGACCGACCACCACATCCCGCCGGAGGACCCGCCAGACTCGGCCGTCGCCGTTCTCGACCCGAAGCTGTGGGACCCCGAGGACCCTTTGGCCGGCGTGGGGGTGGCATGGAAGTTCGCCTGGGCCGTCGCCCGCGAGCTCGGGGACCCGGAGGGCAAGAAGAGGCTGGGGCGCCTGCTCGACCTCGTCTCCGTCGGGACCGTGGTGGACATAGCGCCCCTCGTCGGGGACAACAGGGCGCTCGCGATGATGGGCCTGAGGCACATCAACAGGGGGCTCGCGGGGGGCATGGCCAGGCCGGGCATCGAGGCGCTCGTCAAGGTTGCCGGGGTGCGCGGGGAGCTAAACGAGGAGGACCTAGGGTGGAGGCTCGGGCCAAGGCTCAACTCCATCGGCAGGATCAAGAACCCCCGCCCAGCCCTCGACCTGCTGCTCACGAAGGACCCCAAAGAGGCGAACCGCATAGCCTGGGAGCTCAACGGGCTCAACTCCGAGCGCCAGCGCCGCACCCGGTACGCGGTAGAGCGGGCGATGGAGGAGGTCGATCCTGACCAGGACTTCAAGGTGGTGGTGACGGAGGAAACCGGGGGGCTCGCGGGTCTCGTGGCCGGCAGGGTCGCGGGGGCGACGGGGAGGCCCGCTGCGATCCTCAACAGGAGGGCCGACGGCTCATACGGCGGCTCGGCCCGGGCCGGGGAGACTGACGTGGACCTCTACGGCGCCCTCTACTCCGTAAGGCACCTGATGGGCGAGTGGGGCGGCCACCGCAAGGCCGCGGGCCTCTCCGTGAACCCGGGCCGGTTCGACGAGTTCGTCGTCGGTCTCAACGAGGCGGTGCGGGTTCAGCACTCCGAGGACCCCGAGGTCTTCGTCCCGGCGCTGGAGGTCGACGCGGAGATAGCGCTAGGCAAGGTACGCAACGGCCTGCTCGACTGGCACGAGAAGTTAGCGCCTTTCGGGAGCGGCAACCACAGGCCCGTCTTCGCGAGCGAGGGCCTGCGCATCGAGGGCGCGAGGCAGCTCTGGGAGGGCATGAACCTCGTGAGCCTGGCCGGCGGGGTGAAGGCGAAGCTGGCCGGCGACGCAGACGGGCTGCCGGAAGGGACGTTCGACGCCGCGTACACCGTCTCCCGCAGCCGCTACTCGGGGCAGGCGGAGCTAGAGATACTGGACCTCAGGTAGTGGCTTGAACGCCGTCGGGGTGGACGTGGGGGGGACCAAGATCGCCGCCGGCGTCGTCTCCCCGGAGGGCGAGATCCTCGCTGACGTCCGCCGCCCGACGCCGCACTCGCCGGAGAAGCTCGTCGAGGCCATCGTGGGGGCCATCAAGGAGGTAATGGACGGCCACGATGTCGGCGGGTCTTGCCTCGCGGTTCCGGGCCACATCCTGGCCCAGGAGAACAAGGTGGTCTTCTCCGCGAACCTCCACGCCATCGAGGGCATCCCGCTAAAAGACAGGATCGAACCCGAGATAGGCGTCCCGCTCACCATCGAGAACGACGCGAGCGCCGCGGCGTGGGGGGAGTTCCGGTTCGGGGCCGGGAGCGAGGTGGACCACCTCGTCTTCGTCACGCTAGGGACGGGGATCGGGGGGGGCGTGATCTCGCACGGCGTCCTCCTGCGCGGCGCACAGGGCTCCGGCGGGGAGCTGGGCCACGTCACCGTCCACGCCACAGGACCCCGCTGTGCCTGCGGCAACCGCGGCTGCCTGGAGGCACTCGCCTCCGGGACGGCCATAGGCCGCCGCGGCAGGGAGGCCGCCGTCGAGAGGCCGGGCTCGGCCCTCGGCCGCATAGCCACGAGGCGCAAGGTGCTCGGCGAGGACGTGACGGAGCTCGCGCGAAAAGGAGACGAGGCGGCCATCTCCGTGCTCGAGAAGACGGGGACGTGGCTCGGTATCGGGCTCGCCGGGTTCGTCAACGTCTTCAACCCCGAGGTCGTGGCCGTCGGGGGCGGGGCGATGGCGGCGGGGGACCTGATCCTGGCCCCCGCCCGCCGCGAGATACGCCTGCGGGCCCGCCCCCCGTCCCGCGACCTGGTCGAGGTGCAGGCCGCCACCCTTGGGCCGGAGTCTGGCGTGCTCGGGGCCGCGGCCCTGGCCCGGGGCGCTGACGGCGAGTACGTGCTCGGCGGCTGAGGGATGCCACTCGCCGTCGTCCCGACCCCCATAGGCAACCTCGAGGACATCACCCTCCGCGCCCTGCGTTACCTGCGCGAGGCCGACCTCGTGGCCTGCGAGGACACCCGCCGCACCGGGCGTCTCCTCGCCCACTACGGGATAAAGAAGGACCTGCTCGCCGTCCACGAGCACAACGAGGACCGCCTGGCCGAGGGGCTAGCCGACCGCGCTTGGACGGAGCGCGTGGCCCTCGTCTCCGACGCCGGCATGCCCCTGGTCTCAGACCCCGGATACCGCCTCGTTGCGGCCTGCATCGAGGCGGGCGTCGGGGTCGAGGTCCTGCCCGGCCCTTCGGCCCCGGTCACGGCGCTCGTCGCCTCTGGCCTGCCCGCCGACGCCGTCGTCTTTCTCGGCTTCCCGCCGCGCAAGGGCAGGGATCGGACGGAGCTTCTGGCCCGAATCGCCCGCGAGCCCTCCACCTTCGTCCTCTTCGAGTCGCCGCACCGGCTGGCGAAGACGCTCGGGGACCTTCCGCGGGCGGCGCCGGTCGCCGTGTGCCGGGAGCTCACCAAGCTGCACGAGGAGGTCTTCCGGGGGACGGCGGGCGAGGCGGCCGAGCACTTCTCGGGGCCTGTCAAAGGGGAGGTGGTCTTGGTGGTGCGGGGAGGAGCGGCGTCCGCCCCCCCAAGCCTCGAGGACGCCGTGGAGAGGGCGCGGGGGTACGTGGCGGCGGGGGAAGGCCCTTCGAAGGCGGCGGCGCGGGCGGCCAGGGAGGCTGGGCTAAAGAAGCGGGACGTCTACGAGCGCGTCGCGAAGGGCTGAGGGGTTGGAAGGCTGGATACCGTACACCATCTGCTTTGTCCGGTGCGAAGGCTCCGTCCTGATGCTTCTCAGGAACAGGCCGCCGAACGCCGGGTTGTGGAATGGGCTCGGGGGCAAGATCCTCCCGGGCGAGACACCCCTCGACTGCGTAAGGCGCGAGGCGCTGGAAGAGGCCGATATCGACTTACCGACGGACGGGCTCAGCGTCGCGGGCATCGTCAGGTGGACCGCCGGAGTGGACCCGACGGGACCGAGCACGGGCATGTACGCGTTCGTCGTAGAACTTTCGGAGGGTCCGCCCCGGAGGGCGGAACGAGAGATCCCGGAAGGTTTGCTCGCGTGGAAGCCTCTGGGGTGGGCCTGCGACACGGCGAACGAGGCCGTGGTCAGCAACGTCCCCCGTTTCCTTCCCGGTCTCCTCGGCGGGGGCGGACCCAAGGAGTACGTGTGCGAGTACGCGGGCGGTGATCTGGTGGGCGTCTCGGTAAGCCGGCTTTAGCACCGTCTGGCCGCGCCCCTCTGTATAATGCGCCCCGCTGACGTCTCTCGGGGAGAAGGGATAGGCGCCATGTTGGTCGATTCGCACACGCACCTTCTGCGGCTCGCGGTCTCGCCGGAGGACGCGGTGAGGGAGGCCGCCGAGGCCGGGGTCGGGGCCGTGGTGAACATAGGGACCGAGGTCGTGGACTCGCGGCGGGGGGTCGAGCTCGCGGCCTGGCTGCCCAACGTTTACGCGACGGCGGGGATACACCCGCACAACGCGGGGACCTACACCGCCACCGATCTCGAGACGCTCGCGGAGCTCGCGGAGGCGCCCAGGGTCGTGGCGCTCGGGGAGGTCGGGCTCGACTACTACCGCTCGGAGTGGCCCAAGGAGGTGCAGCTGGCGTTGTTCGAGGACGCCATCTCGATCGCCAACGACGCCCGCCTGCCGCTCGTGATCCACTCGAGGCAGGCCTTCGCCGACACTATGTCCTCCTTGGGGAGCGCCCGCGTGCCTGTCGTGCTCCACTGCTTCGAGGGCGGCGACAGGGAGATAAGGGAGGCGACCGAGCGCGGGTACTTCGTCGGCCTCGCGGGCAACATAACCTACAGGAACAACGAGACGGCGAGGGTGCTGCGCCTCATAAACGAGGACCGCATCCTCGTCGAGACAGACGCCCCCTACCTCAGCCCCCAGCCCGTGCGCGGCGAGAAGAACGCGCCAAAGAACGTAGCCCACACGGCCCGCTTCGTCGCCGAGAGGCTAGGGATGGAGGACGAGGAGTTCGCGACCCTCACCACGCGCAACGCCCGCAACTTCTACCGCCTCCCGATAGAGGTGTGAGCCGGGGTGCCTGATCCCGCCAGGCCCAAGAAGAAGCTGGGACAGCACTTCCTAAAGGACCCGAACACGGCCAGGATCGTCGCCTCCGGGGTCGGGCCCGAGGACGTTGTGCTCGAGATCGGGCCAGGACGCGGCTTCCTGACGGGCTTTCTGGCCGAGAGGGCCCGGCTCGTCCACGCCGTCGAGATCGACCCTGACGTCCTGCCAGCCTTGCGGCGGGCTGTGGGCGGGCTTGGCAACGTCCGCGTACACGAGGGTGACGCCCTGCGCTTCGACTACGCGGGCCTCGACCCCGCCCCCAACACCATGGTCGCCAACCTCCCGTACAACGTGGCCTCGCCGCTCGTGCTTATGCTGTTGGAGAGGGTGAATGGCCTGCGAACCCTGCGGTTCATGGTGCAGCTTGAGGTTGCCCGCCGGATGGCGGCGCGGCGTGGGACGAAGGACTACGCATCCTACGCAGTCCTCGTCGGGCTGCTGGCGGAGGTGAAGGTGCTGCACAAGGTGCCGCCGACGGTCTTCGATCCCCCGCCCCGGGTACACTCGGCCGTCGTGGAGATGACCCGAAAAGAGACGCCGCAGGACTACGACCGCATCAAGGAAGTGGTGCTCGGCGCTTTCAGGAGCCGCCGCAAGCGGCTCGTCAACAACCTGCCGGAGCCGGCCCGGGCGGAGGCGCCGCGGGTCCTCGCCTCTCTCGGGTACGGCCCCGACGCGAGGGCGGAGGAGCTCTCATCCGAAGACTTCGTAGCGCTGTGCCGGGCGCTCTCCTGGGCTCTGTAGTGCTGAAGGTCGGGCTCAGGGCTTACGCCAAGGTCAACCTCTCCCTCGACGTCGTCGGGGTCCGCGCCGACGGCTACCACGAGCTCAGGACGGTCATGCAGAGCGTCTCGCTCGCCGACGGGGTGGAGATCCGGCGCTCGGACGAAGGCTTCGATCTGCGCGTGGACCCGCCCCACGCCGACGTCGGGCCGCCCGAGGGGAACACGGTCTACCGGGCGTGGAGGCTATTGTGCGACCGCCTCGGGGAAGAGCTGCCGGTAAGGGTCACGCTCCGCAAGGAGACCCCGGCCGGCGCGGGCCTCGGCGGTGGCTCCGCGGACGCGGCGGCGGTCCTGCGCGGGCTGGACGAGTTATTCGCTCTCGGCCTCCCCATCGAGGAGTTGCGCGACGTTGGGAGGGAGGTCGGGGCCGACGTGCCTTTCTGCGTCCGCGGCGGGACGGCGCTTGGCGAGGGCGTGGGAGAGACCCTGAGCCCCGCTCCCTCACCGCCGGACCACCGCCTCCTCGTCGTCAAACCGCGTCGCGGGGCCGACACCGCGAAGGTCTACCGCGCCTACGACGCGGGGACCGCCGGGGCCGAGGCTACGGGGCGGGTGCTGCGCGCCCTGCGCTCGGGCGACCTCGCGGGGCTCGCCGCGGCGGTCGGCAACGACCTCGCGCCGGTCACGAAGGCGATGATCCCCGAGGTGGCGGAGCTGGAGAGTCGCCTGATCGAGGCCGGGGCCCTGGGGGCTTCCATGACCGGGACCGGGACGGCCGTCTACGGCCTCTTCCGCGACGAGGACGAGGCCGCGAGGGCGGTAACGGGACTCGACGCGTCCTTCTCCGGCGTCTTCGCCCCGGTCCCCCGCGGATCGGAGTGGGCCTAGCCCCGAGGTGCGGTTCCCGGTGTCGGCCACGGCCTCCGCGACGAGGACCACCGGCTAGCGACCCCGGCAGGCCCGCGGAATCCTCCGTCGTCGGTCTCTGACGGCACATTGGGGCTTCGGTATACTTGCGGCGTCGCGGGCGGGTCTGTCTTTGGGGCGTGGCCAAGAGGCAAGGCACCGGGTTTTGGTCCCGGGATCGCAGGTTCGAGTCCTGCCGCCCCAGCCTCGGATGCGACGGACGGCTAGAGTAAGGAGAAGCGCAGACCGATGTCCGAGAGTTCGCCGATCTTCGCCGTGGTCCTGGCGGCCGGCAGGGGTACCCGGATGAAGTCCAACCGGGCGAAGGTGCTGCACACCATCTGCGGCCTACCGATGGTCAACTACGTCATAGAGGCGACGAGGCCCCTTCTGCCGGAGGGGCTTTTCGTCGTGGTGGGCCACCAGGCCGAGCTCGTCGAGGCGGTGCTGCCCCCGGACGCCACTCCCGTACTCCAGAGAGAACAGCGGGGCACCGGAGACGCCGTGAGGGTAGCCCTCGACGCATTGGAAGGGCGGGAGGACGGCATCCTGCTCGTCGTGAACGGTGACGGGCCGCTGATCTCGGACAGGACGCTTGGGGAGCTTCTGGAGCGGCACCGGTCGGCCGGGGTCGGGGCGACGGTGCTGGTGGCGAAGCTCGAGGACCCGAGCGGGCTGGGCCGGGTCGTGGAGGAGGCCGGGATAGTCAGGATCGTCGAGGAGCGGGACGCGAGCGAGGCCGAGCGGGAGAACCGGCTGGTCAACCTGGGGCTGTACGCCTTCGGGCTCGCTGAGATCCGGGACGCCATCGCTGGCCTCGACTCAGGAAACGACCAGGGCGAGCTGTACCTGACGGACGTGCTCGAGACCATCGGGCGGAGGAGCCGGGCGGTCACGTACACGTTGAAGAACCCGGAAGAGGCGAACCTCGTCAACGACCGGGCGCAGCTCGCGAGGGCCGAGGAGATCCTGCGCCGCAAGATACTCGACGCGCACATGAGGGCCGGGGTGACGGTAAGGGACCCGGCGAGCACCCACATCGAGGCCTCCGTGGAGATAGGCCGCGACACGGTGATCCTGCCGGGCAGCTTCCTGCGGGGGGAGACGAAGATAGGCTCTGACTGCGTGATCGGGCCCTCGGCCGACCTTCTCGACACCGCGGTCGGCGACGGCGCCCAGGTCGAGCATTCCGTAGGGCGCGGCGCGGTGGTGGGCGAGAACGTGGGCGTCGGGCCCTACTCCTTCCTGCGGCCGGGGACCGTGCTCGAGGAGGGGTCGAAGGTCGGCGCTTACTGCGAGGTAAAGAACACGCGGGTCGGGAGGGGGAGCAAGGTGCCGCACCTCTCCTACGTCGGGGACGCGGAGATAGGGGAGGGGGCGAACCTCGGGGCAGGGACCATCACGGCCAACTACGACGGCCAGAACAAGAGCCGGACCAGCATCGGCGACGGGGCCTTTACCGGCGTGAACACGAACCTAATAGCGCCGGTTACAATTGGGGCTGACTCGTACACGGGGGCCGGGAGCGTGGTCAGCAAGGACGTCCCGCCCGGCAGGCTCGCGGTCGGGGCACCGGCGCGCGCGATCAAGGAATCACCGCAGAGCCGCAGGAAGAGAGAGATGGGCGAGAGAACCGAAGTATCGCGGACCGAGAAGGGGGACTAGCGCGGTGATGCAGAACGGCTACCTGACGCAGACCACGGAGAAGCGGCTGATGATCGTCAGCGGCCAGGGCTTTCCGGAGCTGGCCGAGAGGATAGCCGACCGGCTTGACCTCGACCTGAGCGGCGTGGAGCTCGTCAAGTTCCCCGGCGGGGAGCTGTACGCCCGCTACCTCGAGAGCGTGCGCGGGGCCGACATCTTTATCGTTCAGGCGTTGTGCGAGCCCGTCAACGAGAACCTGATGCAGATGCTCATCATGATAGACGCCGCCAAGCGGGCCTCCGCGAAGCGGATAGTTGCGGTGATCCCCTGGTACGCCTACTCGCGCCAGGACCGCAAGACCAAGCCCCGCGAGCCCATAACGGCAAGGCTCATCGCGAACATGATCCAGGCCGCCGGCGCAGAGCGCGTAATGACGATGGACCTGCACACGGGCCAGATCGAGGGCTACTTCACCTTCCCCGTGGACCATCTGACGGCGATGCACACCTTTGTCGACTACTTTGTGGAACAGGGCTTCAAGGACGCGGACGACGCGGTCGTGGTCGCGCCAGACACGGGCGAGGTGAAGGTAGCCAAGCAGCTCGCCGGGCACCTGAGGCTGCCGTGGGCCATCGTTAACAAGATGCGCGACAGGCCGGACCGCTCCGAGGTGACGCACGTAATAGGCGACGTGGCGGGCAAGCGCGTGGTCATGATCGACGACATCATCGCAACCGGCGGGACCCTGGTCAACGCCGCGGTCCGCCTGGTCGAGGACGGGGCCACGGAGGTAAGGGCCGCCGCCACGCACGGCGAGTTCTCAGGCAACGCGTACGAGAAGATCGAGGACTCGTTGATAAAAGAGGTGGTCGTGACCGACACGCTTCCCTTGAAGAGAGACCGGCCGCGGTCTAAGATCAAGACGCTTACCATCGCACCTATCCTCGCCAGCACGATAAAGAACGTCTTTACGGACGAGTCCGTGAGCGAGGTCTTTATGGGCGAGAACCAACTTTTCTAAAGAGGGCAGGAGAAGGAAATGGCTGACAACGTTACTTTGCAGGCGAACGAGCGCGGGGAGCGGGGCAAGAACGCCGCCCGCCGGCTGAGGGCCTCCGGGATGACCCCGGCGGTCCTCTACGGCGACGGCGACAGCACGTCGCTGGCGGTCGAGACGAGGACGCTCGACTACACCCTCACCCACTTCGGGGACAACGCCCTCTACGACATCGACCTCGGCTCTGGGAACTCGACGGCCCGCGTGGTGGACGCCCACCGCGACCCCGTGAGCGGATTGCTGGTCCACGTGGACTTCGCGCCCGTCAACATGCGCGAGAAGATCGAGGTGACCGTCCCGCTCACGATCGTCGGCGAGGCCGCCGGTTCCGAGGAGGGCGGCGTGCTCCAGCAGGTCGCGTACGAGATTCAGGTCGAGACCCTGCCCGGGGACATACCGCAGGAGATCACCCTCGACGTCACCCCCCTCGGCATGAACGAGAACCTCTCTTTGGGCGATCTCACGCTCCCCGAGGGCGTCGAGCTCCTCTCCGACCCGGAAGAGGTGGCCGCAACGGTTACCCAGCCGACGGAGATCACGGACGAGGAGATGGAGGCCGCCGGCATCGTCGAGGAAGAGTCCGACGAGGAGCTTGCCGAGGGCGAAGAGGCTGAAGGTGAGGAGGCCGCCGAGGGTGACGAGGTTCCCGCCGAAGAGGATGACGAAGGGGAGAACGGCTAACCTGAGGCTCGCCCGCTCTTTTTTCGAGCGCAAAGATAGCGGGGGGCCCTCCGGGTCCCCCGTTGTAGTTGGCCTGGGCAATCCCGGCCGCTCCTACGAGCGCACCCGCCACAACGCTGGCTATCTGGTCGTCGAGGAGCTGGCCCGCCGTTACGGCGGCTCCTGGCGCCGCAAGAAGAAGGCCGAGGCCGCCGACGTCTCCGTCGGCCCGAAGAACGTAACTCTGCTTAAACCAACGACGTTCATGAACCTCACGGGCTCGGCGCTCGCCGGACGAAGGGCTGAGGACCTCATCCTCGTCCACGACGACCTCGACCTCGACCCAGGCACCGTCCGCGTGAAGGTCGGCGGCGGCGCGGGCGGCCACAACGGGCTGCGCTCGACCATCCAGAACGTCGGCCCCGACTTCGTCCGCGTCCGCATCGGTATCGGCCGCCCACCAGAAGGCGCCCGCATGACCGTCACGGACTTCGTCCTCGGCCGGATGGACTCGACCGTCAAAGACGCCATCCCCACAGCGGCTGACGCTGTCGAGCTCGTTGTCGAGAACGGCCCGGAGGCGGCGATGAACCGCTTCAACGTGCGAGACACCGCGTAGGGACGCGGCCCGGCCTCCCGCGCCCCTTTGGATCGGGGTCTAACGCCAGGGCAGGGGTTTCAGCGCGGTGTAGACGTCCTCGGGGAGCGGCTCGTCGAAGCGGATCTCCTCGACCTCCAGCGCGTCGAAGTACCGGCCGTCGATTCGGGAGCGCAGCGCAGGATCACGCCGCGCTCCGCGTCCACCAGAACCTCGTACTCGTCGGCCCCCCGCCATAGCGGCTCCGGGTCGAAATCCCACTCCTCCACCGCCATGCCCACCAGCTTTACAGCTTCCCGGCCGGCCTTGCGCGTTGTGCCTTCCACCCTCAGGTCCAGGGCGTACAGGAAAAGGGGCAGCCCGGAGATGCCGTCCGGATCGAACGGGTATGTCGTCCAGAAGGCGTCGCGGGCCGGTTGTAGCCATCTCGGGACGCCTTCCGGCGAACCGCCGCCTATCCGCCGGTCGAGGACCGCGTCCGCGCCGTCCCAGGCGTAGACGTGCGTCCCGCCACCGGGGTGGACCTCCTCCGGCAGCTCGAGCTCCACGCGGTAGCGGCCTCCGCGGGTGCCGGGGTTCACGCCCGCGTACCAAACGCGGCAGCGCCAGCCGAAGGGGCCGTCTGGCTCGGGGTGGACGCCCCCCGGGGGGCACCTGTCTCCACCCGGGCCTCGAGCCTTCCCAACTCGCTCGCGAGGTACCGCTCTCGGGCGTCCTTGATGGTGGGGCCGTCGCCCCGGTAGCGCAGGACGGCGCGCACGGTTTTGTAACGCCGCGGCGCGGAGCGCATGAGCTCTATCACGGCCTCTGTGTCCACGGGTCGTCTCCCCCTCGGTTTGAAGCTGCTCCTACGGAGTGTCTGGTCGGACCTGGCGGAGCATGCGGCCGAGCATCTCGACGCCGCCCTTGTCGAGGGTGCGGTCTTCTTCGATGACCTCGAGTTCGTCCGGCGCGCCGAGCTCCCGCAGCCTGCGCGCCGTGATGCTGGCGCAGACCACGGCTCCGACGTCCTGGAGTACGCCCAGCGCCTCCTCCGGGTCTTCGTCCACGTTGGCCTGGACGAAGTCGAGGTGGTCGAGGCCGGCACCCTCAAGCGAGCGCGAGAGGTTCTCCATGCACGTGCGGCCCCACCCGACGACGCCGACGGCGGTCCCGGCCGGCAGGTCGGTCAGGCGGCGCAGGCTCTCGAGGTTCGCCTCTGCCAGGAGTGCTATGGTCTCCACGCCCAAAGGCTCCATCAGGTCCTGCACCTCGTGGACGTGGAAGAAGGTGGTGACCGCCAGCGCCCACGGCGGCTCCCCTTCCTCGGAGAGTCGCCCGGGGAGGTCCTCCAAAAGCACCCTCTCGACTTCTACCGGTAGCTGCCCTTCGAGCTCGTCGGAGAACTGGTCGAGCTCCTCCCGCGTGCACTCCACGAAGAGGATCTTCGTCTTCTCTCGCGGCTCCGCACCGGCCCGGGCTAACAGTGCGTAGGCGAGATCCTCGACGGGCAACCCCTGCGCCGCCGCCAGATCCATCACCCGCTCGAGCACGTCACCCTTCATCTCCACCGCGTCCACCGGCGGCTCTAATACGTACATCCCGCTGCCGCGACGGCTCTCCACGAACCCCTCGCGCTCGAGGTCCGAGAACACGCGGGCGACCGTGTTGCGGTTGATGCGCAGGAAACCAGCCATCGCCCGGATGCTCGGCAAACGCCCCCCAACCTCGAACCCGCCCGTCATGATCAGGTGCTTTATCTGCTGCTCTAGCTGCAGGTGCACCGGCACGCGGCTCTTCGAATTTATCTGCAGATCCATGGATTATCCTATTGTCCTATTACAGTATGTCACTTATAATTGTCCTAGTCGAATAGGGCAATTATACAACAAGCGTTTTGCCCGGAGGTGAGCGGTGAGCGGATGGATGGATCTCGAGCTGGCGCGGGAGCGGCGAAGGGAGCTTCTTCGGGTGGCGGATGGGTGGCGCCTGGCCCGTGAGGCGGCGCTTTCGGAGGCCTGGGAGGTTGGGGAGAAGGGTACGAAAGTCCGGTGGGGGCTAGCTGAGGACGACGCCGCGGTCGCTGACCTCTTGCAGCTCAACGGTATGCCGCGGTGGGTCGCCTTCGAGGAGCGGTTCATAGTGGCCGAGCGGAACGGCAGGCTCGTCGGGGCTGTGCGGTACGCGACTGAGTCGAAGAGGCTCTCGCTCGGACTGCTGGTCGTGGACCCGTGGGCCGGCGAGCGGCGGACCGCGCGGGCCCTCTACCGGGGGGCCGTTGACCTGGCGTTGGACCTGGGCGCCTCCGACGTCGTGGCCGCCACCTCGCGGGGCCTGGGTTACCCGGGCGAGGCAGGGTACCGCCGGTCCGGGCGCGGGTGGAGGTCCTCCGTGCCGTCGGAGGGCGGCGGAGAACGCGGGGGCTTCCTGCGCACGCTGCTGCATCTCTGGGGCACGAGGGCGGCGTTGCCGTCCCACCGGGTCCCGCGCTAGGGGCGATGGCGGGGTAGCGGTTCGCTTCCGGTCGCGTGCAGGCTATTTCTACAGGCACGACTAACGTCTGGATGGGTGCATGATCGCGAGAATCTGGCACGGCGTGACCGCCGCCGCGAAGTCCGACGAGTACCTCGACTACCTGAACGAGACCGGCGTGCCCGATTACCGGGCGACGGAGGGAAATCTATCTGGGCGTTTACGTCCTTCGCAGGGCCGAGAACGACCGGGCGCACTTCTTGACGGTGACGTTCTGGGAGTCTTTGGAGAACATAAAGAGGTTCGCCGGGCCTGACCCGGAGAAGGCCAGATACTATCCCGAGGACGAAAAGTTCCTGCTGGACTTCGAGCCCGGGGTCGAGCATTACCAGGTAGTCGCCGGGCCGTAGATCGGGGAACAAACGGGGAGGAGTTCATTGGGTCGAACACCGGAAACGGAGAGAGAGGACGAAGGGGCGGGCCACCGGGGGGCGTACTACTCCGGGGCGAGGGCCGCGCTTCCGTTCGCGCTGGCGACGGGCTTGCTGGGCGTCTCGTTCGGGGTTCTGGCCGGTTCTCTGGGCTGGGGGGCGCTCGCCGCCGTGGCCTCGTCCGCGCTTATCTGCTCCGGCTCGGCCCAGTTCGCGGTGGCGGCCGTCCTGGGTGCGGGCGGGGGGCCCCTGGCGGCCATCGTCGCCGCCGTACTCCTCAACGCCCGCTTCGGGCCGATGGGACTCGCGGTCGGGCCCTACCTCAAGGGCGGGCCGCTGCGGCGCGCGCTCGAAGGCCAGGCCGTGATCGACGCCTCGTGGGCCCTCGCCAGCCGGGGCGGGGGCCGCTTCGACCGCGAGTTCATGATCGGCGCCTCGGCCCCGCAGGTGGTGGCCTGGATCGGGGGCACGGCCGTCGGCATGCTGGGCGGGGACTTCGTCGGCGACCCGGAGAGGCGGGGGCTCGACGCGATATTTCCGGCCTTCTTCCTCGTCCTGCTCGTAGAAGAGCTTCGCGGCGGCAGGTCCGCCATCGCCGTCGCGCTCATCGCCGCGGTGCTGGCGCTCCTGCTCGTACCCCACGCGCCCCCGGGCGTGCCCGTAATAGCCGCCTGCGCGGCGGCGCTTCTCGGCCTCAGGAGGTCCCGTTGACCACGCTCTGGCTCACGATCCTCGCCGTCGCCCTGGCTAACGCGGCCATCAAAGCCTCCGGGCCCGTGCTCGTCGGGGGAAAGGAGATCCCGCCTCGGGCTAGCGCCGTGATCTCGCTTCTCGCCCCCGCGCTCCTCGCCGCCCTCGTCGTCACGGAGACCTTCGGCGAAGACGGCGCGCTGGTCCTCGATGAGAAGGCCCTTGGCGTCGGGGTGGCGGGGATCGCCCTCCTGCTGCGCGCGCCTGTGCTCGTCGCGGTCTTCCTCGCGGCCCTCACCGCCGCGCTGGCGAGGGCGTTCGTCTAAGCGAGTGGAGACGCCACGGCACACCGTCGCCGGAGCACAGGGCCCCGGCCGTCCCGAACGCGCCGGACCGCCATCCGCGCGCATACCCGATTCACGCCGGAGACGGAAGGAGGTGCCGTGCGGGTAACGCAGCTGCGGCGCGACGGGGAGTTCGAGGAGGCGTCACCCGTGATCGGTGAACTCCACCACTACCTCGACGAAGCGAGCTATGGGGAGCTCATCCCGGAGATGCGCGCCGCGGGCTACAGGATGTTCGCGGTCCGCAAGGGGGACCGCCTCGTGGCCGTGGCCGGCGTCCAGAAGCTGACCAACCTCTACTACGGCCGCCACTTCTACGTCTACGACCTCTCCGTGACCGGGGACGCCCGCTCGCGGCGGCACGTCGAGGTGGCGGCCCGAGATGAGGGGTGCGGCCACGTCGCGCTCCGCTTCTACGAAGGCCGCATGGGCTACGAGAGGTCCGGCTACTCCATGCGCAAGGCATTGTCGGCGTGAGCCCGAACCCCACCGGATATGGATGTCCGATTTCCGCCAGAAATACCCGCATCGGGGTGCGAGAATCCGGGTCATGATAAGAGACTTCGAGAGCAGGTACAGGGCGGTAAGCAGCCGCGACGGGCGGTTCGACGGGTGGTTCATCGTCGCGGTGACCTCGACGGGGATCTACTGCCGCCCTAGCTGCCCGGCCGTGACGCCCAAGAGGGAGAACGTGCGTTTCTACCCGACCGCAGGGGCCGCCCAGTACGCGGGCTTCCGGGCGTGCAAGCGTTGCCTGCCGGACGCGGTTCCAGGCTCCCCGGAGTGGGACGTGCGGGCCGACGTCGCGGGCCGGGCGATGCGTCTGATCTCCGACGGCGTCGTTGACCGCGAGGGCGTCTCGGGCCTCGCCCGCCGCCTGGGCTACACCCGGCGCCACCTTCACCGCCTCCTGCTCGCCGAGCTCGGCGCGGGGCCGCTCGCCCTGGCGCGAACCCGGCGGGCGCACACCGCTCGGCTGCTGCTGGAGGCGACCGGCCTTCCCGTCTGGGAGGTGGCCTTCGCCTCGGGCTTCTCAAGCATCCGCCAGTTCAACGAGACCGTGCGGTCCGTGTTCGCGGCGACGCCTGGCGAGTTGCGCCGGGCGGGGAGGCGCGCCGGATCTTCTGAGGGCGTGGGGGAGGGGGAGATACACCTCCGCCTCCCTTACCGCGAGCCCTTCGACGCCGGGGGCGTGCTCGGGTTCCTCGGCGCCAGGGCCGTCCCCGGCATCGAGGCTTACGACGGCGGCGTCTACCGGCGGACCCTGCGGCTGCCGCGCGGGGCCGGAACCGTGGCGCTCTCGGCGGGCGAGGGTCGCGTCCGGTGCGTCTTGCGGCTCGAAGACTTGCGGGACCTCGGCGCCGCCGTCCAGCGTTGCCGGCGGCTGCTCGACCTCGACGCAGACCCGGTCGCCGTCGCGGGGGCGCTCGCCCTCGACCCGACGCTAGCCCCGCTCGTCGCCCGCCGGCCCGGCCTGCGCGTACCCGGCAGCGTGGACGGGCCCGAGCTGGCGGCGCGGGCCGTGCTCGGTCAGCAGGTCTCGGCTGGCGGGGCCAGGACGCTCGCAGGCGGGCTCGTGGCCTCCCTCGGCGAGGCGCTGCCCGAGAAGCTCGCGGTGGCCGACGCGCCGCTCACGCACCTGTTCCCGGGCCCCGCGGCCGTGTCCGGGCTGGGGCCCGGTGAGATCGGCCTCCCGGCGGCCAGGCACGGGGCCCTTGTGGGCCTGGCGCGGGCGCTGGAGCGCGGGGAGGTCGCGCTGGATCCCGGCGCCGACCGCGAGGAGGCGGCGCGACGGCTCCTCGCGCTGAAGGGCATCGGCCCCTGGACGGCCTCCTACGTCGCCATGCGCGCCCTCGGCGACCCCGACGCCTTCCCGGCCACGGACCTCGGGGTGCGGAAGGCGCTGGCCCGGCTCGGCCACAGGGACGACCGCCGGAGCGTCGAAGCGCTGGCCGGGGGATGGCGCCCCTGGAGGTCCTACGCCGCGCAGCACCTGTGGGCTTGCCTCGAAGACGCGCCAGCGGGAGAGAGAGAACGTCGAGAGGAGACGGTAGCATGAACGTTTACGTGGACACGGTAGAGTCCCCGGCCGGGGAGCTGGCCTTCGCGGTGGACGGGGAGGGGGCGCTGGTCGCGCTCCACTTCGCCGAGGGCGAAGGCGGCCGCGGGATGGAAGAGTCGCTTGAGCACGAGGGCTTCGTGCCGCGGCGCGATGAGGGACGGACCGCCGGGGCGCGGGAGCAGTTGCTGGAGTACTACGCCGGGGAGCGCAGGGAGTTCGGGTTGCCGCTCCTGCTTGTCGGGTCCGAGTGGCAGAAGGCCGTGTGGCGGGAGCTCACGCGCATCCCCTACGGGGAGACGCGATCCTACGGGGAGGTAGCGGACCGCCTCGACCGCCCCGGCGCGGCGAGGGCCGTCGGCCGGGCCAACGCGACCAACCGGCTGCCGCTCGTGGTGCCGTGCCACAGGGTCATCGCCGCCGACGGGTCGCTCGGCGGGTTCAACGGGGGCCTGCACATCAAGGTGCGGCTGCTGGAGCACGAGCGTCGCGTGCTGGGCGCTGGCTCTTGAACGATTCTTCGGGTCGCCAGGCTTGACGGGACGCGGCATCGCGGCGCTGGTCTCATTGGGCGCCCTCTGGGGGGCGTCTTTCCTGTTCATCCGGGTGGCCGTGCCTGCGCTCGGGCCCTTCGTGCTCGTGGGGCTGCGCGTGGGTCTCGCGGCCCTCGTGCTCGCGCTCTTCGCCGCAGCGTCGCGGCGCGCGCTCAAGCTGCGTGGCCTGTGGGGGCCGCTGTTGTTCGTGGGGTTCGCCAACACGGCGGTGCCGTTCTCGCTTATCTCGGCGTCCGAGGTTCACCTCACCGCCTCCCTTGCCGCCATCCTGAACTCGACAACCGTGCTGTTCACGGCGCTCGTCGCCGCCGTGTGGCTGGGAGACCCGTTGACGCCGAAGAAGATCCTGGGCGTGCTGCTCGGCATCTTCGGGGTCGCGGTGCTGGTTGGCTGGGACCCCCTGCCATTGAGCCCCGTCGTCCTGCTCTCCGTCGCGGCGGTGCTCGTGGCCTCCCTCTGCTACGGCGTCGGAGGGGTCTACACCAAGCGGACCTTCGCCGGAATCCCGCCTTTGACCCTCGCCGTCGGGCAGCAGACGGCCGCCGCGGGCGTCATGATCCCCGTCGCCGCCACGGACCTGCCGGGCGAGACGCCGACGGTGGTCGTGGCGCTCTGCGTGCTCGGGCTCGCCGTCCTCTCCACCGCCGTCGCCTACCTGCTGTTCTTCTACCTCATCGGCACCGCCGGGCCGACCGCGACCTCCACCGTCACGCTAATAGTCCCTGTTTTCGGGTTGTTTTTCGGCGTCCTGTTCCTCGGCGAGCCTGTCGGCCTCGGCACCATCGCAGGCCTCGCCGTGATCCTCTCGAGCGTCGTCCTCATCACCGGCATCCGTCTAGGTAAGAAGAAGCTACCGGCCAGTCCCCACGGCTAGACGCTAGCGCGGGTAGAGGATCATCTGCGTGCAGCGGAAGAGCGCGATGGTCTTATCCCCGCCGGTCACGGTCGCGTCCCATACTTGCGTGTTGCGCCCGCCGTGGACGAGCCGCGCCTCGCAGCCTATCGTCCCCTGGCGGGCTGTGCCGAGGAAGTTGCTCTTTAGCTCTATGGTAGTGAAGCCCTCCGCGCCTTCGGGAAGGCCGACAAACGTGCCGTAGCCGCAGGAGGTGTCCGCGAGCGCCACGATCGTCGCCGCGTGAAGGTACCCGTTCGGGGCAAGAAGCTCCTCCCTCAAGACCAAGCGGCTAGAGATGCTTCCCTCATCCGCGCCCACTATCTCAAGCCCTATAAGGCCAGGCAGCGCACCCTCGCTGCGCCGGTTCAACTCTTCGATCATCCCCGCCTCCCGCCCCCGCCCGCAACGACGCCCCATTCTCCCAGATAGCTGTCAGCCGTCAGCTTCGTTGTCTTCGGCGACAATCGGGTGTGACTTCTATGCTGCCTTGTGTGCGGATTTCGGCGAGAATCGGAAACGGCTGGCGGTCACGCTTGGGAGGACTTACAGCTGAAAGCTGAAGGCTGAAAGCAGAGCCATCACGTTGATTTCGCCCGCGAGCGGGTAGAATCCTCCGGTGAGCGAGAAGACCCGGACAAGGCTCTTGCGCGCCCCGCGCCGCATCCGTTCCTACCTTGCCGCGAAAGCGGGGGGCCCCGTTCTGCTGCTCGCGGCGAGCGAGGAGGCGGCGGAGCGCTACGCCGGCGAGGCGGCGGTCTTTACCGACGGGCCCGTCGTTCACCTGCCCTCGCGGGGCGTCGCGTACGGGGACGTCTTCGAGCCCGCGGTCACGCGGGTGGGGCGGCGCCAGCGGGCTCTCGTGTCGTTCCCGACGGCCCGGCTGGTGGTGGCGGGGCCGCTGGCGTTCATGGAGAAGACGCCGTTGCACGAGCCCATCGGGCTCTCTGGCGGGGTGGAGATCGAGCTGGACGAGACCCTGGAGAGGCTGGTGGGGCTCGGCTACGAGCGGGTGGACCGGGCCTCGCGGCCGGGCGAGTTCGCCGTGCGCGGCGGCATAGTGGACGTCTTCCCAAGCACCCGCCGATCGCCCGTGCGGGTCGAGTGGTGGGGCGACGAGGTAGAGAGCGTCCGCGCCGTCTCGCTGGCGACCCAGCGCGTGGTGCGCGAGCTCGAAGGCGTCACCGTGTACGCGGCTCGCGAGGGCGACCTGGCCGGCCTCGCGGCGGCCACCGGCGAGGATTACCCCGAGGAGGCCAGGCGCGGGGCGCGGGTGCCTGGCCTGGATCGCCTGCTCCTCGACCTCGGCCCTGTCTCTCCGGCGGACCTCCTGCCTGACGGTTTCGAGGTGTGGCGCGAGGGTCCGCAGGAGGGGTTGCCCGAGGACCTGGAAGACCTCGTGCGGGGGATGTACGAGGAGGCGCTGCCCGGGCCCGACGTCGAGTTCTCGCTCGGGGAGGAGGGGGAGGAAGTCTCCGCGCCCCCCGCGGCGGCGTTCGCCGACTCGTTGCGGGAGGCCGCCCGCAGGCTGGACACGCTGGTGGGGGGCGGGCTCGCGGTCTTCGTGGCCTGCGCCTCGGGCGGGGAGGCCAGGCGCACCATGTACGCGTTCGGGGAGATCAACCGCACCGTGCGCGAGGCCGAGCTGGTGGACGCCTCCCTGCCACCGGGGCTCTACGCGCTTCCCGGTCCCGTCGAGGAGGGCTTCACCTACCCAGAGGACGGCGTCGCCGTCGTGCGCCGGGACGCGCTGCTCGGCCGCCGGCGAGAGGTCAGGCGCCGCCCCGGGCGGGTCGTCTCCTCCTTTGCGGACCTGAAGGTGGGGGATCTGGTCGTTCACGCCTCGCAGGGCATCGGGCGGTTCGAGGGCCTTGTGGCCAAGGAGGTTCTCGGGGCGACGCGGGACTACATGCAGGTCACCTACCGCGGCGAGGACACGCTCTTCGTCCCCTACGAGCAGATGGAGCTCCTCCACAAGTACATCGGCGGCGAGGGCACGCGCCTGGACAAGCTAGGCGGCTCGACGTGGGCCCAGGTCACGGACAGGGTCCGGATGAGGGTAAAGGCGCTCGCCGGGGAGCTGCTCAGGCTCTACGCGCGGCGGGCTGCGGCGCCTGGATTCGCCTTCCCGCCAGACGCCGAGTGGGAGCGCGAGCTGGAGGAGAGCTTCCCCTACCAGGAGACCACGGACCAGGAGGCGGCCATCGCCGCCGTCAAGGCGGACATGCAGAGGCCGCATCCCACGGACAGGCTCGTCTGCGGGGACGTGGGCTTCGGCAAGACCGAGGTGGCGGTGCGCGCCGCGTTCAAGGCCACCCTCGCGGGCAAGCAGACCATGATGCTCGCGCCGACGACCATCCTCGTGCAGCAGCACGAGCGGACCTTCGAGAGGCGCCTGGGCTCCTTCGCCGTAAGGGTAGAGAGCCTCTCGCGCTTCACGAAGCCGGCCGACCGCCGGCGCATCCTAAAGGCCTTCGCCGGGGGCGAGGTAGACGTGCTCATAGGCACCCACGCGCTGCTAGGCACCGAGGTCTCGCCAAAGGATCTCGGTCTCATCATCGTGGACGAGGAGCAGCGCTTCGGGGTAAAGCACAAGGAGCGGCTCAAGGAGTTCAAGGCGAGCGTCGACGTCGTCACGCTTACGGCCACCCCGATTCCGCGCACCATGCAGATGGGCCTCGCCTCCCTGCGAGACATAAGCGTAATAGAGACCCCGCCCGCGGGGAGGCGCAGCATCCAGACCCACGTCGGCCCCTACGACGAGGACCTGGTGCGGCGGGCCATCGAGCGGGAGGTGGCGCGTGGCGGGCAGACCTTCTTCGTCCACAACAGGGTCGAGAGCATAGACGAGGCGGCCGAGCGGCTGCGCTCTCTCGTGCCTGGGGCCACGTTCGTCACCGCCCACGGGCAGATGCCGGAGAGGGCGCTCGAAGGGGTGATGCGGCACTTCCTCGAAGGCCAAGCCGACGTGCTCGTCACGACTACCATCGTCGAGAGCGGCCTCGACGTGGCGAGCGCCAACACGCTAATCGTGGACCGGTCTGACGCGATGGGATTGGCACAGCTCTACCAGCTGCGGGGCAGGATCGGGCGCTCCAGCCAGCAGGGCTACGCCTACCTCTTCGCCCCCTTGGGCGCCACCGTCGAGTCCCAGAAGCGCCTCGAAGCGCTCATGGACTTCACGGAGCTCGGGAGCGGCTTCGCCATAGCCATGCGCGACCTGGAGATCAGGGGCGCCGGCAACCTGCTCGGCGCCGAGCAGTCGGGCCACATCGCCGCCGTCGGCTTCGAGATGTACCTCCAGCTGCTGGAAGAGGCGGTCGCCCAGGCCAGGGGCGAGACGACCGAACGCGAGGAGCGGCGCCCCGTCATCGTGGAGCTCTCGCTCGACGCGTACCTGCCGCCCGAGTACGTGATGGACGAGATAGAGCGCGTCGACCTCTACCGCCGGGCCTCGGGCACCCAGTCCCTCGCGGAGGTAGACGACCTGGCAGAAGAGCTTACCGACCGCTTCGGCAGGCTGCCCGAGCCAGCCCTCAACCTCCTCGGCCTCTCCCGCACGAGGCTGCTGGCCCGCGATATCGGGGCTACGTCCGTCACCATCCGCTCGGGCACGCTCGCCGTCTCGGGCGTCACCGCGGGCCCCGCCCACGCCGCCCGGATCAGGAAGAACACGGGCGGCGTCGTCGGCGGCAGGGAGGGAAGGGCAACCGTCAGCGGCTCAGACCTCGGGCCGCTGGAGCTGGCGGAGACTACGCTTAGAATGCTCTCGGAGTAGGCAGCCCGCTCCGGCCGGCGGCCTCCGCTTGTCAGAATTTCGGCTCGGTCGGGGGAGGAGGTGCCCGGCACCTCTCCGTTCGGCGAGTCACGGGCGGGTCTGAAACCTGGCCCTGCGGGGGTGGGTTGGACAGGTGATGGTTAGGGGTGCGGACGGCCTCTTGGGCCGTCGGCCGCACGGGTTGGGTCGTATTCTCGCGGCCGATGGGCCGACAGGCCGAGAGCGAGGCCCGCGAAGCCGGCGGGCTGATATAATTCCCCGCGGTTTCAGAAGGCTATCCCGACAGCGAGGTTCCCGTCGCTTTGAGCAAGCATCTATCTTTCAAGGTTTCCCTTGTCCTGTGCGCTTTGATCTTCGTCGTTCTCGCAGGCTGCCAGCCGGCGGACACGACCGCCAACTCGGACTCCGGGTCGAAGAAGGTCGCGACCTTCGAGGGCGGGGAGGTGACGGAGGGCGAGTTGCAGGAGTTCGCCCAGCAGAGCGGGCTCGGCGATCTCGACCCGGACTCGCCCGAGTACAAGACGGCGATCCAGCAGGTAATGCCGCAGCTCGTCGGGATCGAGATCGCCAAGGCCTACGCCCAGGAGCAGGGCATCACGGTCTCCGACGAAGAGGTGGACAAGGAGATAGAGAACATCAAGAAGCAGGTCGGCGAGCAGGCCCGCTCCTCGGGGCAGGACCTGGGCGACCAGGAGGCCTTCGACCAGGCGCTCAAGCAGAACCAGATCTCCGAGGAGGAGCTGCGCCAGGACGTGCGGGAGAACCTACCCGTCCAGCAGGTCCAGGAGCGAGTCGCGGGCAACGCGAAGCCCTCCCAGGAGGATGTCCAGAAGTTCTACGACGAGAACAAGGCGGCCCAGTTCACCCAGCCGGCCCAGCGGTGCGTGAGGCACATCCTCTTCAACAAGGACCAGAAGCAGAAGGCCGAGGAGGTCAAGACCAAGCTCCAGAACGGCGGGGACTTCGCCGAGCTCGCCAAGGAGAACTCCCAGGACCCCGGCAGCGCCGAGAACGGCGGCGACCTCGGGTGCCTCGGGAAGGGCGAGACCGTGCCCCCCTTCGAGGAGGCCGCATTCTCAGCCAAGCAGGGCGAGGTCGTCGGCCCCGTCGAGACCGAGTTCGGCTTCCACCTCATCGAGGTGACGGACATCCGCGAGGAGCAGACCCAGCCCCTCGACGAGGTCGAGGGCCAGATAACGGACCAGCTCGCCGCCACCCAGCAGGAGGAAGAGTTCACGAAGTGGCTCGAGGACCAGAAGCAGCAGCGCAACGTGAAGTACATGCCCGGGTATAAGCCCGACTCCCAGGGTTAGGCCCCGAGCATAGGGCTTCGGGTAGCGGCCCGCGGGTAGCGGTCCGCGGGAGGGACGGGAACCCCCAAAATCCGCGCTTTTTGTGGCGTCGAACGCGATTAGCGCGTAGAGTTACGCGGAGAATGGTTGGCAAGAGGCGGGCCGCCGGTGAGAATCGGCGCAGATGGGTACCAATTCCGGGGCGGCGGGACCTCAAGCCTGAAACCCAGAACCTATATACGGGAGGATGATGACGGAGATCGTCGCGGTCCACGGAAGGGAGATCCTGGACTCACGGGGAAACCCCACGGTCGAGGTCGAGCTGGCGACGGTGAGCGGCTTCGTCGGCCGCGCCTCGGTCCCGTCCGGGGCGTCTACCGGCGCGAACGAGGCGGTGGAGCTGCGGGACGGGGACAAGGGGCGCTACGGCGGCAAGGGCGTCCTCAACGCCGCAGGCAACGTGGACACGGAGCTCGCGCAGGTAGTCGTCGGGCTGGACGCCGCCGACCAGCGGACCCTAGACCTAGCCATGATCGAGGCCGACGGCACCCCGAACAAGGGCCGCCTCGGCGCCAACGCCATCCTCGGCGTCTCCATGGCCGCGGCGAAGGCCGCCGCGGAGGCTTCAGCGCTTCCGCTCTACCGTTACCTGGGCGGGGCCGGCGCCCACACGCTGCCGGTGCCTTGCGCGAACATAATGAACGGCGGGGCGCACGCGGCAAACAACGTTGACTTCCAGGAATTCATGGTCGTCCCGTTCGGCTTCGACCGCTTCGACGAGGCGCTCCGCTCTGTCGCGGAGATCTACGCGAGCCTCAAGAAGCTGCTCGCGGAGCGGAGCCTCTCAGGCGGCATCGGTGACGAGGGCGGGTTCGCGCCAGATCTTGAGAGCAACGGGGCCGCGCTCGCGCTCATCGCGGAGGCCGTCGGGCGGAGCGGGTACGCTTTGGGGGACCAGATCGGCTTCGCGCTCGACCCGGCGGCCTCCGAGTTCTACAAGGACGGCGAGTACGACCTGGCCGGCGAGGGGCGCAAGCTCTCGAGCGGCGACATGGTCGACTACTACGCGAACCTGTGCGACGAGTACCCGATCCTGAGCATCGAGGACGGGCTCGGCGAGGACGACTGGCAGGGCTGGGCGGCCCTCACCGAGAGGCTCGGGAGCAGGGTCCAGCTCGTGGGCGACGACCTCTTCGTCACGAACAAGGAGATCCTGGCCAGGGGCATCAGGGAGGGCGTGGGCAACTCCATCCTGGTGAAGGTGAACCAGATCGGCACGCTAACGGAGACCTTCGAGACGATGGAGCTTGCGCACAAGTCGGGGTACACGACGATGGTAAGCCACCGCAGCGGGGAGACCGAGGACGCGACGATCTCGGATCTTGCCGTTGCCGTGAACGCCGGGCAGATCAAGACCGGCGCGCCCGCCCGCACGGACCGCGTGGCGAAGTACAACCAGCTCTTGCGCATCGAGGAGGCCCTCGGCGAGTCGGGCGTCTACCCGGGCCGCGCGGCGTTCAACCCGCGGGTGAACGGCTAGGATGGCAGCCCGCCGGACAAAGATCGTCGCCACCCTGGGGCCGGCCACCTCCTCCGAGGAGAACATAGCTTCGCTCGTGCGCTCCGGGGTGGACGTGACGAGGTTCAACTTCAGCCACGGCGACCAGGACATGCACCTCAAGAACGCCAACGTCGTAAGGAACACCGCGCACGAGCTCGGGCGGAACGTCGCCATCCTTCAGGACATCCAGGGCCCGAAGATAAGGACCGGCGAGGTAGAGGGCGGAACGGAGCTCGTCGCAGGCAACCGGGTGACCATCGCGGCAGGGGACTTCGTGGGCGACGCGACCCGGCTGTCTACCTCCTACGACGCGCTCGCCGACGACGTGCGCCCAGGCCACCGGCTGCTCATAGACGACGGCCTGATCGGACTCAGGGTCGATAGCATCGAGGGCAGGGACGTCGTCTGCGAGGTCCTGGAGGGCGGCCCTGTCTCCTCGCACAAGGGCCTGAACTTTCCCGACTCGAACCTCTCCATAAAGGGGCTGACGCCCAAAGACGTCGAGGACCTCGGGTTCGGGATGGAGGAGATACAGCCGGATTGGGTGGCGGTATCGTTCGTCAGGACCGGGGACGAGGTGCGGGAGGTAAAGGAGCGGATAAAGGAGTTCGGCGGGAACGCGCCGGTGATCTCCAAGATAGAGAAGCACGAGGCCATCGAGAACATCGAGGACATCATGCATGCCTCGGACGGGATAATGGTCGCCCGCGGCGACCTGGCGGTCGAGCTCTCGGCCGAGCAGGTGCCGATAGAGCAGAAGCGGATGGTCGCCCGGTGCCGACGTCTCGGCAAGCCGGTCATCGTGGCGACCCAGATGCTCGACTCCATGATCCGGAACCCGAGGCCAACGCGCGCCGAGGTCTCCGACGTCGCGAACGCCATCTTCGACCGCGCCGACGCGGTGATGCTCTCGGGGGAAACGGCGATAGGGCGCTACCCTATGCAGAGCGTGCAGGAGATGGAGAGGATCTGCCGCGCGGCCGAGGGCGCAATAAACTACGGCCGCGACATCCCGGCGTCGGCCTCCTGGGGCCGCGGCGACCGCTACGACGCCGTCACCCACGCCGCGTGCGAGCTCGCCGAGGACCTCGAGACCGAGGCCATCCTCACCTCCACCCAGACCGGGCTCTCGTGCATAAGGGTAGCCCGCTTCAGGCCGCCGAACAAGATCCTCGCCATAAGCCCCATAGAGCACACAGTTCGCATGCTCGCGCTGGTCTGGGGCGTCACGTCCATCCTCGGCGAGCAGGCGGGCTCCCTCGAGGACCGTTTCACCGGGGCCGTGGAAGCGGCCAGGAAGGCGGGGCACCTCCAGGACGGGGACGAGGTGATCCTCACCGGCGGCAGGGCTGGCTCCGTGCCCGGCTCGACGAACGTGGTCGAGGTCGTGACGGTTGGGGAAGAGACTTGAGGGGAGGTTGAGGCCGGGCCGATGAGCGCGCCCCGGAGATACAGGCCGCTGGCGGTGGTTCTCTACGCCGCGTTCATCGGCCTCCTCCTGGCCTCCTACATCTCCCCGCTGGACAGCATAATCTCGGGCCGCGACGGCGTCGTCGCCCTTGGGCAACAGCTCGACGAAGCCCGCGCCCACAACACCGAGCAGCAGCGCCTGAAAGAGGACCTGAACACCCCCGCCGGTATCGAGCGCGCCGCCAGGGAGCGGTACGGCATGATCCGCCCCGGCGAGAAGGTGTACATCGTTGAGTAGCTTTCGGCTTTCGGCTGTCGGCCTCCTGGTTGCGGATGCCGGCCGACGCTTGCGGGGCGGTCTATCTCACGGGGCGTGTCTTCTCCGGCCCGCCTCGTTTCGCCTTGCTGGCCGCTGAGAGCTGATGGCTGAGAGCTCCAAGGACAGCGAAGCGGTCCGCCGGCAGCTCGGGCGGGAGCCGCGGCCTTTCCGGGTGGCGGCGCGGTGCCCTTTCGGCCGGCCGAGCGTCATCGAGAACGAGCGGGCGCGGAACATGCCGACGAGCTTCTGGGTGACGTGCCCTAGCCTCGTCGCGGAGATCTCCAGGGTCGAGTCCACCGGGGGCGTCAGGGAGGCGGGGGAGGCCGTGGGCGCGGAAGCCGTGGAGGCCATACACGATGAGCACCGCGCCCTCTACGGCACGCGGGTGGCCGGCGTCAGGGAAGGTGGGAACGTCAAGTGCCTGCACGCGTTCACGGCGCTCGAACTCGCCGGCGCCGTCCCGAACGCGGTCGCCGGGTGGACGCTGGCGCGGCTGGAGGGGCCTTACCCCGAAGACGCGTGCTGCACGGACGTCCCGGACGAGGGTCCGGAAACGTGACTGTTATACTCGCAGGGTGTCTCGCGGCGCGCGTGGGGGCGTAGCCCAACGGCAGAGGCAGAGGACTTAAAATCCTCACAGTGTGGGTTCGAATCCCACCGCCCCTACT
>DATFPF010000198.1:0-6033 GCA_035264945.1 Rubrobacter sp.
CCCGTCCCCTCGCAGTAGCGGTCGCCCCTGATGCCGCACCCCTCCACCGTCTCGACCTCGGCCACGCTCTCCATCGCCGCGCTGCCCTCGCCGGTGACGAAGACCTCCTCAACCGTGCCGCCCATCCCTAACCTCCATCCGACTTCTCAATTGTAACCGTCAGAGGTTAGCAGCTAGCCACCGCCGTCGGCGCGCCCGTACCCGCCCCCTCCCGGCGTCTCGACGGTGACGACGTCGCCCGCCTCCAGCTCGCGGCTCGTCTTGGGCGGGAGCTCCTCGCCGTTTAGGAGGTTACGCCCGACCCTGCCCGGCTCGCCGCCTTCCACGCCCCCAGGCGCGTGGCGGCGGCGGTCGGTGAGGAGGGAGAGGCTGGCGGGCTCGAGGACCTCTATGGAGCGGACGACGCCGTCGCCGCCGCGGTACTCGCCCGCGCCGCCGGAGCCGTAGAGGAGCTCGTAGCGCGTAACGCGCATGGGGTACTCGAGCTCGAAGGCCTCGACCGGGGTGTTGAGGGTGTTCGACATGCCGACGTGGACACCCGAGGGGCCGGGGCCGCGGGAGGAGGCGCCCTGGCCGCCGCCGATGGTCTCGTAGTACGTCCAGCGGCTCGCCTCGCCCGAGCCGCCGATGATCGTGTTGTTCATCGTGCCCTGCCCCTGGGCCGGTATCTCCCCTGGTGCGAAGCGGGAGAGGGCGGCGAGCACGGTGTCGGCGATGCGGTTTGAGGTCTCGACGTTGCCCGCGACGACCGCGGCAGGGTAACCGGCGTTGACGAGGGAGCCCTCCGGCGCCTCTATGCCTAGCGGGGCGTAGGTGCCCGCGTTGGCCGGGACGTCGTTGGGCAGCAGGACGCGCAGGGCGAAGAAGCACGCCGAGCGGGTGACGGGGAGCGGGCAGTTGATGTTGCCGCGCACGGCTGGGGAGGTGCCGGCGAAATCTACGGTCATCTCGTCGCCCTCTATCCTTACGGAGGCCCTGATCGGGATGTCCTCCTCAGTCGTGCCGTCGCCCTCCATGAAGTCCTTGGCCGAGTGCTCGCCGTCGGGGAGCCCGCGGATGGCCTCGCGGGCGCGCCTCTCTGCGTAGAGGACTACCTCCTCGAAGGCGGCGAGGACCGTCCCCCTGCCGCGCCGCCCGATAAGCTCCTCTACCCGCGCCTCGGCTATGTTGTTCGCGGCGATCTGGGCGCGGAGGTCCCCGCGGCGGAGGCCGGGGGTCCTGACGTTGGCCAGCAGCAGGTCCAGCACGTCTTTGACGTACTCGCCGTCGCGGACGAGGCGGACGGGGGGAATGATGATGCCCTCCTGGAAGATCTCGCGCGAGTCCGAAGGCATCGACCCCGGCCGCATGCCGCCCACGTCTGAGTGGTGCGCCCTTGTGACGGCGTAGCCGAGGATGTCGCCGTCGTACGCGACGGGGGAGACGAGGGTTATGTCGGGCAGGTGCGTGCCGCCTGAGTACGGGTCGTTGACGGCGAAGACGTCGCCAGGACGCGGGCCCCGGTCCATGACCGCGGCCACCGCTTCCGGCATGGCGCCGAGGTGGACGGGGATGTGCTCGGCCTGGGCCACCATGTTCCCGTTGGCGTCGAAGAGGGCCGTCGAGCAGTCGCGGCGCTCCTTTATGTTCGAGGAGTAGGCGCCCCGGATCAGGACGGCCCCCATCTCCTCGGCTATCCCCGCGAGCGCGCTCGCCAGGACAGACAAGGTCACCGGGTCCAACCGCTCGCTACCCATCTTCCCTCTCCAGAACCAGGTTCCCTACCCCGTCCACGGCGCCCCGCCACCCCGGGCGCACCACGCACGTGGCCTCCCTGAACTCGACTATGGCGGGCCCCTCTACCTCCGAGCCCCTGCCCATCTCCTCCCTGTCGAGGACGGGAACCTCCCGCCACTCCCCGTCGAAGTTCGCATCCCGCCGGCCCGCCTCCGCCCCGCCCGACGGTTCCGGCTCGTCGAGCTTGGGCTTCTCGACGGGGACGGTCGCGACGAGGCGCAGGTTCACCAGCTCGACGGGCTCGTCCTCCATCCTGTAGCCGTAGCGCCCCTCGTGCGCGGCGTGGAACCGCGGCCCCAACTTCTCCGGCGCGTCCGCGTCCACGGTAAGCTCGAAGGACTGGCCCCTGTAACGCAGGTCCGCCCTGCGGTGGTGCTCGGGCCCGTCGAGGTCTTTTTCGGCGGCGGCCTCCATCTCCTCGTACCTTGCCCCGAACTCCTGCGCGTCCAGGCCGTCCAGGGGGACGAGGTAGGGACGGACGTAGTCGCGGCGGAGGTCGCTTATGGCGAGGCCGAGGGCCGAGAGCACGCCGCCGGCGCGTGGGAAGAGGACGGTCCCCATGCCGAGATCCTCGGCGAGGGCGCAGGCGTGCATCCCGCCTGCCCCGCCGAAGGCGAGCAGGGCGAACTCCCTGGGGTCCAGGCCGCGCTCCACGCTTATGACCCGCAGGGCCCGCACCATCTCAGCGTTCGCCACGCGCACGATGCCGAGGGCGGCCTCCTCGGCCCCCAAACCGAGCCTCTCCCCAAGGGAGCCGAGCGCCGCCTCCGAGAGCCCGCGGTCGAGCACCACCTCGCCGCCGAGCCTTGCGCCGTCGGCGAGGTAGCCCAAGGAGAGGTTCGCGTCGGTTACGGTAGGCTCCTCGCCGCCCTTGCCGTAGCCGGCGGGGCCGGGCTCGGCGCCCGCCGAGTGGGGGCCGACGCGTAAAGCGCCGCCGGCGTCCGCCCACGCCACCGAGCCGCCGCCGGCGCTCACGGTGTGCACGTCGACCATGGGAAGCTTTATGGGCACCCCGGCCACGACCGTCTCCGTCGTCGTCTGCGCCTCGCCCCCGATGATCGGCGCGACGTCCGTCGAGGTGCCGCCCATGTCGAAGGTGAGCAGGTCCCCGTAGCCGCCCAAAGAGCCGACGTGGGCAGCCCCGACGACGCCGCCCGCCGGCCCCGAGAGCACGCACCCGGCGGCGTCCTCCGCCGCGTCCTCCACGGGCACCACCCCCCCGGAGGACTGCATGATGAGCGGCGCCGGGACGCCCGCTCCGGCGGCCTTGTCCGCCAGGTTCTTGAGGTAGGCGGCAAGCTTCGGCCCAAGGTAGGCGTCCGCCGCCGTTGTGGAGAACCGCTCGTACTCTCTGAACTCGGGCAGGACCTCGCTAGAGAGCGAGACGTGGACCTCGGGCATCGCCCCGCGCAGGGCCTCCCCGACCCGCCGCTCGTGCTCGGGGTGGGCGAAGGCGAATAGCAGGCAGACGGCGACAGCCTGCACGTCGGCCTCCTTCACGGCCTCGACCGCCCTGTTCAGGCTCTCCTCGTCGAGGGGCTCTATCTCGCCGTCCGGGCCCATGCGCTCGTCTACGGTGAAGCGGAGGTCGCGGGGGACCAGCGGCGGCGGGCGGTCCATGGAGAGGTCGTAGAGCGAGGGGCGGTTCTGGCGGGCGATCTCGAGCACGTCCCTGAAGCCCTCCGTGGTGACGAGGGCCGTCCTGGCGCCCCTGCGCTCGAGCAGGGCGTTCGTCGCGACGGTCATGCCGTGGGCCAGGGCTGCGACGGAGGCTGCCTCCACCTCGGCGGCCTCCACCGCGTTCATCACGCCCTCGGACTGGTCGCGCGGGGTCGACGGGACCTTCGCCGTTACGAGGTCTCCCTCGGAGAGTGCGACGAGGTCCGTGAAGGTTCCGCCGACGTCGACGCCCAGGCGGGTATCGGTCACGCCGCTACCCTCGTTGCCCGGCGAGGAGCCCGCGCTCCTCGGGCTCGTCCGCGTAGATGTCCTTGCGGGAGGTCTCCTCGGCGAGGAAGTAGCAGAGGACGCTTAAAGCGCAGAGGGCGGCGATGTAGGCGGAGATGAGCAGCGTGCCGCCCACGGGGTAGAGCGCGGCGGCTATGATCGGGGCGAGGGCGCCGCCGAAGATGCCTGAGACCTGGTATGAGAAAGACGCCCCCGAGTAGCGCACGCGCGTCCCGAAGAGCTCGGCGTAGAAGCTCGCCTGGGTCCCGTAGACCGCCGCGTGGCCCACGGCGAGCCCGATCACGACCGCCAGGACGATCGGGACCGTGGAGCGGGTGTTCAGGAGGGCGAAGAGCGCGAAGGTCCAGACGCCCATGAACGCCGCGCCGCCGATGAGGAGCGGCCTGCGCCCTACGCGGTCGGAGAGCGAGGCGAAGGCCGGGATGGTGAAGATCTCCAGCAGCGCCGCGATGGTGATGGCGGCGAGGCCTATGCCCTGGGCGAGGCCAAGGTTCGCGGTGATGTGGGTGAGCGTGTAGACGGCGATGATGTAGAAGGCCGCGTCGATGCCTATGCGGGAGCCCACGCCTAGAGCCACGTTCTTGGGGTAGGTGCGTAGCACGTCCACTATGGGCATACTGGCCTCCGTGCCAGACTCGCGCACCCTGGAGAAGGCAGGGCTCTCGTAGATGGAGAGCCGGACGAAGAGCCCCACCGCTACGAGGATGGCGCTCAGGAGGAAAGGCACGCGCCACGCCCACGCCGCGTCGCCAGAGACGGCGTTCACGGCGGCGAAGACGCCCGTGCCGAGAACGAGGCCGGCGGGGACGCCCATCTGCGGCCAGCTCCCGTTCAGGCCGCGGTGCTCGTCCGGGGAGTGCTCGACGGCCATGAGGACGGCCCCGCCCCACTCGCCGCCGAGCCCGATGCCCTGGAAGATTCGCAGCAGCACGAGCAGGATGGGTGCTGCGACGCCTATCGTGTCGTAGCCGGGGAGTACGCCGACGAGGAAGGTCGCTACGCCCATGATCATGAGGGTCGTGACAAGCATGGCCTTGCGCCCGATCTTGTCCCCGTAGTGGCCGAAGATGACACCGCCGAGGGGCCGCGCCCCGAACCCCACGGCGAAGGTAGTGTAGGCGAGTATGGTCCCGGTAGTGTCGCCGAAGCCAGGGAAGAAGACCCGCGGAAAGAAGAGCGCCGCCGCGGTGGCGAAGATAAAGTAGTCGTACCACTCGATGGTCGTCCCGATAAAGCTCGCCACGACGACCTTCCGGATGGGGGTGGCCATCCCCCCGCCGCCGGCTGCCTCCACGTCAGTCCCTCCTCGGAAAAGACCCCACCCTCTCCCGAAAATTATATAGACCGCGCCCGCTCCCCGCTTACCGGCCGTTGACGCCGCCCCCGTACCCGGCCACACTGACCCGGCAACCGGAGGAGGGAGGCTTAGAAGTGTCCGAGACGAACGGGACGGTACGCATCTTCGACCTGGAGCAGCCGCGGACGGAGGGGATGCCGATCCACCCGGCCCACAAACAGGCCGGCTACTCCTACCTGCTGCACCGCCGCCACGAGGACGAGTACCGCCCTCGTGAGTCGGGCCCGCGCACGGGCGCGGCCGGCATCCTGGTCTGCGGCGAGCACACCGGCACCCACATCGACGCCCTCTGCCACCAGGCCGACGCCCTTACCCTCTGCGGCGGCGTCCCTGTATCGGAGGTCCAGACCTCGCGCGGGTTCACCGAGCACGGCGCCGAGAAGATGCACCCGATCGTGGCCGCAGGCGTACTCCTGGACGCGGCCGCCCTGGAGGGGGTGGAGATGCTAGAGCCGGGACACGTCGTCACGGACGGGGACCTCGCGGCGTGCTGCGAACGCCAGGGGGTCGAGGTTCCGACGGGCGGCGTGGCGCTCGTGCGGACCGGCAACGGGCGGTTCTGGGACGACGAGGAGCGTTACCTGGCCGGCCCAGGCATGGACGCGGCGGCCTCCCGCTGGCTGGCTGACAGGGGCGTTATCGCCGTTGGTGCGGACAACATGGCCTGGGACGTCCCCGGGCTGCGCGACCCCGAGCTAGGGTGCATGATGCCGGGGCACCTGATCCTGCTCGCCCGCCGCGGCGTCCACATCATCGAGAACCTGGCCCTGGAGGAGCTTGCCGCCGCCGGGCAACACGAGTTCGAGCTTGTCTGCCTGCCCCTGAAGCTCGTCGGCGCCACCGGCTCCCCCGTGAGGCCCGTGGCGCGCGTCGCCGGCCTCTAAAGCGGTGCGCGGGACGACCGCGCCTTCGGAGGGGGAAGGCCCTGATGG
>DATFPF010000199.1:0-13386 GCA_035264945.1 Rubrobacter sp.
ATCGAGACGGGCTACATGACCACCGTCCACGCCTTCACCAACGACCAGAGCCTGCTCGACGCGGCCCACAAGGACCCGAGGCGGGCCCGCTCGGCGCCGATGAACATCGTGCCGACCTCCACGGGCGCCGCGCGGACTGCAGGGGAGATCTACCCCGACCTCAAGGGCAAGGTCGACGGCATGGCCATGCGCGTCCCCGTCCCAGACGGCTCCATAACGGACTTTGTCGCCCAGATCTCCAACGAGGCGAGCGCGGAAGACGTGAACGCCGCCTTCAAGTCGGCCGCCGAGGGCGAGCTCCAGGGCGTCCTCGAGTACTCCGAGGCCCCGCTCGTCTCCAGCGACATCGTCGGCAACCCGTCCTCCTGCGTCTTCGACTCCCCCCTCACGATGTCCAACGGCCGCACCGTCAAGGTCCTCGGCTGGTACGACAACGAGTGGGGCTACTCGAACCGCACCGTGGACCTGGTCCAGTTCATGGGTGAGAAGCTCTAGGGTAGCTTTCAGCTTTCAGCGGTCGGCTTTCAGCCAAGATCGCCGGTGCCGCGGCAGGGCCGCGTATTCGCGGCCCTGCCGCGGCCTTTACTGGAGACTTCCCGCGTAGAACCGGGACGATCTGAGGGAGAAACCCGGCGCCGTTTTGGCTGAAAGCTAGAAGCCGACCGCTGAGAGCGACGACCGAAGGGAGGCCAGCCATGAACAAGCGGAGCGTCAGAGAACTGGACGCGCGGGGCAGGCGCGTGCTGGTTCGGGTAGATTTCAACGTTCCGGTGAAGGACGGCGAGGTTACGGACGACACGCGCATCCGGCGGGCCATGCCTACCATCCAACACCTGCTCTCCGAGGGGGCCAAACCAGCCCTGATCTCTCACCTAGGGCGCCCGAAGGGCGAGCCCGACCCGAAGTACGCGATGGACCCGGTAGCGAAGAGGCTGGAAGAGCTTCTGGGCGAGCCCGTGACGAAGCTTGACACAGCGGTCGGCCCCGAGGTGGGGGACGCGCTGGACGAACTAGAGGGCGGCGTGGTGCTTCTGGAGAACTCCCGCTTCTACCCGGGCGAGACGAAGAACGACGCCGGGTTCGCTGAGGAGCTTGCGGCGCCCTTCGACCTTTACGTCAACGACGCCTTCGGGGCGGCCCACAGGGCGCACGCGACGACCGTCGGGGTGGCCGAGAGGCTGCCTGGGGCGGCCGGGCTGTTGATGGAGGCTGAGATCGACTACCTCGACGGCGTCCTTGGCGACCCGCAGCGGCCGTTCGTCGCCATCCTCGGAGGGGCCAAGGTCTCGGACAAGCTCGGCGTCATAGAGAGCCTGCTCCGCGTGGCCGACTCCCTGCTCATCGGCGGGGCCATGTGCTTCACGTTCTTCAAGGCGCAGGGGCACGAGGTAGGCAACTCCCTGGTCGAGGACGACTACGTAGAGGAGGCAAAGCGGCTCATGGACGCGGCGGGGGAGAGGCTCGTCCTGCCCGTGGACGTCGTGGTCGCCGACGCGATGGAGGAGGGCGCAGAGACCCAGACCGTCCCCGTGGACGGCATCCCGCCAGGCAAGATGGGGCTCGACATCGGGCCGGAGAGCGTGGAGTTGTTCCGGGGCGAGATCTCCGGCGCCAGGACGATCTTCTGGAACGGGCCGATGGGCGTCTTCGAGATCGACGCCTTCGCCAAGGGGACCGAGGGCGTCGCCGGGGCCGTCGCCGGGGCGAGCGAAGGGGGAGCGACGAGCGTGATCGGGGGCGGCGACTCTGTGGCCGCGGTAAACAAGCTGGGCCTCGACGACAAGATGAGCCACATCTCCACAGGCGGCGGGGCCTCGCTCGAGTACGTCGAGGGCAAGGAGCTGCCCGGCGTCGCCGTACTGCCGGACAAGTAGAGAGGGAGAGGGGAACCACAGACATGACGCGACGCCCGATGATGGCCGCGAACTGGAAGATGAACAAGACCGTGACGGAGGCCCAGAACTACACGGCCGCTCTGCTGCCGCGCGCCGCGGACGCGGAAGGGGTGGACGTCGCGGTCTTCGTGCCGTTCACCTGCCTCCACGAGGTCGGCAGGATGGCCGAGGACTCGGCTGTGATCGCCGGCGCCCAGAACTTCTACTACGAGGACTCGGGGGCTTTTACGGGCGAGATCTCGGTCCCCATGCTGGAGGACGTGCTGGCCCGGGCCGTGCTCGTCGGGCACTCCGAGCGGCGCGAGATCTTCGGCGAGAACGACTCGCTCGTCGCCCGCAAGACGAAGCGCGCCGTGGACGCGGGCCTCCTCCCCGTGGTCTGCGTCGGGGAGACCAAGGAGGAGCGCGACGGGGGCGAGATGTGGGAGAAGGTCTCTGGCCAGGTGCGGCGCGTGCTCGAAGAGGTCGGGGAGGTCGACGGGGACCTCATAGTCTTCGCCTACGAGCCCATCTGGGCCATCGGCACGGGCGACACCGCCACCCCCGAGGACGCCCAGGACGCCATAGGTCGCATCCGGGAGCTCCTGCGCGAGGAGCGCGGCGAAGAGTTCGCGGACGGCGCGCGCATCCTCTACGGCGGCTCCGTCAAGCCGGACAACGTCGCCGAGATCATGGCCCAGCCGGACGTGGACGGCGCCCTGGTCGGCGGCGCGAGCCTGGAGGTTGACTCGTTCGTCGATCTGGTCGAGGGGGCCGCGAACTCGGGGGAGGACGAGGAATAGGGCGCACACTCCCGCTTGTGATAGAGTAACGGCGATATGTTCTACGTTGTAGCTTTCTTCCACATAGTCTTCTGCGTCGCCCTCGTCGGCATGATCCTGCTCCACTCCGGCAAGGGCGGCGGCCTGTCCTCCAGCTTCGGTGGCGGCGTCGGCGGTACCTTCTCCGGTACCACGATCATGGAGAAGAACCTGACGAGGCTTACCCTTGTGGTGGTGGGCCTCTTCGGCCTTACCGGCACCGCCCTGTTCTTCCTGGGTTAGCGCTTACAGCCAAACTCGCGCCGGGGCGTAGCCTGTGGGGGTCCGATGTTTCCCGGGAGGAGATGGGTTATGAGAAAAGCGGCCACGATGATTGCGCTCACGTTCTGCGTCGTGTTGCTCGTCGCGGGCACGGCGTTCGCGGTGAACAAGATGTGCCCGGCCAACTGCAGGGGCACGGCCGGCGACGACAGGCTCGTAGGCAGCGCGCGGGCCAACACGATCTACGCCGAGGACGGGAACGACAGGATCCTCGGCCGGGCCGGCGACGACGCATTGAAGGGCGGGGATGGCCGCGACGAAGTGTACGGCCAGGAGGGCAACGACCGGGTCAAGGGTAGCGCCGGCATGGACCGGGTCTACGGTGGCCCCGGCGACGATCTGGTAAGGGCAGGCACCCCGGAGCGGCCGAACGACGGGGTGCGCGACGTCCTCGACTGCGGCGATGGCGTAGATACCGCGTACTTCACGCCGGGCCAGGACGTTGTCCGGGATAACTGCGAGATACTCAACCCACCGCCGCAGTAAGACATCCGGCGCACGAGAGGGAGAGAAGCATGAGAAGAGCGATACTCGTGTCCGCGATCGTGGTGCCGGCGATCCTCCTGATCGTGGGCGTCGCATACGCGAGGACCATCGACTGCACCGGCGGCGATTGCACGGGCACGAACAAGGCCGACACCATGAACGGCAGCCCCAACGACGACAGGATGCTCGCCCTGGACGGCCCCGACACGCTCTACGGCCTGGGCGGCATGGACGCGCTCAAGGGCAAGGGCGGCGCGGACAGGATCTTCGGCGGTGAGGGCAACGACAAGGTCAAGGGCGGCCACGGCAAGGACAGGGTCGACGGCGGCGCGGGCAACGACATCGTCCGCGGCGGGACCCACGGCGTCGCCAACGACCACGCAAGAGACGTCCTGATCTGCGGCCCCGGCCGCGACAAGGTGTTCTTCGTAAGGGGTCAGGACGTGATCAAGGGCTGCGAGATAAAGCGCCCATCGAAGTGACTGATGGCGCCGATGGCTCCGCCCGTCGATGCATCGCGCCCATGCTAGCCCTGCCGCAAAAAGTGGACTCGCCCGGGGAGGATGGGGAGAACAGGCGAGTCCGGGTAAAATTATACACCCCGTCATATGCATGGGCGTAGAGCCGGTCACAGTTTAGATCCGGCAGGAAAACTTCCTGGTGTCGGAGGGGGGACTCGAACCCCCACGCCCTTATCGGGCACTAGGCCCTCAACCTAGCGCGTCTACCAATTCCGCCACTCCGACAAAGCAGCCGGGAGAGTATACGAGACGTCCATCGAGGGGTCAACGTGGGGGCGCCGCCCAAACCGTATGCTAAGTTGTGGGGATGCCGAAGGGATGGAAGATCTCGCTGCTGGCGCTCGCCGTGGCCCTAGCCGCGGCCGTCGGGGCACTCCGGCGCGGCGGGGCGCGGCCGGTCCGAACCGGCTGGCCGGCCAATATCGCGCACAGGGGGTTGTCCGACCGCTTCCCGGAAAACACGCTGGCGGCGTTTCGGGCGGCGCTGGGGGCCGGGGCCGGGGGGTTAGAGCTCGACATCCGCGTGACGCGCGACGGCCACCCGGTCGTCATGCACGACGCGACCGTGGACCGGACGACGGACGGCTTCGGGGCCGTGGCTGGGATGACGCTCGAGGCCGTGAGGCGGCTGGGCGTCGGTGGCACCGGCGGGGGGGTCCCGACGCTTCGGGAGGTCCTCGAGGAGTTCCCTGGGGCCCGCGTCAACATCGACATCAAGGACTGGGACCTGCCCGGCGCGGAGAAGGTGGTGCTCAACGTGTTGCGGGAGGCGGGTGTTGCGGACCGGGTGCTCGTCGCCTCGGCCGACCACCGCGTGCTCCGGAGGTTCCGCGGGGCCGCTGGCGGCGAGTTCGACACGGGGGCCTCGCGGCGGGAGATCGCCGTGTTCTACGCCCTCAGCCGGCTGCGATTGGAACGCCTCGTCCGGCCCGCCTACGCCGCGCTTCAGGTGCCCGTGGACTACGGCCCCTTGCGCATCCTGACGCCCCGGTTCGTCCGGGCGGCGCGCTCGGTGGGGGTGCGGGTGGACGCGTGGACCATCAACGAGCCGGGCCGGATGCGGGAGGTGCTCGACCTCGGCGCAGACGTCGTGATGACCGACAGGCCCGACCTGCTCGCCGAGGTCCTCCGGGGTCGTCGTACCTAGCCCCCTCTCGTTGCCGGGCCGCGGGGGCCGCGCTTGGGACGGGCCGGCATTCGGGGGCGGGCCGCTGTAGACTTGGCGCGAGCAAGGCCATCCGCGCGACAGATCTCAGACACGGGAGGACCATGATCAAGGAATCGCTCATAAAGGACCCAGCCCTCGCCCCCGACGGGCACAAGAAGATCGACTGGGTCGCCCAGCACGCGCCCGTGCTCAACAGGATCGCGGGCGAGCAGCTGGCGGACGGGTCTCTGCGGGGGAAGAAGATCGCGATGACCATCCACCTGGAGGCAAAGACCGCCTACCTCGCCACCCTGCTCTCTGACGCAGGGGCCGACGTTACGGTCTCGGGGAGCAACCCGCTCTCGACCCAGGACGACGTCTGCGCGGCCCTCGCCGAGCGGGGGGTTCGCGTCTACGCCACCCACGACCCCTCGGACGAGGACTTCGAGCGCTACCTCCACCAGACCATAGAGACCGGGCCCGACCTGATCGTCGACGACGGCGCCGAGCTCGTCGGCCGACTGATAGACTCCCATCCCGACCTCGTGGGCAACGTAATAGGGGCCTCCGAGGAGACCACGACGGGGGTCATGAAGCTCAAGGCAATGACGAACGAGGGCGTCCTGCCCTTCCCCGTCCTCGCCGCCAACGACGCGAAGATGAAGCACCTCTTCGACAACCGCTACGGCACGGGCATCTCATCAATCGCGGCCATACTCTCGAACACGAACCTCTTCCTCTCCGGCAAGGCCGTAGTGGTGATGGGCTTCGGCTGGGTAAGCCGCGGCCTCGCCAAGTACGCGGACGGGATGGGGGCGCGCGTGATCGTCTGCGAGCCCGACCCGGTGAAGCTCCTCGAGGCGTACTCAGAGGGGTACCAGGTGATGAACTCCATGCAGGCAGCCGAGGAGGGCGACGTCTTTATTACGGGCACGGGCAACATAAAGGTACTCGGCACCGAGCACTTCGAGCGGATGAAGGACGGGGCGCTTCTCGCCAACGCGGGCCACTACGACCACGAGTTCGACCTGGCCGGCCTGCAGGAGATGGCGGTCGAGTCCAGGGACGCCAGGCGCAACGTGGTCGAGTACGAGCTCGCCGACGGCCGCAGGCTGCACGTCCTCGCCCGCGGGAGGCTCGTGAACATCGCGGCGGCCGACGGGCACCCGGTCGAGATCATGGACCTCACCTTCGCCGTGCAGGCCCTCGCCGCCCACCACCTCGTAAGCCACGCTAAGGACTTCGGCCCGGGCATCCAGGCCATCCCAGCCGACATAGACGACCTCGTCGCCCGCCACAAGCTCGCGTCTTTGGGCGTCGAGCCCGAGACGCTTACCGAGGAGCAGATCCTGTACCAGCAGAGCTGGCGGTAGCCGCCGCCTCTCTGCCCTGACCGCCCCGGCGGGATTCAGCCGCGCACCACAAGCACGCCGCCGATCAAGACGAGCGCGACCCCTAGCACCTTTGCGGTGCCGAAGTCTGCGACGGCTGGGCCGAAGAGGCCCGTTCGGTCTATGAGCAGGCCCGCGATGAGCTGGCTCGCGATGACGAATGAGAGTGTCTGGGCGAGCCCGGCGCGGCCGGCGGCCAGCACGATCGCGGCGAGTATGAACGCGCCGAGGAGGCCGGAGACGCCCCCGTAGAAGATCGCCCTCCCCGTGAACTCGGGGCGGGAGAAGAGCGCCACCGCGAAGCCGGCCGCGGCCGTGGCGAGGCCGGAGACGCCGATCAGGGCTCCCACGCCAAGGAACCTGATGCCGAGCGTGTTCACCACGACCTGCGCGGCTATCGCCAGGCCCGCCATCGCCGCCAGTACAGTTCCCGCGTTCATGCACCCCTCCCGGATCTCCTGCAGCAAAGCCGGCCAAGATACCACACCAGTGCCGCGCTGCTAGTATCCCGGGCGTGAGGACGCTAGAGATCCGCTACACAGGCTTCCGGACGTGCCCCAACTGCGAAGGTCGGGGCGACGACGGCGCGGGCTGGCGGCCGATACTGTGCAAGCGCTGCAAGGGGCACGGGAAGCTCGTGACGGCCGTCGAGGTGGAGGACTCAGCCGGGGGCGTCTTGCCTGCCGCGCGCTACGACTTCAACGCGCTCGGGGAGGTCTTTCTCCTGGACTTCGAGGAGGACGAGGAGATAAGGGTTATCCGCCCCCCAGCCCCCTGGGGTTGACGTGGGCCATCATGCGCAGGCCCTGGGCCAGCGCCGAGGAGATCGCGACGGCGAAGAGGTCGTAGGAGATCCAGGCGGTGTAGGGCGGCCGGCCGACGTCGCCGAACTTTCTGGCGTACGCCCCCTCATCGCCGAGGGCGGCCCACCCGTAGGAGGCGGGGAAGAGGAGCCATTCGGCCGAGGTCGCCGCGAGGGCCATCACGACCGCCGCCGCCACCCCTGGCCACCCGCCGCGGAAGGCCAGCAGGACGCCCAGAGCCACGTAGACGAAGACGCGGGTGGCCTGTATCAGGGCCTCGCGGCCAGACCCCTCGAAGACGCTGCGCCACGAGAAGACGCTGCTCCCGAAGCCGTAGAGCGTCGCGGCGAAGGCGCACGCGACGGTAAGCAGGATCAGGGAGAGCGTACTTCTCTGCATGCAGGAGATTATATTGCGTAGATCCCGCGGGGGAGGTTCAGGTGAGCGCGGCCAGCACGTCTTTGGCTGCCAGTCGCTCCTTGAACGGGATGACCCCCCCATCCACGGCCTCCGAGAGCGCTTCGGGCGAGGGACCGAGCTTCTCCGAGGCCGCGACGAGCACCCTGTGGCCCCGCGCCCTTGCCTCGCGGAGCAGGGCCGCGCGCTCTATCAGGTTGCGCTCGGACCAGAAGCCTAGAACCTCGAGGTGCGCCGTCTCGCCCGTGGCGCTCCGCAGGGTGAAGTCCGGGACGAGGGCCGTCTTTAGCTCGGGGAAGGGCAAAACGCCCGAGCCGGCCTCGAGCTTCCAGCCGCCGGTGTCCTTGGCGCGCTCCCACGCGCGGGCGAAGGCCTCGCGGACGTCGTCGCCCTCGTGGGCGTCCCTCGGGCCGAGGTAGTGGCTCCTCAGGTCGCCCTTCTCGGAGTCGAGCTCGAGGAGGGCGTCGCGGCCCTTCCAGTCCACGCTGGCCGAGAGGCGCCACGGGGAGGTGAGTAGCAGGCCTGGGAGGAACTTGGCGAGGCGCAGGCCGTACTTGCGCGTGCCGCCGAAGATCGAGAGTGGTCCGTCGAGGTGGAGGCGGTAGACGCCGGCGGCCGGCTCCAGGCGGTAGATCAGGCCCATCTTCTTTACGTAGTGGAAGACGAGGCGGGCGTCGGCGCCCTCGCCCAGATCCACGACGAGCTCCCTGGCCGCGTAGAGCACGCCCTGGACCTGGGCTACGTTGTAGCGCTCGATCAACCCTCGGGGCGAGGGCCTATCAAAAGCGGCGAGGAGCTGCGCCCCCTGACGGTCCGCGTACATCAGGCCGGCGACGTCCGCGATGCCCGTCTCGGTGGCGACCCTCGAGAGCACGTCGTCGCGGGTAGGGGCCCCGAGCAGGCCCGGCTCGTGAGCCGGTGGTTCCGGGAGGCCGGCGGCGAGCTCGAAGACCCTGGTCCGTACCGTGTAAGGGTCGGCCTCCGTCGGCGCCTCCCAGGTCGCCAGCTCATCCAGCAGCTTGGCGAGCGCCCGCACGATCTTGAACCCCCGCCGCGCGTCGAGCCTCGGGCCCAACTCCTCCTCCAAACCGGAGAGCCGGGCTTCGAGGGCGGCCCTCGGCCCGTGCAGGTTGGCCGCGTAGAGGTCGCACAGCTCGCTTGCAACATCCGCGACGCGTTCGTCTCCGGGCGGGAGGCGGTGCGGGACGAGCCTGCCCCGCGCGAGCCGGGCGATGACGTGCTCGCCGCGCAGCATTAGGCCGGCGCCTTCCGGAAGGACTCCCTGCGGCGGCGGGAGGCGGCCTCCTCGCCTGTCGCGGCCGTGACGAGTTCGTAGAGTATCGCTTGTTTGTCGTCCCTCGGGCGGAGGATGCGCCCGAGGCGCTGGACGTACTCCCGCTGGGAGGCGCTCCCGGCGAGGATGATGGCGACGTTCGCGTCGGGGACGTCCACGCCCTCGTTGAGGACGTCTGAGGCGATGATCGCCCTGTAGCGGCCTTCCCTGAACCTGTCCAGGATCTCCTTGCGCTCCCTAGCCGGCGTCTCGTAGGTTATGCCCGGGATCAGGAACCGCCTGCTGAGCGCGTACACCTCCTCGACGCTCTTCGTGAACACTATGCACCTGTCCTCCCAGTGCTGGCGCAATAGGGTCTCTAGCGTGGCGCCCTTGCGCATAGCGTTCTCCCGGATCTCCCGCCGCTGGCGCGCAGCGAGCAGGGCCTCTCTCCCCCCCGAGTGGCTGGTCGAGGCGACCATGATGAACCGCTGCCAGTCCTCGGGCGAGCGCATCGGCAGCCGGTGCTTCTCCAGAAAGTCCCTGTAGACGGCCTCGGCCTGGGCGTAGTCGAAGCGCTCCTGGGCCGTAAGCTCTATCGGCATCCTCACCAACTCGAACGGGGCCAGGTACGTGCCGGCCAGGTCCTCCGGGGAGCGGCGGTAGACGACGGGACCTGCGAGCTCGGGGAGAAGGTCGTGCCCGCCGTCGGGGCGCTCCGGGGTCGCCGTGAGGCCGAGCGAGTAGGGGGCGAGGAGCATCTTCGGGATGATGGCGTTCTTCGGGGCGGGGAGGTGGTGGACCTCGTCGTAGACGACGAGGGCGAAGCGGTCGCCGTAGCGTTCTGCGTGGATGTAGGCGGAGTCGTAGGTCGTCACGGTGAGAGGTGTGATCTCGTGGTACCCGCCGCCGAGCAGCCCCACCGTAACCGAGCCGCCGAAAGCGTCGGAGAGGACGGAGTACCATTGCTTCAGGAGAGCCAGCGTCGGCACGACGACGAGCGTGCTCCTCCCGACGCGCTCCATCGCGCTCACCGCCACGGCCGTCTTGCCCGCCCCGGTCGGCAGCACGACGACCCCGCGCAAACCCTCCCGGCCCCACGCGGCCAGCGCCTCGCGCTGGTAGGGGCGCGGCTCCATCGCCACTCGCGACTCAAGGTGGGTCTTCGTAAAGGCGGCGGCGAGGTCCGCGTGCGGCGTCCCCGACTCGCGCAACCGCAGGACCACCTCGCGGTAGGCGCCAGCCGGGGCCCGCCACTGGCGGGTGCGGCCGTCCCAGACGAAAGGCTCGGGAAGGCCGGATGGGGCACCGCTCGCGACGAGGGTGCCAGACTCGTAGTGAAGCTCGATCACGTAGGGCGAAGCATACCCGAGAATTCGTGCCCTCTCACCGGTAGACTGGCCGCGTCGGCCGTCCGGAAGGGTGGAAGCCTCCATGAGCCTTCGGAAACGGAACTCCAGGATCGCGCTCTGCCTCGCCGCGCTCGCGCTCGTCTGGCTGCCCGCCTGCGCGGCCCCTTCGGACGGGCAACAGGGCCGCGCCGAGGCCGACGGGGGGCGGGGGAGTGGGCAAACAGAGGAGGACGCTTCCGTGGTGGATGACATGGGCGTAAGGGACATGGTGGGGCAGATGTTCGTGGTGAGCATGGGCGGGACGGAGCCCGACTACTACGTAGAGAAGATGGTGCGCGAGAGGAACATCGGCGGCGTGATCCTCTTCGGCCACAACATGAGGAGCGAGGGCCAGGTGCGGGACCTGACGGCATCCCTCCAACGGCTGTCCATGCGGACCGAGCCGGCGGTTCCGCTCTTCGTCGCCGTAGACCAGGAAGGCGGGGATATCGCCTCCGCGCCGTGGGTCACGCCGCAGCCCGCGGCGGCCGAGATCGGGGGCAGGGGGGACCCGGCCGAGGCGAGGGCGGCGGCGGAGGAGACGGGGGAGGAGCTCCTGCGGGCCGGGGTCAACACCGATTTTGCCCCCGTGGTTGACACGGGCTTCGGGGCTGCTATCGGCAACAGATCCTACGGCGAAGACCCTGGGCTCGTCTCCAGGATGGGGGCGGCGGCCGTGGAGGGTTTCGAGGGGGCCGGGATCGCGTCGGCGGCCAAGCATTTCCCTAACCACGGGGCGGCCGTCGCCGACTCGCACAGGGATTTGCCCGTCGTCGATCACGACATGGAGACCTTGCGCTCCCACGATCTGCCGCCGTTCCGGGCCGCGGCGGAGGCGGGGGTGCCGATGGTAATGGTCGGGCACCTGCTCTACCCGGCCGTGGACGCGGAGAGGCCCGCCAGCCTCTCGCCGAAGTGGATGGGCATGTTGCGGGAGGAGATCGGGTTCGACGGGGTGGCCGTCACGGACGACCTCGCGATGGCCGGGGCGTCAGGCGGGGGACCGCCCGAGAAGGCGGCGGTGGAGGCCGTCAAGGCCGGGGCCGATCTGCTCATAGTGTCGAGCCCCCCGCAGCAGCAGGCCGACGCATATGACGCCGTTGTGGCGGCCGTGGAGTCCGGAGAAATAGGGGAGGAGAGGGTCCGAGATTCCGTGCGGCGACTGGTCGAGGTCAAGGAGACTTACGGTTTCGCGCGGGGCTGACGCAGCAGGTAGAATGCTGCCAAGGATAGGGGTGAAGCCGTCCGCGAGCGCCTGGGGGCTCCGGACGAGGATCGTTCGTCAGAGCGGAAGGAGGAACTGGGATGGCCGAAGTGACCATGGAAGAGGTCACCAAGATCTACGGCGACGACGTGACAGCCGTAGACAAGATGAACCTCGACATACCCGACGGGGAGTTCGTGGTGTTCGTCGGGCCCTCGGGGTGCGGCAAGTCCACGGCCCTGCGCATGATCGCGGGCCTAGAAGACATAAGCGGGGGCAAGGTCTTTATTGGGGACCGGATGGTGAACGACCTGCCGCCCCGCGAGCGGGACATCGCCATGGTCTTCCAGAACTACGCGCTCTACCCGCACATGAACGTCCGGGAGAACATGGGCTTCGCGCTCAAGCTGCGCAAGATGGACAAGTCCCAGATCAACTCCAGGGTCGATGAGGCAGCCCGCATCCTCTCCATTGAGCACTTCCTGGACCGCAAGCCAAAGGCTCTCTCAGGTGGTCAGAGGCAGCGGGTGGCCCTTGGCAGGGCCATCGTTCGCGAGCCCAAGGCCTTCCTCATGGACGAGCCGCTCAGTAACCTCGACGCCAAGCTCAGGGTGCAGATGAGGACGGAGATCGCCAAGCTGCATAACAGGATCGGCACCACCACCATCTACGTCACCCACGACCAGACCGAGGCCATGACGATGGCCGACCGCATCGTGGTCCTCAAGGACGGCCTCGTGCAGCAGGTCGCAACGCCCCAGATGATGTACGACCAGCCCGACAACGTCTTTGTAGCCGGCTTTATCGGGTCGCCGGCGATGAACTTCATGAAGGCCCGCCTGGAGAAAGAGGGCGACGCGCACGTGGTCGTCTTCGGCAACTCTCGCGTCAGCATCAGCCGCGAGGCGATGGGCGGGGCCAGGGATAAGGGCTACGACCCCGAGTCCTTCACCGGCAAGGAGGTGATCCTGGGCGTCAGGCCCGAGCACATCGAGGATGCGGGGACAGAGGCCGCCGAGGCTATCGGAGGTTCCGACGGGTCGAACACTATGGAGGTAGACCCGCAGGTCATAGAGAGCATGGGCTCGGAGAAGTACGTGTACTTCGAGGTGGCCGGGGATCAGGCCGCCCACCTCGAGAGCCTTGGGGGACTGATCGGCGAGGAGGACGGCGACGGGGCGTCCGCCGACTCCTCAGGCGACATGATGGTAGCCCGCGTGGCCGCCGAGAGCACGGCCAAGGAGGGCCAGCAGATGCGCCTGGTGATCGACGGGAGCAAGGTCCAACTCTTCGACCCCGAGACCGAGAAGGCCATCTTCTAGAGTCCGGTGAGGCTCTTGCCGGACGCGGCCCACGACGGAAAGGGTCGTCGACCCGCGTCCGGCCCCACCGGGAGGAACGTTCGTCCGAAGACGCAAACCATGGAAAGGGACAATAAAGCATGACGCAACAGTTCTACGGAAAGACCAACATGCCCGGAAGCCGACTGTTCGACCGGCGCGCTTTCCTCAAGATGGGCGGCGCGGGGCTTGCCGGGGCGGCGCTGCTCGGGGCCGCCGGTTGCGGGGGCGGGGGAGGTGCCTTCAACGGCGAGATCACGATGGGCTTCGGGCGCGAGCCCTCCGGCACGCTCCAGAAGCTGATCGACCAGTTCAACAAGCAGAACAAGGACATCAAGGTCACGTGGCGGAACATGCCGGCCAGCGCCAGCCAGTACTTCGACCAGCTCCGCACCCAGTTCCAGGCCCAGGATGATAGTCTCACCTTGATCGGGGG
>DATFPF010000200.1:0-27716 GCA_035264945.1 Rubrobacter sp.
AGGTCAAGGAAGGGCAGCGGCGGCTGCCAGCCGCCCAGGAACAGCGTAACGCTGACGGCGCTCATCAGCCCCATCGACGCGAACTCGGCGGCCTGGATCAGCGCCCAGGTCATCCCCGAGTACTCGACCATGAAGCCGCCGACGATCTCGCTCTCCCCTTCAGGCAAATCGAACGGCACCCGCTTCACCTCGGCGAGCCCCGCGATGTAGAAGGTAAGGAACATCGGCAGCTGCGGCAGGAAGTACCACGTCCAGAAAGCGTCCCCCTGGGCGTTCACCACGTCGACGAGCGAGAGGCTGCCGGTAAGCATGACGACCCCGAGCAGGCTAAGGATCAGGGGCACCTCGTAGGAGATCATCTGCGCCGCGCCCCGTAGGGCGCCGAGCAGCGAGAACGTCGAGCGGCTGCCGTACCCGGCCATAACGACGCCAAGGGCGCCTATGGACGTGATCGCGACAAAGAAGAGTATCCCAACGTTCAGGTTCACCACCACCGAATCCGGCGAGAACGGCACGACCATCCACACGAGCGCCGCGGGCAGGAACATCGCGATAGGCGCCCCGAGGAAGATCCACAGGTCCGACCGCCCCGGCGAGACGTTCTCCTTGGTGAACAGCTTGAACACGTCGGCCGCCGGCTGCAGGAGCCCCCGCGGCCCTACCCTGTTCGGCCCGTACCTGAGATGAATGTACGCCGAGGCCTTCCTCTCGGCCATCGTGAGGATTGCCGCGAGGTTCAGCACCAGGAACAGAACCACCCCGAACGAGAGAAACAGCCGGATCGGCTCCGCTTCGAGAAGGTTGAGAACCGTCTGCATCTACTTGTCCCAGCCGCCGGAGACCGGGTCGACGAGGCCCATTATCGGCATGATGTCGGGCAGGTAGTGCCCCGGCACTACCTCCTGCAAAAGCTGCATGTTGCAGAAGCTCGGGTCGCGGTAGTGGACCCTGTATGGCGTGTCCGACCCGTCGGAGACGATGTGGACGGCGAACTCGCCGCGCGGGCTCTCGACCCGTCCAAACCCATCGCCCTCCTTCGGCCGCAGCCTGCGGCCCAGGTCCCCCATAACCGCGCCCTCGGGCATCTTCTCCAGGCACTGTTTTATAAGCCGGATGCTCTGCAAACACTCCGCTATGCGTATACGGTAAGAGGCCTCCACGTCGCCGGCCGTGTCCGTGATGACGTCGAACTCCAGCTCGGGGTAGATGCTGTAAGGGTAGTCGCGGCGGAGGTCGAAGTCCACGCCGGTGCAGCGCAGGGGCGGGCCCGTCAGGCCCATATCGAGCGCCTTCTCCGGGGTCATCTTGCCGACGCCGCGGGTCCGGGAGATAAAGATCTCGTTGCCCTGGATGAGGTCAACGAAGTCGTTGTGGAACCTGGCCTCGAGGCCCTCTATGTAGTCCCAGATCTGCTGCGGTATCTCGGGCGGCAGGTCGGCCTTTACCCCGCCGATGCGGATGTAGTGGAACATCATCCGCGCCCCCGTGACGGCCTCGAAGATGCTCTGTATCCGCTCCCGCTCCCTGAAGGCGTACAGAATGGGCGTGAAAGCCCCGAGCTCCAGCATCAGGAAGCCTATGGACGGGATGTGGCTCGCCAGGCGCATGAGCTCGCACATGAGCACCCTGATGTACTCGGCGCGCGGCGGGACCTCGACGTCAAGCAAATCCTCGACGGCCAGGACGTAGCCGTGCTCGTTGTGCATGTTGGCGAAGTAGTCCAGCCTGTCGGTCATGGGGATGACGGCAGGGTACATGCGGTTCTCGGCGATCTTCTCTTGGCAGCGGTGCAGGTAGCCCATCACGGGGTCGCACCTGACGACGGTCTCGCCGTCGAGCTCCAGGATGAGCCTGAGCAGGCCGTGCATGGCCGGGTGCTGGGGGCCCATGTTCATGTCTATGGTCTCTAAGCCGAACTCGTCGCGCACGTCCGGGGTGGCGAGGCGGCCGGCGGCCGGCTCGGTGAGCGCGCTCTGCTGGTCTACGCGGCGTTCTTCGCTAAGCATCCTCTACCTCAGTCCCTCGAAGGTGCGCCTGGTCGAGATCTCGAAGCTCTTGAGCAACGGGTGGTGGTCGAAGTGGTCTTGCCACATGTAGAGGCGCCTCAGGTCCGGGTGGCCGGCGAACGCCACCCCGAACATGTCGTATGCCTCCCGCTCGTGCCAGTTGGCCGTCGGGTAGATCCCGGTAACGGAGCCGATCACAGGCTCCTCGCCCTCGACCACGGCCTTGACCATGACCCTGGCCCCGCGGAGGTCGAGCAGCTCGTAGTGGATCTCGAACGACCCTACCCTGTCAACCACGGTGATGAACGACAGGTGCCGTATCCCGAGCGTCTCCTTGGCCGTCGCGAGCACCGCAGGCACGTCCTCTGGCGCGGCCACGACCCGCACGGCGCCGCCGACGATCTCGGCCTCCCGCAGCCCGTGCTTGCTGTTGAACCCATCAAGGTACCGCTTAAGCCGGTCTTCGACGGTCCCCTCCGGCAGCGCGACGGCCACCTAGGCCTTCTCCCCGTCGGAGCCAGCCCCGCCTTCGGCGGAACCGTTCTTGGCCTCCGCCTTCGCCGCGGCCTCCTTCTCGGCCGCCTTGCGCCGCTTCTCCTCTTCCTTGAGCTTCTTCTGCACGTCGGGCGGGACCCAGCCGACGTCGGTCTGGGAGGCTGGCGGCATGCCCGACCGCTCGAAGACGTAGGTGCGGTTGAGCGGCCTTATGCCCTCCAGGCGAGGGGCCTTGCCCTCGCTTATGCCGGCGTACTCGCGCTCGGGGAGGTACTCGTTTATGGTGCCGTCCTCGTTGACGAGGGCGGGGCGCGGCCTCTCGATGCCGACCTGCTGGTCGCGCTCTATCTTCTTCTGCAGCGTCATGATGCCGAAGATAAGGGCTTCGGGACGCGGCGGGCAGCCGGGGACGTAGACGTCGACCGGGATCACCCGGTCGGCGCCCATGAGCACCGAGTAGCCGTCGAGGAACGGGCCGCCGCTTATGGCGCAAGCGCCCATCGCTATTACCCACTTGGGGTTCGGCATCTGCTCGTAGAGGCGGGTCATGCGCTCGGCCATCTTCGTCGAGACGGTGCCCGAGACTATCATTACGTCAGCCTGCCGCGGCGATGCGGTGAAGAACCCCGCCCCGAAGCGGTCGAGGTCGTTGTGGGCCATGCCGGTCGACATCATCTCGATCGCGCAACACGCGAGCCCGAACTGGAGCGGCCAGAGAGAGTTCTTCCTGGCCCAGTTGAACAGCTTGTCCGTGCTCGTCGTGACGATGTTCGGCTCGTTGAACTTCTGCATTACACCCACTTGAGTGCCCCCTTCTTCCAGGCATAGGCGAGGCCGACGGTCAGGATCAAGACGAAGATGACCATCTCGACAAAACCGTACAGTCCGAGGTCTTGGTAGATCACGGCCCACGGGTAGAGGAACGCCGCTTCGACGTCGAAGATCAGGAACAGCAGCGCGAAGACGTAGTAGCGAACCGGGAAAGGCCGCCATGGGTCCGTCACGGTCGACTCGCCCGTCTCGTAGGTCTGGTCCTTCGTCTTGGAGCTGCTGCTAGGGGAGATCAGACGCGCAAGCACGAGCACCGTGGCGATAAAACCTGTGACCAGGAGCATGAAGATCCCCACGTACAGGTATAGCATTCCGTAAGAGGCGCCCTGCTGCAACAGACCTAGAGCCAAACCGAACCTTTCTACCCGATAACTGCCCGCAATATACCTGTGTGCCGTACAACTTTCAAGCGGTAACTAACGGTAGCAAAGGGTGAATAATGGGCGGGTGCGTCGCGCCCGCCGCCGTGGGCGTTTGCCGGTCGGCCGTCGGCTCTCTGCCGTGCTTGGCGTTCCCCGCCATGGCGGCCAGTTACGCGACCGAATGGGAGGGGTCTGGCCGCCCCTCCTCCGCCTACCCTCGCGCCTGTTGACAGGGGTTTGGCTTTGGTTAGACTGCCCTTCGGGGAAGGTTGGCGCCGGAAAAGGGAGGACCTTCGTGGCCTACGTAATAACCGAAGCGTGCATCGGCACGAAGAACACGGCCTGCGTGGGGGCATGCCCGGTCGATTGCATCTACGATGCGGAGGACCATTTCGTGATCAACCCCGCCGAATGCATCGACTGCTCGATGTGCATGCCCGAGTGTCCGGTGGAGGCGATCTACCCGGGCGACGAGGTCCCAGAAGACATGCAAGTCTACGTCAGGAAGGCCGCCGAGTTCGACTACTCGGCGACCGCGCCCGGCGTCGAAGTCAACTAGGACCGTGGCCGAGTTGGAGAGGCGCAGCCTTCAGGAAGTCAAGACATTAAGCGCCGAGGAGGCCGTGGAGATCATGCGCCAGGCCGGCATCGTGGGCGCAGGGGGCGGCGGTTTCCCCACGTACTTCAAGTACAAGGCACCCCAGCCGCACCTTATCGTAAACGCCACGGAGAGCGAGCCCGGTTACTGGGGCGACAAGCTTATTCACAAGGAGCACCTCGGGGAGTTTCTCCAGGTCTTCGAGGCCATGAAGGCGATCTTCGGGTTCGAGCAGATCACTTTAGGCGTCCACGAGAAGGACAGGGAGTGGTACGCCCCCTACGCCGAGCACGCGAACGAGGGCGTCTACGACGTACGTTACGTGCCCGACACCTACGCCCTCGGCGAAGAGAAGACCCTCGTCAAGCACGCAACCGACACCAGGGTGCCCCGGTTCGTGGACACGCCCGACGGCATGAGGCGCCCGGGCATGCCGCCGGACGTGGGCAAGGTAGTCAACAACACGGAGACGCTGCTCAACGTCTACAACGCGCTCTTCCTGGGCCTGCCCCTCACCGCGAAGGTCTTCACCCTCTACGGCCCGGAGACCGGCATAAAGGTCTACGAGGCCCCCATCGGCGCCTCGGTGAGCGAGGTGCTCAAGATAGCGGGCCTCAACGTGGAGAACTCGGGCCACCTCTCTGTCCTTGACGGCGGGCCCTACCTGCACGACGTGAGCATCGAGGAGTTCGGGGAGGGCGACGCCTACGTGCGGCGGATGACCAACGCGCTGTTCCTGATCCCCCGCGGCAGGCGGGGCAAGGAGTACGCGGATATAGAGACGGAGTGCCCCGAAGAAGGCATCGTCTCCCTGGTCGGCGAGATCTCGGGCGTGAACCTGCCCCTAGGCGGCGGCCTGCTAAAACCGGCCACCCCCCTCGTCTCCGAGGGCGACGAGGTCGATTACGGGCAGAAGCTGGGTGAGCCCGCGGACGAGGGCTTCTCCGTGGGCGTCTGGGCCAGCATGGCGGGTGAGATCTCCTCCATAGAGAACGACATCGTCGCCATCTCCGGCGGCGCGATACCCCATGAGGAGGCCGAAGCCGAGGCCGAAGCGACCATCGCCGGCGGCGCGTCCCCCCGGGCAGAGGCCGAGCCTTTTCGGGAGGCCGACTCGAGCGGATAGGTTTCAGGCTACAGGCTTCAGGAGCGCAGTACGTGGCTCGGAGCGCGACATCGCGACCACGATCGGCTTTGAAGGGAGCGGCATGCGGGCGCCATGCTCGCTTCACGACCCCTAAAAACCCAGAACCTGGCGCCCGATGCCCGAAGCCTTACTTGGGACGGCTCTTGCCGTTGCGGCCGACGATCTGGACGAACTCCACGATCATGCGCCGGTAGTCCTCGAGGGTTGAGGTGACCACGTACTCGCTCGGGCCGTGGTGTCCGCCGCCCACGGGTCCGAACTCGACGCCCGGCACGCCGGCCCGCTGGAAGTAGACGATGTCGCTGGCGCCGTGGCGGCCTACGCCGACGGGGTTGCCACGGAAGTGGCGGGCGGCGACCTCGCGGAGGGTCTTAACGTAGGGGTTCGCGCGTGAGACGTAGGTAGGCTCGCGGCCGAAGAGGATCTCGACCTCGGCGGGGAGGTCCACGGAGCGGATCTGGCGCGCTATCTCCTTGGGGTCCTGGCCCGGCAGGTAGCGGATGTCCAGGTCGTAGGAGCAGCGGTCCGGGACGCGGTTGAGCACGTCGCCGCCGATGATCCTGGCGAGGTTGACGCTCGGGTACGGAAACAGGTCGGACCTCTCTGTCGCGAACGGGAGCTCCAGGACCCGGCGGTAGTGCTCGTATGCGAGCAGCGCTGCGTTCTTGCCTAGCCAGGGCTGGGAGCCGTGCGCGCTCTTGCCCCGCAACGTGACGCGCAGGTCGAGCACGCCCTTGGCCTGCGTGCCTATGTGGAAGTCGGTAGGCTCGCCGGTGATCAGGAAGTCTCCCGTGTGCCCCTGGCCTATAAGGACCTCTGCCCCGTTCGGCCCGCCGTGCTCCTGCTCCTCGTCCGGCACTATAAGTAGCTCGACCGTCGCCTCGCAGCCCAGGGACCTCAGGTCCTCGACGGCGTACATCATCGCGGCGAGCGCGCCCTTCATGTCGTAGACGCCCCTGCCGTAGAGCTCGCCGTGCTCCTCGCGCCCCTCGAACTGCCCCTCCTCGCCGGGGACCACGTCCACGTGGCCGTGGAGCAGGACCTTCGGCTCCCCGGACCCGACCCGCACCACGAGGGAGGTCAGCTCTCCCTGGGAGCCAGCCCCGCCGTAGCGCGTCGTCTCCAGGCCGCGGGCCCCGAACCACCCGTTGATAAAGTCCATAGCAGACTGGGCGACGCCCGGCGTGTACGACCGGTAGCGCACGAGCTGGCGGGTGAGCGCGAGCACCTCCGTCTTGTTCTCGACCAACGCCAGATCCCGCCTCCAGAACCCCGACCAATCAACGACGAGAGTCTACTCTATATGGGCAGTCAGCTCTCGGAGCTGCCGGTTTATTGACTTGTTGCTGAGAGCTCTGAGAGCGAGGGCCTGCGGAGCGGGCCCGGAGCGGGCTGAGAGGCGCGAAGCGCCGCGCCCTGACGGGCTCCGCCCGTCAGGGCTCGGCGTGCTGCGACGACCGGAGGGAGGAGCCGGCCTCGAAGGCTATGGTGGCGCCGAGGCTCGTGAGCTTCTCCTCGAAGAGCTCGTAGCCGCGAAGGATGTGCTTCGCGCCCTCCACGACCGTAGTCCCTTCGGCGACGAGGCCGGCCATCACGAGGGCGGCGCCGCCGCGCAGGTCCGGGGACTGTACGATGGTGCCCTCAAGCCTGCGCGGGCCGCGCACCAACGCGCGGTGGCCGCCGAAGAGGTCTATGCCCGCGTCCATGCGGTTGAGCTCCTCGGCTACCTGCAGGCGGTTCTCGTAGACGTTCTCGGTGACGATAGAGGCGCCCGAGGCCTGGGTGAGGAGCACGATCATCTGGGCCTGCAGGTCCGTGGCGAAACCGGGGAAGGGAAGCGTCGAGACGTCCGCCCCGGCGAGCGAGACCGGGTCGCCGACCCGCGCCCGGATACCGGGGGAGCCAGAAGACGCCTCGATCTCGATGCCCATGCCGCGCATCTTGTCTAGCTCCATCTTGAGGTGCTCGGGCAGCGCGTTCTTGACGAGCACGTCCCCGCCGGTCGCGGCGGCGGCCATAAGGAAGGTGCCGGCCTCGATGCGGTCGGGCATCACCGTCCACTCGACGGCCCGAAGCTCCTCCACGCCCTCGACGACGATGCGGCCCGTGCCGGCGCCCATCACGCTCGCGCCCATCGCGTTCAGCATGTCGGCTATGGCGACGATCTCCGGCTCCCTTGCCGCGTTCTCGATGATCGTTACGCCTTCGGCCAGCACGGAGGCCATCATCACGTTCTCCGTCGCCCCGACGCTCGGGTACTCGAAGATGATCTCCGTGCCCTTCAGGCCAGCCGGCGCGGTCGCCTTGATGAACCCGTGGTCGAGCTCGACGTCCGCCCCGAGACGCCTGAGGCCGTCCACGTGGAAGTTGAACTTCCTCAAGCCCAGGTTGCACCCGCCTGGCGCCGAGACCTCGGCCTCCCCGAAGCGGGCGACGAGCGGACCGAGGACCACGAGGCTAGCCCGCATCTGGCGCACGAGCTCGTAGGGCGCCGTGTAGGAGTCGACGCCGGAGGCGTCTATCTCCAGCGTGTGCCCAGAGAACGAGGTCTTGACCCCGAGCTCGTCGAGCAGCGAGATCATGGTCCAAATGTCCTTGATGCGCGGGACGCCGTGCAGGATGGTCTTGCCGGGCGCTAGCAGCGCCGCGGCCACGAACTTCAGGGCCGCGTTCTTGGCCCCAGAGACCTCGACCTCGCCTTCGAGTCGCGCCCCGCCCTCGACGTAAAACCTCTCGGACACTGTAGTCCCCCCTCGGTGTCTCCCGAAAATGCCGTCTGCAAAAATACTCAGTCCGAGGCATAACTATGCCCGGTAAATGTCACAAAGCGGTTACAACCGCGTTAAGGCTCTTTAGGGAGGCCCATGGGGGCCCGCCGGCCCGGTTCTAGCCCTGCCCGTACCTGCCGGCCACGCGCATCAGGTTCTCGCCCATCCTGCGCTTGCGCTCGCTCTCGGCCCGGGCCCGCTCGGCGTCCTCGTCGCCTTCCGATACCTCGGAGAGCTCGCGCTCGGCCTCCTCGACCTGGTGGCCGGCCGCGTCGGCGTCGATCTCGCCGGCGTCTACGGCCTCCTCGACGAGGATCTGGACGAGGTTCTCGGCCACCTTGAAGAAGCCGTCTGAGGTGGCGAAGACGTGGAGCTCCTCGCCCTCCCTAATGCGGACGTCCCCGATCTCGGCGGTTGAGACTACCGGGGCATGGTCCACCATCACCCCGATGTCGCCGTCCGCTATGCGGGCCACGACGAGGTCAGCCTCCCCGTCGTAGATCATCTTCTCGGGCGTGATGATCCGGCAGAAGAGCTGCCGGCCACCCTCACCCTGCTGCCGCTCCTCCGACACCTAGCTCTCCTCGCCTGACTCTTCGGCCTCCTCCTGGCCGTTCTCGGAAGACTCCTCCTCTTCGCCTTCGTCGGAATCCTCGTCGGAGAGCGTCTTCGCCTTCTCGACGGCCTCGTCTATGCCGCCGACGAGGTAGAAGGCCTGCTCGGGCAGCTCGTCGTGGCGCCCCTCGACGACCTCCTTGAACGAGCGGACCGTCTCGTCGAGCTCCACGAACTTGCCCTCCTGGCCCGTGAACTGCTCGGCCACGAAGAACGGCTGGCTGAGGAAGCGCTGAAGGCGGCGGGCCCTGCCCACGATCACCTTGTCCTCCTCGGACAACTCGTCGATGCCGAGGATGGCGATGATGTCCTGAAGCTCCTTGTAGCGCTGCAGGATGTTCTGCACCTGCTGGGCAACCTGGTAGTGCTCGTCGCCCACGATCGAAGGGTCGAGGATGGTGGAGGACGAGGTCAGCGGGTCGACCGCGGGGTAGATGCCCTGCGCGGCCAGGGACCGCGAAAGCTCCACCGTCGAGTCGAGGTGGGCGAACACCGTGAACGGGGCCGGGTCGGTGAAGTCGTCGGCGGGGACGTAGACGGCCTGGAAGGAGGTGATCGAACCCTGCTTGGTCGAGGTGATCCTCTCCTGGAGCGCGCCCATCTCGGTTCCGAGGGTCGGCTGGTAGCCGACCTCGGAGGGCATCCTGCCCATCAGGGCCGACACCTCGTTGCCAGACTGGACGAATCGGAAGATGTTGTCCACGAAGAAGAGCACGTCCTGGCCGAGCTCCTCGCGGAAGTACTCTGCGAGGGTTACGCCGGTGAGGGCCACGCGGAAGCGGGCGCCCGGCGGCTCGTTCATCTGGCCGAAGACGAGCCCCACGTTTGGGAGGATGCCCGCCTCCTGGAACTCGCCGTAGAGGTCGTTGCCCTCGCGCGTCCTCTCGCCGACGCCGGCGAAGACCGAGGTGCCCTCGTACTGAAGGGCGATGTTGTTGATGAGCTCCTGGATGACGACGGTCTTGCCGACGCCCGCGCCGCCGAAAAGGCCGGCCTTGCCGCCGCGGCGGACCGGGCAGAGAAGGTCTATGACCTTGATGCCCGTGACGAACTGCTCCGTCTGGGTCGCCAGGTCCTCGAACCTCGGCGAGGGGCGGTGGATCGGCCAGAGGGCGTCGGGGTCTTCGATGGGTCCCTGCTCGTCGACGGGCTCCCCGAGCACGTCGACCACGCGCCCTAGCACGCTCTTGCCGACGGGGATGGCTATAGGCTGGCCCGTGTCTGTGACGTCGAGGCCGCGCTTTAGGCCGTCGGTCGAGGACATGGCGACCGTGCGCACCATGTCGTCGCCGAGTAGCTGCTGGACCTCGAGGGTAAGCTTCGTCTCCTCGCCGTTCACGACCAGCGGCACGGTAAGGGCGTTGAAGATCTCGGGTATCTCACCGGCCGGGAACCGCACGTCGATGACGGGCCCCTTCACCTCGACCACGGTCCCGACGCCGGTTTTGCCATCACCGCCGCCGCCGTTCTGCTGCTGGCGCTCGGCGGTCTGGCCGTCCGGGGCGCCGTTGCCGGCCTGCCCGGCCTCGACGGAGCCCTCGCGGTTTCCGAATGTCGTGCGGTTGAACTCCTGGCCGCTCTCGCTCATCCCTGTTGCGTCCTCTCTCTAGCCTGCGGCGAGGGCGTCCGCGCCCGCCGCGATCTCGATGATCTCGCCCGTGATCTGGGCCTGCCGCGCCTTGTTCATCTGGAGCGTAAGGTTCTTGGCGAGGTCGTTGGCGTTGTCCGTGGCGTTCTTCATCGCCGTCATGCGCGCCCCGTGCTCGCCGGCCGCCCCTTCTAGCAGGGCCTGCCACACCATCGTCTCGACGTAGCGCGGCACGAGCTGCTGGAGCACAGTCTCGGGGTCCGGCACGTACTCCATGTACGCGAGGTTGTCGTCGCGCTCCTCGTCCTCGCCGTTCTCCTCTTCCTCTTCGGCGGCGACCGGGATCAGGCGCTTGAGCACCGGGCGCTGGGAGAGGGCGCTCTCGAATCGGTTGTAGACCAGGTACACCTCGTCCGCCTTCTCGTCCTCGAAGAGCCCGGTCAAGGCGCGCCCGATCTCGCGCGCCTTCTCGTAGGTGGGGCTGTCGGTGTAGCCCGTGTACACGTAGTCTAGCTCGACGTTGCGGAAGCGGAAGAACGCGACGGCCTTGCGCCCGCTCGCGACCTGCCCGAGGTCGGCCTCCTGTTGCTTCTCAGCCCTGAACCTCGCGGTGCGCCGCAGAACTTGCGCGTTGAAGCCGCCGGCGAGCCCGCGGTCGGCGGTCATGGTGGCGACGACGATGCGGCGGACCTCCCTGCCCGCGAGGAGCGGGCTGTCGCCGCTCGCGCTGCGGGCCACGTCGCGCATCATCTGCTCGACGTTGTCCGCGTAGGGACGGGCCCTCTTTACGCGGGCCTCGGCCTTGCGGAACTTCACCGCGGAGACCGTCTGGAGCGCCTCCGTGACCTTGGCGATGTTCTTGACGGAGCCTATCTGCCGTTTGAGATCCCGGAGGCTGGCCAAACCCTAGCTCCCCTCGTCCTCGGAGTCGTCGGAGTCCCCGTCGGAGGAGCCGTTCGAGCTCGCGTCGACGATGCTGCTCGTCTGGGGCTCGTAGTTCTCGTTGAAGCGCTCGGTCGCCTCCCCGAGGCTGCTGCGCGTCTCGTCGGAGACCTGCTGCTCGTCGCGGATGGACTGCAGGATCTCGCCGTGGCTGTCGCGCAAATAGTCTCGGTACTGGCCCTCCCAGTCGGGGACGTCGGTCGTTTCCACCTCGTCGAGGTAGCCGTTGGAGGCGGCGAAGATCACCGCCACCTGCTCCTCCACCGGTATCGGCTCGCGCTCGTTCTGCTTGAGCATGGCCGTCAGGCGCTCGCCGCGGTTGAGGCTCTGCTGGGTGGCCTGGTCGAGGTCGCTCCCGAACTGGGAGAAGCTGGCCAGCTCCTGGTACTGGTTGAGGTCGAGGCGCAGGGTGCCGGCGACGCTCTTCATCGCCTTGATTTGGGCCGAAGATCCAACCCGGCTCACGGAGTTGCCCGTGTCGATGGCCGGGCGCTGGCCCGCGTTGAACAGGTCGGCGTCCAAAAAGATCTGGCCGTCCGTGATCGAGATGACGTTGGTCGGGATGTACGACGAGATGTCCCCGGCCTTGGTCTCCACGACCGGCAGCGCCGTCAAGGAGCCGCCGCCGGCGGCGTCGGAGAGCTTGGCCGCCCGCTCGAGCAGGCGAGAGTGCAGGTAGAAGACGTCGCCAGGGTAGGCCTCGCGGCCCGGCGGGCGCCTGAGCAGCAGCATCATCTGCCGGTAGGCTACGGCGTGTTTGGAGAGGTCGTCGTAGATCACGAGCGCGTCCCCGCCCTGGTTCATGAAATACTCGCCGATGGCGCAGCCCGCGTAGGGGGCCAGGTACTGGAGCGTCGCCGACTGCGAGGCCGACGCGTTGACGATGGTCGTGAAGTCCATCGCCCCGGCCTCTTCGAGGGACGCCAAGATGCCGGCGACCGTCGAGTCCTTCTGGCCGATGGCGACGTAGATGCACTTCACGTCCTGGTCGGCTTGGTTGATGATCGCGTCCACGAGGATCGAGGTCTTGCCCGTCTTGCGGTCCCCGATCACGAGCTCGCGCTGCCCCCGCCCGATAGGGATCATCGCGTCTATCGCCTTCACCCCGGTCTGGAGCGGCTGCTTGACCGGCTGGCGCTTGATGATGCCTGGTGCCACGACCTCGACCGGGACCTGCTCCTCGGCCTCGATCTCGCCCTTCCCGTCCATCGGACGTCCGAGGGCGTCGATGACGCGGCCCAAGACACCCTGCCCCACCGGCACGCTCGCCAGTTGCTCGGTGCGGCGGACGGTGTTGCCCTCCTGGATGTGGGTGTCGTCGCCGGCGATGATGACACCGACGTTGTCCTCCTCGAGGTTGAGGGCGAGGCCCGTGATCTTGTTCCCCCGCGCGTCCTCGAACTCGAGCATCTCCTGGTACATGACGTTCGTCAGGCCGTGGACGCGCGCGATGCCGTCCCCGACCTCCAACACCTGCCCGACCTCCTCGGTCCGGACCCGGTTCTCGTAATCGGTTATGGCGCCTTTGAGTATGGAGGAGATCTCCTCCGGCCTGAGCCTACCCACTAAACAACACTCCTCTCGAGCATGCCCTCCCGGAGGCTCTCTAGCCGCCCCCGAATACTTCCGTCCATCATCTGTCCCCCGAACCGGAAGACCGCGCCGCCCAGAAGGTGCGGGTCGACCCGCGTCTCGAGGATGACTTCCCGGCCCTCAAGCACCTTGCCCAGCCTCTCTTTGAGCCGGCTCATCGCGTCTTCGGAGAGCTCGATGGCGGTGGTGACCTCAACCTCGACGCGGCCCATGTGCTCCTTGACGAGTTCCTCGTAGCGCCTGACGACGTCGTCGAAGATGTGCTCCCGCCCGTTGTCCACGAGCACCTTGAGGAAGTTGCGGGTGGAGAGCTTCATGCCATCCGTCAGGGCGTCTATGGCCCGGCGCTTCTCGCGCTCGGGGATCTGCCCGCCGTAGAAGAAGAGCCTCAGCTCCTCGCTGCCGTACAGGGCTTCTGAGAACTCGTTCATCTCCTCCATGACCGCCTCCAGCTCGTCGCGTTCGCGGGCGGCCTCGAAGAGGGCCTCGGCGTAGGTGGATGCGGCGCTCAAGCGGTCTTGCTCCCGCTGCCGGCCACCTCGGACTCGAGGTCGTCGAGCGCCTGGGCAACGAGCCGCTCGTGCTCGTCGTGGTCCACCGTGCGCCCGAGGACCTGCTCGGAGGCCTGTATCACCATGCCGGCCACCTCGCGGCGGACGTCGCGCAGGGCGTTCTCGCGCTCCCTGCCTATCTCCTCGCGGGCCCGCTGGACTATCCTGTCGCCCTCCTCGCGGGCCTCCTTCTTCGTCCGCTCGCGCTGGGCGTCGGCCTGCTTGCGGGCGTCCTCCAGGATGCGCCGGCCCTCGCCGCGGGCCTCCTCGATCTGGCGCCTGTACTCGGCAAGAAGCTCGCGGGCCTCCTCCCGCGTCTTCTGCGCCTCGTCGATGGCCCCCTCGATCTCGGCCTGGCGCTTCTCGATCTGGTCCCGAATCGGCGGGTAGACGTACCTGATAACCAAGAACAGAAGCAAGGCGAAGGTGAGCAGCTCCCAGAAGAGCAGGCTCGTCTTGATCAGATCGAAGATGCCCGTTGGATCCAGCATAAGTTCTCCTTAGTCTAACCCGTCCCCTCCCCGCCTACGGAAGGATCCCGAGCCCGATGAGCAGCGCGAAGGCCAGGCCGAAGAGCGCCTGCGCCTCGACGAGCCCGATGCCGACGAAGAGCCACGTCCGGGAGAGCTCGAAGGCCTCGGGCTGGCGGTGGATCGAGGCGATGGTCTGCCCGAAGAGGTATCCCATCCCTATCCCCGACCCGATCACCGCGGTCCCCGCCGCCACACCGAAGCCTATGGCCAGCAACCCGGACTCGGGCACCTGCGCGAGCATCATCATGTCCATGTTTTCTGTCTCCTCTCGTTCTCTTGCGCGTCTGACTTGCGGCCCCGCTGCTAGTGCTCCTGACGGAACAGGGCTATCTCGATGTAAACCTGCGTAAGGATAGCGAATATGTAAGCCTGCAACACGGCCACGAAGATCTCGAAGCCGTACAGCACGAGCGCCATGGGGACGGAGATCACCGCCATGAAGGTGCCGAAGTACAGGATGAAGCTGAGGAAGATAAAGATGAGAAGGTGCCCGGCGAGGATGTTGGCGTAGAGCCGCATCGCCAGCGTGAGCGGCTTCGAGAGCTCCGAGATCCACTCGATCACGAACATGAAGGGCACGAATACTATCTTGAGCGGCAACCCAGGCGGCACGAACGCCGCCACGTACCCCCCGAGCCCGTTGCGCCTGACGCCGACGTACTGGGTGATTATGAACGTCAAGAGCGCGAGCGTAAGCGTGAACGTGATGCTCGCCGTCACGGGATAGCTGTTCGGGATGAGCCCGATCAGGTTAAGCACAAGCAGGAAGATGAACAGCGTGAGGGTGTAAGGAAAGAACTTCTTCCCCTCGTCGCCCATCTGCCCGGCCAGGCTGTTCCGCCCGAAGCCGTAGATCTCCTCGACCAGTACCTGGTACGCGCCGGGCCTGTTCTTCAGCAACCTGCTGCCTACGAACATTATAAGGAACGTAACGGCTGCCCCGATCCAGAGGAACACCACGGCCTTGGTTATGGAGATGTCGATCCCGAATAGCGAGAGATCCACGTACGCTTTCTGCCCGGCCTCGAAGGTGTGGATGATCTCCTTCCGCACCTCTTCCGGGCTCAACTGACCCAACGTGAGCAAGCCGCTCAAACCCCTGTCCTCCGTTCTTCTCCCCCGCCGACGGTCCGGGCCGCGTTCCCCGCCCGAAGCGTCGTCGGCGCCATCTTCAAAAGCAACAAGTTCTCGACCACGTAGACCCCCGCCAACCCGCACAGCATCGGCAGGACGGGCCACGCGTCGGCGTACACCGCAATACCCACCGCCGCGACGACGAGGACGAGCCTCGCCCCGTACGACGCGACACCCAGCATTATCCGTACCCCCGAAGGCCGCACGGTTAACAACGTAACGGTGAGCGCGATGGAGGCGAACCCGATCACCCCCACCCCCACACCATATAGGAAGGAGACCGCGTGCGCCCGCTCGAGGTAGTACCAGACGGCCCCCCCGACGGGTATCGCCAGCGCCAACACCAGTACCGCGCCCCTGATCGCGAGACGCGAGTGGGTGCTCAACCGCCCCCCACCTGCTTCAACGCCTTGAACAGGTAGTAGAGCGCCGCTCCGAAACCGACGAGCATCCCGAGCAACAGGAAGAGCGGCAACGTCCCGATCAACCAGTCGAGCAGGTACCCACCCCCCGTGAAAACCGCGATGATGAACATGAAAGCGAACCCAACATGGAAGAAACGTGCATAGTTGCCACCAGAATCGTCTCTTTGGGAATCGGTGTTCGGCATCGCCGGAATCATACCTTAAGGCCGAAATCGTCGCAAAGAGTTCCAAGCTTCCGACCGAGGACCCGCGCACCGAGACCTAGATCCCCCCGGTAGCGCCGCAAGCCCCCGTTCCCGTCACCCCGCTCTCCTTTCGATACTCTTATCTCTGGAGTTGTAACCGCATGATACTTTTTTATTGACACTCTGTCAATAGACACCGTGTCAATAACAGAGTAGATTGTCCCCCGTGAGACGAGAAGGCGAGGACGCGGGTGTGGGTGCGCGACGGCGGCGGAGGCCCGAGGAGGCGGAGCGGGCTATCCTCGCGGCTGCTCGCTCTTTTCTTTCGGAGCACGCCTTCCGGGAGATGAAGGTGGAGGACGTGATGGCGCGCACGGGGCTGTCGCGGCCCGCGTTCTACGCGTATTTCGGTGACCGCTACGAGTTGGTGACCCGCCTGCTTGAGGGCATCGGCGGGTTGTTGTTCGCGGTGGACCGCCGCTGGCTTGTCGGGGACCCGGGCGCCGGGCGGGACGAATCGGTCCGGACGCTGCGGGAAGCGTTGAGGGGAGGGGCGGAGACGTTCGAGGCCTACGGCCCCGTGCTGCGCGCGATCTCCGACGCGGCGAGCTACGACGGGCGGGTCGAGGAGGTGTACAGGTTCGGGTTACTGGAACGCCTCGTCGCGGCGGTGGCCGGTCGCGTCGCCCGCGACGTCGAGGCGGGGCTCTCGCCTGAGGACCTCGACCCGCAGGAGGCCGCTAGGGCCCTGGTGATGATGACCGAACGGTACCTCATAGACGCCTACGGGAGGCCCGCCGATGGTGCCCCCCGCGACGCCGCCGCGGTGGTCCGGACGCTCGAAGCGGTCTGGGTGGGAACGCTCTACGGACCGGGGGGGACGGTGTCGTGACCACGGAATGCCGGCGCGCGGGGCCCAGCCCCCGATGAGCCACCCCTTCTTCATCCTCGGGTTCGCGCTGCTCCTCGTCCACGAGATGGACGCGGTGCGGCTCGGGGAGTGGAAGATCTCCCCTCTTCTGTCTGGATTGCGGGAAGGGGACGGCTACCGCGTCTTCACGGCCCCGCACGTACCGCTCTAAGCGCTGCTGTTTTTGGGCATCTTCGGAGACGATGGCGGGAGCCGCGCGCTTATCTTCGGGCTCGACGCGTTCCTTGTATTGCACGTCGTTCTTCACCGGGCCCTTCGCAACCATGCCGAGAACCGCTTCCGCTCGGCCTTCCCGTGGTGCCTCATTCTGGGTGCCGGCGCCTGCGGGGCCGCGGACCTCACGTTCTCACTCCTGGGCTAACCGGTGGGGTTGCGCCGCGACCAACGTCCTCCCGGCCCGCGGTGATGAGGGCGTAGGTGCTACCGGCCGCCGTTCGCCCACGCCAGGGCGTCCTCCAGGCGGTCGTTGCCCCAGAATAGCTCGTCGCCGACGACGAAGCTCGGGGCGCCGAAGATCCCCAACTCCGCCGCCAGGCGGGTCTGTTCGCGCAGGCGGGGCCTGTTGTCCTGGGCCTCGGCCCGCTCGACGATGCGCCGGCCCGGCAAGCCGAGTGAGTCGAGGATCGAGCGGACCTCCTCGGGCTCCCCGATCTCGCGATCCTCCGCGAAGTTGGCCAGAAAGACCGCCCGCACGAACCCGGGAAGCCAGGGCTCTGAGGTCGCCTTCGCGAGGCAGGCCACCCTGGCGGCGGCCACGCCGCCTCGCGGGAAGCGCGAGGGCTTCGCGAAGGGTATGCCGTTGCCCGAGCACAGGCGCTCCATGTCCCGCCACATGTAGCGGCCCTTCGCCGGGTATACGTTGAACGGAGAGTCGTCCCAGCCCTGCTCGGCGAAGATGGGCCCGAGAAGAAACGGCTCCCACGCCAGCGGCACCCCCGCCTCCGCGGCGGCGGCCTCGATCCGGACCGCCGACAGGTACGAGTACGTGCTCCCGAACTCGAACCAGAACCGCAGGCTCGGCGTCTTCACGTCCCCTCTCTGCCTATAGGAGAGTCGCGCCGGCCAGCGCGCCTACCAGGTCGCGGCGGGCGCAGCCGGCCTTCCGTCAGGAGGTGGCCCGGGGCTCGAACCTGACCATCGCGAGGCCCCCTTCGGCGGCGAGCTCCATCGCCAGCGGGTCGGGGTAGCCGCCGGCGTAGCGGACCTCTCCGATGCCGGCGTTCATGATCATCTTGACGCACATCAGGCAGGGCTGGTGGGTGCAGTAGATGGAGGCGCCGGTCACGGAGACGCCGTGGTAGGCGGCCTGGATTATGGCGTTCTGCTCGGCGTGGAGCGTACGCTGGCAGCTCTCTCGGCCGTCCACTATCCGGATCAGGCACCCGACATCGTCGCAGTGAGGAAGGCCGGAGGGTGAGCCGTTGTAGCCGGTGGTGAGGATGCGCTTGTCGCGCACGATCACCGCGCCTACGGCCAGGCGCGGGCACGTCGAGCGGGTAGCTACCTCGTGCGAGATCCTCATGAAGTACTCGTCCCACGACGGACGTACCTTCTTCGGGGCCTCGTGCTCTTGCGTCGTGTCCACCTCTGGGTTCTTAAAGGGTTCCATAGAGCCTGTCGCCCGCATCGCCGAGGCCCGGCACTATGAACGAGCGCTCGTCCAGCTCGGGGTCCAGGGCGGCGGTGTAGAAGTTCACGTCGGGGTGCTCAGCTGTAACGCGCTCGACGCCGGGCACGGCGGCGACGGCGTGGAGGCAGGAGATCCAGGCCGCCCCCTCCTCCTTGAGCTTGCCGATGGTCGCGGAGAGGCTTCCGCCGGTCGCGAGCATGGGGTCGAGGACGAGGACCAGGTACTCCTCGAGGTTCCTGGGCAGGTTGACGTAGTACTCGACCGGCAGGGCCGTCTCCTCGTCGCGCCGCAGGCCCATGAACCCGACGGTCGCGCGGGGGAGCAGGGCGAGGGCGCCGTCGAGCATCCCGAGGCCGGCCCGAAGGACCGGCACGAGGCAGACGGGACCCGAGATCTGCTCCACCTCCGTCTGCGTGAGCGGGGTCCTTATCCTCTCCGTTCGGGTTGGCATCTTTCGCGTGGCCTCGGCGACCATGATGAGGGCGAGCTCTCGCATCGCCTGCCGGAAGTCCGTCGTCGGCGTCCGCTCGTCGCGCAGTACGGCGAGCTTGTGGCGGCTTAAAGGACCGTCGACGATAAAGAGGTTGTCCCGCTCACTCATAGAGTGGGAAGGCCTCCGTGAGCTGGGCAACCCGGTCGCGCAGTCCCTCTGTCTCGCCGCGGGCTGTGGCGCAGACGATGGACGAGATCTCGCGCATCTCCTCGGGCCCCATCCCACGCGTGGTCATGGCCGGCGTCCCGAGCCTGACGCCGCTCGTGACGGTAGGGGGCTCGGGGTCGTTTGGGACCATGTTCTTGTTGCACGTCACCCCGACGGCCTCCAGCGACTGCTCCAGCTCGTGGCCGTTGACGTCGGCGTCCCGCAGGTCCACGAGTACCAGGTGGTTGTCCGTGCCGCCGGAGACGAGGTTAAGGCCGCCTTCGAGGAGCCCCTCGGCCAGCGCGCGGGCGTTCTCGACGATGCGGGCGGAGTACTCCTTGAACTCAGGCTGCAGGGCCTCGCCGAACGCGACGGCCTTGCCGGCGATCGCGTGCATCAGGGGCCCGCCCTGCATGCCGGGGAAGACGCGGCTGTTCACCTTCTTGGCGAAGGACTCGCGGCACAGGATCATGCCGCCCCTGGCCCCCCTGAGGGTCTTGTGGGTGGTCGTCGTGACGACCTCGCAGTGCGGCACGGGCGAGGGGTGCACGCCCGCGGCGACGAGCCCGGCGATGTGGGCCATGTCCGTCAAGAAGAAGGCCCCGACCTCGTCGGCTATCGCGCGGAACCCCTCGAAGTCTATGACGCGCGGGTAGGCGCTGGCGCCGGCGATGATGAGCTTCGGCCTCTCTTTGAGTGCCGTCTCGCGCACCCGCTCGAGGTCTATGTAGCCGTCCTCGCCGACGCCGTAGTGGGCGAAGTCGTAGGTCCTGCCGCTGAAGTTGATCTTCATCCCGTGCGTGAGGTGCCCCCCGTGGGCCAGGTCCATGCTGAGGACCTTGTCTCCGGGCTCTAATAGCGCCGCGTAGGCGGCCTCGTTGGCCTGGCTGCCCGAGTGGGGCTGCACGTTGACGTGCTCGGCCCCGAAGAGCTCCTTTGCACGCCCGATGGCGAGCACCTCGACCTTGTCCACCTGCTCGCAGCCGCCGTAGTAGCGCTTGCCGGGGTAGCCCTCGGCGTACTTGTTCGTGAGCACGGACCCCTGCGCCGCCAGCACGGCCGGGGAGGCGAAGTTCTCGCTGGCTATAAGCTCAATGGTCGTCCGCTGGCGTTCGAGCTCCCCGTCGAGCGCCTCCTGGACCTGCCGGTCCACGACCTCCGTGTAAGGTCCTATCATGGTCTACCTCCGCTCGGGTTGGGGGCGTCTCGGGTGTTCTGTGTTCGCGGCGACGCCGGGGTCGCGTTGTGTGCGCTGAGATCTCCCCACGTCCTCCCTGTTGCCCTGCACTGCCAGGAGTATAGAGGCTGCCCGTCAAGCCCTCAAACGGCGGGCCCCGTCTGTTTGGCGAGCATGGCGCGGAGCCGGCCAGGAGGGGCGGCCCCGTAGAAGAGGACCTCGTCTGAGGTTGTGACGGTAGGTACCCCGTGCACCCCGAGGCGCAGCGCCTCCTCGCGGGTGGAGCGCAGGGCGACGAGCCGGGCCGGGTCCCACGCCGCCTCCATCGCGGCGTCGGCGTCGAGCCCGGCCTCGAGGGCGGCCTCGCGCAGCACGGCATCCTCTCCGACATCCAACCCCTCCACGAAGAAGGCGCGGTGGGCGGCGTGTCGGAATGGCCTGCCCCTACCCTCCCCTACCGCGAAGGCGTGCAGGGCGAGTGCCAGCGTCGAGCGGGGCTGGTAACGGGGGACGTGGATCTCGACGCCGTGCTCGTCCGCGAGCCGGTACACCTGTCCGCGCCAGTGGGCCCTTATGTACTCCCCCCGCGGCTCCGGCAACGGGGCGGGCGCCGGCCTGAGCTCGAACGGCAGCCAATCCACCTCAGCCAGGCCCTCGTCCTCGGCCGCCTCTACCTCGAAGCCCATTATGTAGCTGTACGGACAGACCACGTCGAAAAAATATCGCAACGCCATTCTCCGGCAACCTCCGAATTCCGTTTCGGGCCAGGACGGGTTGTACTACGTTACCCACGCCGGTCGCCGGCCAATTTGCGAAGCTTCTCACTCGTCAGGGCCTCGGTCGCCCGCAGAAGCTTCGGCTCCCGGCCAGAGAGATCCACGACGGCCGAGGCCTCGCCGCTCCCCGGCCCGCCCGGCACCACGAGGTCCGCGGCGGCGGCAACGTCCGGGTCCACGTCGCCGAGCGACCGCGGCGCAGGCCCGCCGGAAGGGTTCGCGCTCGTCGCGTACAAAGGCCCGCCGTAGGCACGCAGCACGTCCGTGACGGCCCCGGCCGGAACGCGGACCCCCACGGTCCCTCCCCCGCGACGGCCAAGCACCAGCGTCAACGGCCCGGGCCAGAGGGCCTCCGCCAGCGCGCGGGCGAGCGGTGACACCTCGGCCGCGAGCGAGAACGCTTCCTCTGCAGACCCGCAGAGCAGGGCGAGCGGCTTGCCCGGGTCGCTGCCCTTTATCTCGTTCAGCGGTCCGGCCTCCGCCGCCACGAGCCCGACCACGGTCTCCGTCGGGGCCAGCACGACGCCGCCGCCCCGCAGTATGGAGGCAGCCTCCTCTGGATGTGCCCCCTCTGCGGGTGCCATTTTCATCCCTCCCACCCGAGCAGCGCCGCCCGGGGCGTGCCGGCGAGGTCTTCGCGAAGGCCAAGCGGCGCGAAACCGGCCTTCTCGCCGAGGTCGAGGACGGCATCCCCCTGCACGTCCCCCACCTCCAGCACCACGTCCGCGCCGTCCTTTAGCAGCGGCGGGGCCTCATCGAAGATGCGGCGGTAGAAGAGGAGGCCGTCCGGGCCGCCGTCTAGGGCCGGGCGCGGGTCCCATTCGCGCACCTCGGACGCCAGCTTCGTCAGGGTCCCGGCCTCGATGTAGGGCGGGTTGGAGACCAGCAGGTCTACCGTCCGTTCCGGGATGGGCAGGCCGGCGAAGAGGTCGGCGCGGTGGAAGCGCACCAAGGCGCCGTTCTCCGTCGCGTTGCGGCAGGCGGCCCCTAGCGCCTCCGCCGATACGTCCGTGGCGTGGACCGTGGAGGACGGTCGCTCCTGGGCTATGGATATCGCGATGGCGCCGGAGCCGGTCCCGACGTCGAGTACGACGCCCCCGCCGCCGCGCGCGTCGAGGCGTTCGAGCGCGGCGTCCACGACGCTCTCGGTGTCGGGGCGTGGGATCAGGGTTGCCTCGTTCAGGCGGAGGACTAGGTTGCGGAAGTACGCGAGGCCAAGGATCCGCTGCACGGGCTCCCTGTTGGCCCTGCGTCCGATCCAGCGCTCGTAGAGCCGCGCTTGCTCCTCCGTCAGCGGTCGGTCGTAGAAGCGGACCTCACCCCGGCGAACGCCGAGCAGTTCGGAGAGCAGGACCTCGGCGGAAGCCTCTGGCTCTGGAACGCCGGCGTCCCGGAGTTTCGTGGTTGCCCGGCGCGCGGCGTCCCTGGCGCGGAGGCCCGTCGGCATCGCTCAGCCGGGGGTGCCGGCGGCCTCGGCGGCGAGCTTCTCGGAGCGCTCCTTGGCGGCCAGGGCCCGGGTGAACTCTTCGAGGTCGCCGCCCAAAGTGGCCTCGAGGTTGTGGGACGTTACGCCGACGCGGTGGTCCGTGATGCGCCCCTGCGGGAAGTTGTAGGTGCGGACCTTCGCCGAGCGGTCGCCGGTGCCGACCTGGGCCTGGCGGAGGGCCCCCTCCTCCTGGGCCCGCTCCTGCATCTCGCGCTCGAGGAGGCGGGACTTGAGGATCTTCATGGCCTGCTCCTTGTTCTGGAGCTGGCTCTTCTCGTTCTGGCACGTAACGACCAGGCCGGTCGGCTTGTGCGTGATGCGGACCGCCGAGTCCGTGGTGTTCACGCTCTGGCCGCCGGGCCCGCTGGAACGGTAGACGTCTATCTCCAGGTCACCCGAGTTGATCTGGACGTCCACGTCCTCGGCCTCGGGCAGGACCGCAACCGTAGCCGTCGACGTGTGTATCCGCCCCTGGCTCTCGGTCTTCGGCACGCGCTGGACCCTGTGGGTGCCGCCCTCGTGCTTGAACACGGAGAAGGCGCCGTCGCCCTGGATCTCGAGCGAGACCTCGCGGTAGCCGCCGACCTCGGCAGGGCTGGAGGAGAGCGTGTCGTGCTTGAACCGGAGTCGCTCGGCGTAGCGGGAGTACATCTCCATAAGCTCGCCGGCGAAGAGGGCCGCCTCGTCGCCGCCGGCGCCGGCCCGGATCTCGATGATCACGTCCTTGTCGTCGTTCGGGTCGCGGTCTATAAGCTCCGTCCGGATCGTCTCCGAGAGCTCCTCTATCTTCTCCTCCGCCTCGCGCGCCTCGGCCGCGTAGAACTCCCGCTCCTCTGCGTCCTCGGCCTGCGGGAGAAGTTCGCGCGCCTCCTTCTCGGCCTCGACCGCATCGAGCAACTCCTGGCCCATCTCGGCGCCACGCCTCATGCGGGCGTGCTCCTTGGCGACCTCGGCGTAGTGCCGCTGGTCGTTGTAGATGTTCGGGTCAGATAGTTCTTTGGTCAGCGCTTCGTAGCGGCCGAGGGTCTCCCTGGCCAGCTTCAAGACCTGATCGTCCACGTCAGATCACCAGCTTGTTCGTCGCCTCGTTGGGCGCTATCTTCGACTGCTCTTCCATCGAAAGCACCTTCTTCAACGACGCCATCGCCACCTCGACCATGTCGTCGGAGGGCTCGCGCGTGGTAAGCCGCTGCATCTGGAGGCCGGGCCAGACGAGCACTTTTACCAGCGGGTTCTTCTCGTTGCGCGCGCTCCACATTATGAACTCGAAAGCTATCCCCGCCACGAGCGGGATGACGACCACCCGGCTCGCCAGCATGTACAGCCACCCCTCCACCCCGAGCAGCGAGAAGGCCAGGATGGAGAGGACGAGCACGTAGAGGACGAAGCTCGTCCCGCAGCGGACGTGGCTCGTGTCGAGCTCGTGCGAGTTCTCCGGGACCAGCTCCTCGCCCCGCTCGTAGACCTTTATCGCCTTGTGCTCCGCGCCGTGGTAGGCGAAGAAGCGTTTTATGTCCTTGCTGATCCAGGTGATCCCGACGATGTAGAGGACGAAGATGCCTATCCTGATCACGCCCTCGATAAGGTTGAACAGGACTGGGTTCTCGATGCTCGTGCCGAGGAGGGCGCCTAGCCCCTTGGCCCCGAAGACGGGGGCGGCCAGGAACAGCCCGAAGCCGAGCACGAGCGCGAAGAGGAGCGTGCCCGCGATCTCCTTCTTCGAGAGGTCCTCTTCCTCGCCGAGCGCGATGTTCGTCGAAAGCGTGAGCGCCTTCATCCCGAGCCACAGCGTCTCCCCGAGGGAGAGCGCGCCCCGAACGATCGGCAACCGGAAAAGCTTGCTCCGGCGGGTTACGGAGCGAAACGGCTCGGCCCTAAGCTCCACGTCCCCCGAGGGCGCGCGGACGGCCATCCCCCAGAAGTTCGGAGAGCGCATCAAGACGCCCTCCATGATGGCCTGTCCGCCGACCCTCATATTGTTCGGCCCTACTGCCTGTTCTGGCGAGCCTGGCGGCGATTCTGGAAGCGCTGCACCCTACCGCCGGTGTCCACTATGCGCTGCTTGCCTGTATAGAACGGGTGGCACTCCGAGCAGAGGTCCACCGTGATCGTGTCCCCCGCCGTGGAGCGAGTCTCGAACTCGTTGCCGCACATGCAGCGCACCAGCGTCTTCGTATACTCTGGATGTATACCAGTCTTCATCATATACCTCCGTCTCTCAAACATCGTCTCCTATAGTCTATTACGTCTGTAAAGGAGACGAGGGACGGGTGCTGTGTATTGCGTTTACGCACCCGTCCGAATCTAGTCGCTAACCGCGGACGCGCTGCAGCTCACGCAGGAACTCGGGGTTCGTGCGGGTCTCCTTGAGTTTCTGGATCAGGAGCTCGATCTTCTGCGCGTTGTCCAGGGCGTTGAGGATGCTGCGGACCTGCCAGACCCGCTGGGCCTCGGCCGGCTCCATGAGCAGTTCCTCCTTGCGCGTCGAAGAGTCCTCGATGTTTATGGCCGGGTAGATCCTGCGGTTCGCCAGCTTCCTGTCGAGCCTGAGCTCCATGTTGCCCGTGCCCTTGAACTCCTCGAAGATCACCTCGTCCATCCTGCTTCCCGTCTCGACGAGCGCGGTCGCCAGGATGGTCAGGGAGCCGCCGTTCTCGATGTTGCGCGCGGCCCCGAAGAACTTCTTGGGCGGGTAGAGCGCCGCCGAATCGACACCACCGGAGAGGATCCTTCCCGAAGCGGGAGCGGCGAGGTTGTAGGCACGAGAGAGCCTGGTTATGCCGTCGAGCAGGACAACGACGTCCTCCCCCTCCTCAACCAGGCGCTTTACGCGCTCCAGGACGAGTTCGGCGACGGCGATGTGGTTGTCGGCGGGCTGGTCGAACGTCGAGGCGACCACCTCGGCCTCCTCTACGCTGCGCTGCCAGTCGGTGACCTCCTCGGGGCGCTCGTCTGCGAGCACCACGAAAAGTTTGGTCTCGGGGTAGTTGGCCGCGATGGACTGGGCTATTTGCTTGAGGATCGTGGTCTTGCCGGCCTTCGGCGGCGAAACGACCATGCCACGCTGGCCCTTGCCGATGGGTGCGACCAGGTCTATAACGCGTGGAGCAATGTCGTTCGGCTTCCACTCCAGGCGCAGCCGCTCCATCGGATACAGCGGCGTCAGGTCGTCGAAGTTAGGGCGCCAGCGGCCCTTCTGAGGCTCCTGGCCGTTCACCGTCTCTATGCGTACCATAGCCGGGTACTTCTCGCCTTCGCGGGCGGGACGGATCTGGCCCACGATGTAGTCGCCACGCCTCATACTGAAGCGTTTGATCTGGCTGGTCGAGACGTAGACGTCGCCCTTGCTCTGGCTGTAGCCCCCCGTCCTGAGGAAGCCGAAGCCGTCGGGCAGCACATCGAGGATTCCGCTCTGCACGTTCTCCTCGCCGCCCTTGCCGTCCCTGTCGCCCCGCTGCTCCTGACGGCGGTCCTTGCGGTCGCGGCGGCCGCGCTCCTGGCGCTGGCGGTCGACTTGTTCTGTGGTGGCGAGGTTCGTGTCGGCCTCGCCGAAGCCGTCGACGGGCGCGGCGACAGGCGTCTCCGTCGCACCGTTGGGGCCCTCTGTAGTTACGGGGGCTTCCTGCGTTGCGGTCGCCGCTGCGCCTCCGTTGGTCGTGGTTTCGTTCTGCTGGCTCGCCGCCTGCTCGGTTGCGACCTTGTAGATCATCTCGGCCAGCTCCGGCTTGCGGTACTTGCGGTACTGCTTTATTCCCAGCTGCGAGGCGATCTGGTGCAGGTCACTCAGGCGCTTGCGCTCCAGGGTAGATCTTTCGGTCATGTTTGTACTCCACCTCTCCTGTTTACGATGCGGAAATGTCTTTCAACGGATTTGTTCACGGGTTTGTCAAAGCTGGAAGCCCCGTCGGCCTGCCTCAGGCTCTAGGGCATGGATGGTGTCCATGAATCTTACCACACGAGGCTCGGTCGACATGACGACCGTATGCGTCCTGGCACCGCCCCGGAAATACCTGACCCCGCTCAAGGTCTCGCCGGGGGTTATTCCTGTCGCTACGAAGAGTACGTCGGCGCCCCGGATCAGGTCGTCCAGCGTAAGCTTCCGCTCGGGGTCTGTAAAGCCGTACTCTTCGAGCTTCTCGACCTGTGAGCGTTGCGTCGGCCACATCCTGGCCTGCATCTCCCCGCCGAGGCACTTCATGACGGCGGCTGCGAGGATGCCCTCAGGGGCGCCTCCTATTCCGATGATGGCGTGCAGGTCGGCCCCACGCATCCCCACGGCGATGGCCGGGGTGAGGTCGCCCTCTGGCCTTATCTGAATGCGCGCTCCCGTCTTTCGGATCTCCCCTATCAAGGTCTCATGCCTGTCGCGGTCCAGGACGGTGACGGTGATCTCCTGAGGCCTGCGGCCGAGGGCCTTCGCGATGGCCTCTATGTTCTCCGAGACGGGGGCGTCTATGTCGATGTTACCCTTCGCACCAGGGCCAACGATCAGCTTGCTCATGTACATATCCGGGGTCCTGAGCATACTCCCCCTCGGGGCCGCAGCGACCGCCGAGATCGAACCCTCCTGCCCCTTTACCAGTAACTGCAAGCCCTCGATAGGCTCGACCGCGAGGTCGGCCTCAGGCCCTCTGTTCCCGAGCGAGTCATTCACGCTGATTATCCCAGGATGGCTCTTTGGCGCCCTGACCCGCCCCTTCTCGTCGAGACGCTGTTCGCGCAGCACCGTTACTCTTCCTGATACCGGCACGCGCCCCAGCTCCTCGCGGAAAGCCTCCGTGGCGAGCGTGTAGGCCCGCTCCGAGTCTCCCGAACCTTCGAGGTGCGCCACCTTGAGCGCGACCCGCTCGGTTACGGCGGCATATTCCACGGCAGCCGAAGCTATGGTTCCCGAGGGGGAATCAGTAACGTTAATGGGCTCTCACCGAACCTCCCATGACCCATCAAGATAGACCGCACGCCACGGAGCACTCTCGTGGCTGGGCCTGCGTCGAAACGGTGCGGAGTGGTTCCAAAGAACCAGCGTACCTGACAATCCAATTATACACCAGCGCCAGTAAGTCGACCACCGGCTCACGGCGCCCAGTTCGCCACTGCCTCCCGCGCGAGGCCGAGCAGCTCCTTGTCGAGGTCCTCGCCCACGGGGTCGTTATCGCAGTAGAAGACGGGCTTTCCCTCCGCAGAACCCCGGCGCGTAACGACGTCCACCGCCGCAGCCTTTATCTCGGAGAGATACGCTTCGACCCCTGACATCTGTTCGAGGTCCGCGCCGAGACGCTTTCTGTCGGAGAGGTTCCCTGAGG
>DATFPF010000201.1:0-8986 GCA_035264945.1 Rubrobacter sp.
ACGTCGTACCACTCTTCGAGGTTGCCCCGGCTGCCCCAGAGGACGCGAAGGGGGCACGTTATGCGCAGGCCCCTCTCGCGGTCTTCGGCGTCGTGGGCGAAGTCTATTGTCGCGGCGGCGCGGTAGTCCTCGCAGATGGCGTGGATGGTCTCGGGGTCCCTCAGGCAGCGCCGGTACTCCTCCATCGCCTCGGGCCTGAAGGTCTCGCTGCCGCCCCTGAAGAGCGAGCCCTCTGGGTCTGAGGCGAGCAGGCGCTCCGGCAGGTCGTGGGGCTGGGCGAGAAAGAACCAGTGCCAGTAGCCGAGGCCGAAGGACATGTCCGCCCGCGAGAAGGCCTCCCAGGTGGGGACTATGTCCAGGACGGCGAGCCTCGTCACGACCCGCGGGTGGTCGAGGGCCATGCGGTAGCCCACCCTCCCGCCGCGGTCGTGGCCGCACACATCGAAGCTCTCGAAGCCGAAGTGGCGCATCACGCCTACCTGGTCAAGGGCCATCGTCCGCTTGGAGTACGGGGCGTGCTCCTCGTCCGACGCGGGCTTGGAGGAGTCGCCGTAGCCCCGGAGGTCCGTGGCGACCACCGTGAAGTCCTCGGCGAGCCCGGGTGCTATGAGGTGCCACATCGCGTGCGTCTGGGGGTTGCCGTGCAGGAGGAGGAGCGGCGGGCCGCTCCCCCCCACCCGCGCCTTTATGCGCGCGTCGCCGACGTCCACCATCTCCGTTCGGAAACCCTCGAACACGGCTACTCCTCCTTCTCGGCGGGCGGGCGGAGCTCCAGGAAGACCAGATCGTCCGCGGATCCGAGCCGCCCCTCCACGAACTCGAAGACGCTGTACTGCCAGCCGTACTTGCTTCGCAGCGCCCGCTCGGCTGGGCCGCCCTTCGGTTCGTCCGTGAGGCGGGCTACCGCGCGCAGGTCGCGGCCCTTCGGGCGGCCCCTGAAGTCGCTCGGGGCGAGCATGACGTCGGGGTTGTTGCGGATGCGTTTGGCCTTGCCCGTCTTGCGGCCTGTCACGAAGTAGAGGTTGTCGCCCACCCGGGCGAACCAGACCGGCGTGGGGACCGGCTGGCCGCTCTTTCGGAAGGTGCTCAGGCGCACGTAGCGGTGGCCGGCGAGGGCGTCGAAGGGGTTGGAGGTGGGCACCGGGCCTAGACCTGCTCGTAGCGGGGCAGCGAGCCTTCGGGCATCCCCGCGAGGGGCGGGGCGGCTGCGTCCTTGCCCGAGAGGGTGGGGTTCTCGACGGGCCACTCGATACCTATCTCCGGGTCGTTCCAGAGGATCGAGCCGTCGTGCTCGGGGGCGTAGTACTCGGTGCACTTGTACGAGAACAGCGCGTCCTCGCCCGTCACGACGAAGCCGTGGGCGAAGTCGGGGGGAACCCAGAACTGGCGCTTGTTCTCCGCGGACAAGGTCACGCCCGTCCACAGGCCGAAGGTAGGGGAGCCCGTGCGGATGTCCACGGCGACGTCGAAGACCTCGCCGCGCAGAACGGAGACGAGCTTGCCCTGGGCTTGGGGGTTCTGGAAGTGGAGGCCGCGCAGGACGCCGTGGGTTGAGAAGGAGAGGTTGTCCTGGACGAAGCTGTTAGGAATGCCGACGTCCTCGTAGCGTCGTCCGTTCCACGACTCCATAAAGAAGCCCCTGTCGTCGCCGAAGACCTTGGGCTCCAGGATCAGGACGCCGGGGAGGTCCGTCTCAATAACGTTCACGTTACGGGTCCTCCGTCCTTGAGGAGCTCCAGCAGGTACCTGCCGTAGTCGTTCTTCGTCATGGGGGCCGCAAGCGCCTCCAATTGTCCGGCGTCGATGTAGCCCTTGCGGTAGGAGATCTCCTCGGGGCAGCCGATCTTGAGCCCCTGGCGCTGCTCGATGGTCTCTATAAAGTTGCCGGCCTGCTGCAAGGACTCGTGGGTGCCGGCGTCAAGCCACGCCATGCCGCGGCCCATGATCTCCACCCGCAATTCGTCGCGCCTCAAGTAGTCCACGTTGACGTCGGTTATCTCGATCTCCCCCCGCGCGGAAGGCTCAAGGTTCTCGGCCACCTCGACCACCCTGTTGTCGTAGAAGTACAGTCCCGTGACGGCGTAGTGCGAGCGCGGCGTCTCCGGCTTCTCCTCGATGGAGAGGACCTTCCCCCCGCCGTCGAACTCGACGACGCCGTAGCGCTCGGGGTCGCGGACGTAGTACCCGAAGACCGTCGCGCCGCCCCCGCCCCCGGCCGCCCGCTCGAGCTGGTCGACGAAGCCCTCGCCGTAGAAGATGTTGTCCCCGAGCACGAGCGATACGTCGTCCCGGCCAACAAAGTCCTTTCCTACCACGAAGGCGTCGGCGAGACCCCTGGGCTCGGTCTGGACGGCGTAGTCGAGGCCCAGGCCCCAGCCCGAGCCGTCGCCGAGCAGGTCTTTGAAGCGGGGCAGGTCGTGGGGTGTGGAGATGATCAGGATCTCCCTTATGCCAGCGAGCATGAGGGTGGACAACGGGTAGTAGATCATTGGCTTGTCGTAGACGGGCAGGAGCTGCTTGCTTACCGCGTGGGTTAGCGGGTAAAGCCGCGTCCCGGACCCGCCGGCGAGCACTATACCCTTCAAGGGCGCCCACCGCCGCTGCCGAGCCCGAGCCGCTCCTGCCGGTAGCCCCCCGAGAGGACGCCCTCGCACCACTCCCTGTTCTCGAGGTACCAGCGCACGGTCTTCTCCATGCCGCTCTCGAAGGTCTCCTCGGGCGTCCAGCCGAGCTCGCGCTCTATCTTCCCCGCGTCTATGGCGTAGCGCCGGTCGTGGCCAGGCCTGTCCTCGACGAAGGTGATGAGCGACTCGTGCGGCGCGTGGGGGGAGTCCGGCGCGAGCCTGTCCAGGAGGGCGCAGATGGTCCTTACGACCTCAAGGTTCGTCCGCTCGTTGTGGCCGCCGACGTTGTACACCTCGCCTGGCTCGCCCATCTCTAGCACCCGCTCGATGGCGCGGCAGTGGTCCCCGACGTAGAGCCAGTCGCGGACCTGCTGGCCGTCGCCGTAGACCGGGAGCGGGTCGCCCCGCAGGGCGCTCAGGATCATGAGCGGTATAAGCTTCTCGGGGAAGTGGTATGGCCCGTAGTTGTTGGAGCAGTTGGTGGTGAGCACCGGCAGGCCGTAGGTGTGATGATAGGCCCGCACGAAGTGGTCCGAGGCCGCCTTTGAGGCCGAGTACGGCGAGTTCGGCCTGTAGGGGCTCTCCTCCGTAAAGAAGCCCGTCGGCCCGAGCGTCCCGTAGACCTCGTCCGTAGAGACGTGAAGGAACCGGAAGGCCTCCCTCGTCCCCCCTTCCAGGCCCCTCCAGTGGTCGAGGACCGCGTCCAGGAGCGCCTGCGTCTCGACTACGTTGGTCCGGACGAAGACGGAGGGCCCGTCTATGGAGCGGTCCACGTGCGTCTCGGCGGCGAAGTTGACGACGGCCGCGGGCCTGTGCTCGGCGAGCAGCCGCGCCACCAGGTCCCGGTCGCCGATCCTCCCCCGCACGAAGACGTGGTCGGGGTCGTCGGCCACGGCATCGAGCGTGCGCGGGTTCCCGGCGTAGGTGAGGGCGTCCAGGTTCGCCACCCTGAACCGTCCCACCGCGCCAAGGACGAAGTTGCCGCCGATAAACCCGGCGCCGCCGGTGACGAGTATCGTACGTTTGTGGTCGTTCAAAGACGGTCCTTTCAGCTTGTCAGCACTTCAGCATCTCAGCCCGTCAGCTCCTTGCTGATCGGCTGACCGGCTGGCTGGCTGACCGGCTCTACAATCTACTAGACGCGGCATACCCTCGCCACGCTTCTTGAAAGCCGCCCGGGCGGCGCGATACTTCTGCGGGCTACCCCCCGCGGCCCCGGGCCGGTAGAGTACGGGGCGTCGTTTAGGGAAAGGCGGATCTCTCATGGGCGTGCAGACGCGGGTGTTCAGGCAGGGCGTTATACGGCGGTTTCGGGGGTGGTTGCCGCCCATACCCGATGACGCGGTAACGACCATCGGCGAGGGGGACACGCCCCTGATCGAGGCGCCCACCCTCTCGGAGCGCGTCGGGGCCCGCCTGTTCTTGAAGTTCGAGGGGATGAACCCGACGGCGTCCTTCAAGGACCGGGGCATGACGGTGGCCATGAGCCGGGCCGTCGCCGCCGGGAGCAAGGCCGCCGTCTGCGCCTCGACAGGGAACACGGCGGCCTCGGCCGCGGCGTACGCGGCGAGGGCCGGCATCCGGTGCTTCGTGGTGGTGCCGGCCGGGAAGATCGCCCTGGGCAAGGCGGTGCAGGTGCTGGCGCACGGGGCGGAGATCGTGCAGATAGACGGCAACTTCGACGCGGCGCTCGGGATCTCGCAAAGGATAGCCGCCGGCCGCGGGGACGTTACGCTCGTCAACTCCGTGAACCCCGACCGCATCGAGGGCCAGAAGACGGGGGCCTTCGAGGTGTGCGAGGTGCTCGGCGCCCCCCCCGACGCTTTGGCCCTGCCGGTCGGCAACGCGGGCAACATCACCTCCTACTGGAAGGGCTTCTCTGAGTGGCGCGAGGCGGGCCATTCAGATTCCGCCCCCCGGATGCTCGGGTTCCAGGCCGAGGGGGCCTCGCCGCTCGTCGCGGGCCACGACTTCGAGAACCCGGAGACGGTAGCGAGCGCCATCAGGATCGGGGCCCCGGCGAGCAGGGAGGGCGCGCTCGCCGCCGCCCGCGAGTCAGGCGGCGCCATAGAGAGCGTTACCGACGATGAGATACTCGCAGCGCAAGAGCTGCTCGCCCGCGAGGAGGGCGTCTTCTGCGAGCCGGCGAGCGCGGCCGGGCTCGCCGGGCTCCTGAAGCTCGCAGGGGAGGGCCGCGCCCCGACGGGTACGGTGGTAAGCGTGCTGACGGGGCACGGGCTCAAGGACCCCGACGTCATCCTGAGCAGGGTAAGGTTGCCTGAGCCGGTGCCCGCGACCCTGGAGGCCGTGGCCGGACGAATGGAGAGGTCGGGCCGGTGATCTCGGTCCGCGTCCCGGCCACCTCGGCGAACCTGGGGCCAGGCTACGACGCGGTCGGGCTCGCGCTCTCCCTGAACACCAGGATAGCCCTGGAGCGGGCCCAGCACCCCGAGATAGAGGTCTCGGGCACGGGCGATGACCTCATACCGCGCGGCCCGGAGCATCCGGCGTACAGGGCTGCCCGGTTCGTGGCCGAGATCATCGGCGAGCCGGACGCCCACTTCCGGCTCGTGCAGGAGAACGACATCCCGCCTACGCGCGGGCTCGGGGGGAGCGCCGCCGCGCTCGTCGGCGGGGCGGTTGCGGCAAACGAGCTTTTCGGCGGCCAGATCGCCCCCCCGGACCTCCTGAACATCGTCTGCGAGCTCGACGGCCACCCGGACAACGCGGCCCCCGCCCTCCTCGGCGGCCTCGTAATAGGCACCCTCACCCCAACGGGCGTGAGCGCCGTCCGCCTCGAACCGAAGGACCTCGGCGTCGCCGTCGCCGTCCCGGACTTCGCCGTCTCGACCACCGCGGCGCGGCGGGCCCTGCCCGAGCACGTCCCCCACCGCGACGCCGTCTTCAACGTCGGCCGCTCGGGCCTGCTGCTCGGGGCGCTGGCCACGGGGGAGTACGAGCTCCTCCGCGTCGCCATGCAGGACCGCCTCCACCAGCCGTACCGCGCCCACCTCGTCCCCGGCCTCGAAAAGGTAATAGAGGCCGCGCTGGCGAACGGCGCCCACGGCGCCTGCCTCTCTGGCTCGGGCCCCACGGTCCTCGCCTTCACCCCGCGGGATCTGGCCCCGGCCGTGGCCGCCGCGATGAAGAAGATCTTCGAAGCCGGGGGAACCGAGGCGCGGTCCTGGGCGCTCGACGTCGACCTCATGGGCGCGCGGGTCGAGCCGTAGGGCTGGCCCGTTGGGGCGGGGCGCCGGCCCCTACACCCTACAGCTCCTGGATGACGGCTGGTCTCTCCCTGAACCCCTTCGTCTTTACGGCGCCGACGATCAGCCCAGCCGCGAGCCAGAGGAACCCGAAGAGGAACGTGCCGGCGTCGAAGTTGAACCAGACGTAGAAGATTATGGCGAAACCGAGGAGCGGGAAGAGGAGGTAGAAGATCAGGCCCCTCAAGCCCCTCTGCCCCCGCCGGATAAAGAAGTAGACGAAAACGCTAAGGTTCAGTGCCATAAACGCCGTGAGGGCGCCGAAGTTGACGAACTTGGTGATCGTCTCTAGGCCGAAGACGACGGCCACGGCGAGCGTGACGACGCCGACGAAGACGGTTGCGTTGAGGGGGGTGCGGTACCTCGGGTGGACGCGGGAGAGGAACCTGGAGGCCGGGAGCATCCCGTCGCGGCTCACGGAGTAGAGGATGCGCGAGATGGCGAGCTGGGCGGCCAGGGCGTTGGCGATGCCGACGGCGATCACGTTGACGACGAGCAGGAAGTAGTAGAGGAATGGTCCGCCCGCCGCGCGCCCGATCTCGAAGAAGGCAAGCTCGGGGTCGAGGTTCTTGAAGGTCGGCTGGACGAGGGCCGCGAGGTAGGTCTGGACGATGAAGATGGTGCCCAGGATCAGCAGCGCAGCGACCGTGGCGTTGCCGACGGTGCGCTCGGGCCGCTCGGTCTCCTCGGCCAGCGTGCTGATCCCGTCGAAGCCGAGAAAGCTGAGCACGGCTATGGAGGTCGCCGCCCCTATAAAGCCGAGGTCCACGTTGCCTGGCTGGTAGAAGGGATCGAGCGAGAGGCCGCCCGTCCCTCCCCCGTCGAGGAACACGTACTTTATGGCTATCGCGATGAAGACCGCGAGGGCCACCAGCTCGAGCGCGAGCAGGACGAAGTTGGTCCTGGCGGTGACGGTGATGCCCCGCCCCGTAACGAACGTGTTGATGGCGACGAAGGCAACTATGAAGACCCAGATCGGGACCTGCGGCACTAGGGCGTTGAGCCAGGTGCCGGTGAAGCCGTACAGGAGCGCCGGGGCAAGCAGGTAGTCGGCCATTATCATCCATCCAGCCAGAAAGCCGACGTGCGCGTTGAGGCCCCGCTGGACGTACGAGTAGACAGACCCAGCTATCGGAAACTCCTGGCTCATCCACCTGTAGCTGAAGGCGGTAAAGAACATAGCGGCCACCCCGATCAGGTACACCAGCGGCACCAGGCCGGAGGCCGGCCCGACGACGAAGCCGTAGATACCCATGGGCGCTATCGGGACCATGAAGACCATCCCGTAGGCCAGCAGGTGCTTGAAGCCGAGCACCCGGTTCAGCTCCTGGCGGTACCCGCCCCCTTCTGCCGCCCGGACTTCCCCGCCTGAAACGTTGTTCTCAGACAAAACCTCTCCTCTCTATCCGTTCTCGACCCGTACGAGAAAGTCCCCGACCGTCCGCAGGTACTCTTCAGTCTCCTCCAGGTGCGCCGTGTGCGAGCTCTCCTCGAAGACCCGTATCTCCGAGCCCGGGATGCCCCGGCGCAGGGTCTCGGCGCAGGCCGGCGTGATCTCGTCGTGACGCCCGACCGTCACGAGGGTAGGCGTCCGGATCTCGCCGAGCCTGTCCTCCCGGTCCCAGTCTTTTAGGTTCCCTATGACGAAGAACTCGTTTGGGCCGTTCATGGTCTCGTAGACGGGGTTGCCGTCAAGGTTCTCGATGGTGCGCAGCATCGGCTCGGGCCAGGGATCGAGCCTGCACACGTGCCTGTTGTAGAACTCGAGAGCGGCGGCCTCGTAGTCCGGGTGGTGCAGCTCCCCGGCCGCCTCGTGGCGCAGCATGGTCTCGTAGACGTCGGGAGGGAGCGCGGCCTTGAGCCTCTCCGCCTCGGCGACGAACTGGCGGATGCTCGCCGAGGTGCTCGCCAGCACCAGCCCGACGACGCCGGAAGGGCGCGCGAGCATGTACTCGATGGCGAGCCAGCCGCCCCACGACTGCCCGAGAAGGTGAATCTCCCCGAGGCCGAGGGCGTCCCTGACAACGTCCACCTCGTCCACGAAACGCCCCATCTTCCAGAGAGAGGTGTCGTCGGGCCTGTCGGAGCGGCCGCAGCCTAGCTGGTCGTAGAAGACGACGGTGCGGTCGGCCGCGAGCCCTTCGAGGGGATCGAGGTAGTCGTGCCCCGCGCCGGGCCCGCCGTGCAGTACCAGGAGGGGCACGCCGCCCTCGCCGACGCGGGCGTACCAGACCCTGTAGCCGTCCACCTCCACGAAGCCTTCCTCGCGTTTCAAGGCATCCCCTCTTCCCCATCTCCGAACCGGGCAAATACCATTAGGTCGGCAAGTATACGCAAAGCGAACGGGCGTAGAAAGCCGTATCCCCGGGGCGGGCCGCCGGCCGGTTTGCGTCGTGGCCGATCGGGCCATTATGCTTCGACGGTCAGCGAGGAGAGGGAGCTTTCCATGCAGCAATACGCGGGCGGCGTCGACCACGTGATCCCGAAGGAAGAGGCGGTGTTCAGCTTCGGCCCCGAGATGAGGCCTGTGCTCGAGGTGGACCCCGGGGAGGTCGTCACGTTCGAGACCCACGACTGCTTCTCGGGCCAGATCCAGACTGAGGGCGACCTGGTTACGGAGATCGACTTCGACCTCGTGAACCCGGCCACGGGCCCCGTCGCGGTGCGCGGGGCGGAGCCGGGGGACAGCCTGATCGTCGAGATCCTGGACATCAACCCGGGGCCGCAGGGCGTGGCAACCATAATCCCGGGCTACGGCCAGCTCATAGACCTTGTCGAGTCGCCCGTCACGAAGGTCCTGCCCGTGCGCGACGGGGTGGTCCACTTCAGCGACGAGATCCGGTTCCCCGCAAGGCCGATGGTCGGCGTCGTGGGGGTTGCGACGGGCGGAGACAGCATCACCAACGCCATGCCAGGCCAGCACGGCGGCAACCTCGACGACCACCTGCACGGCATAGGGACCAGCATCTACTTCCCCGTGCGCCAGCCTGGCGGGATGTTCGGCGTGGGCGACATGCACGCGAGCATGGGCGACGGCGAGATCTGCGGCACCGGCGTCGAGATAGCGGGCGAGGTTACGGTCCGCTTCGACCTCCT
>DATFPF010000202.1:0-21526 GCA_035264945.1 Rubrobacter sp.
GAAGGCGACCGGCACCAGGTAATCGCCGAGCAGTATCGCCGCGACCCCCAGCGTGGCGGCGTAGGCGAACCACTTGATCTGCAACCGCTCCTCGCCCCGCGAACGGTAGAACCGCAGGATCAGGGAGGCGACGATAGCGACAACGCAGGCGAGCACCACCCAGCCCCCGATGGCCCGCGCGAGGCCTATGCCCGTGGCGGCCCGTACGCCGAACGGGTTCCGGGCCGGGGCGAAATCCACCAACGGGCCGGGTGCGAGGGCTAGGGAGATCAGGGATACCGCGACGGCAAGCCCCGTGGTCCACGTCAACACCCGCCAGCGCGGCGACGGCAGCCTGCCGGTCGGGAAGAGCATAAGGAGGAAGAGGATGGCGAGGACGGACGAGGACTGGAGCATGGTGGAGAGCCATGCGGCGTACGCCCCGGCGGGTAGCCGAGACGGTTCCGAGAGCGCCACGGTCGCGTACTGACCCGAGAAGAACTGCATCCCAGAGGAGACGGAGGGAACCAGGAAGAGCCAGCCTATGATGTTCCTGGGGCGGCGGGAGACGATCAGGGCGCCCAACGTGGCGAAGGTCGGCCCGATGAGGGTGGACTCGATCCAGTACCCGTAGAGGGGAGCCGACGGCCGGTTCGCCAGGGCGAGAACGTGGGACCCGACTACGAGCGCGAGCGTTGCGGCCCACAGCGACCAGGCGGTCCTGGCGGCGGTGACCGTCCCCCGCCAGGACGCACGTCTCCGGGCGGGCTCAGGGAGTTCGGTCTCTCTGCTCATCTCGGGGTGCGCATCCTCTCCCGCGCCGCAGAACGATAATAGCGCCCGTCACTACCACAGGCTACCCCCGAAGAACTCCCCATCGGCCCCTGCCCCGCCGCCACGCGAAAACGAGCGCCGCGGCCGTCCCCGCGACGAGCAACCCCGTCCGCGCGCCACGGCCGTCCGCCAGCCGGCCCCCGTCTCTTCCCCGGACTTCCCCCGTCCCGGGGCGGCCGTCGTCGTACCCGAGCGACCGGCCCGCGCGGGCGAGCGCCGCGTTGAGGGCAAGGACGGCCCTCCACGCCGGCATCGGTATCTGGGTTGGGTAGAAATCGTCGCGGGAACCGTCGAGGAGCACCGAGAGCCTCAGCAGGTGTTTGGGGGCTCCCATTTTGTCGGCCTCGAGGTCTCCCGCGATGGCGAAGGCGGTCTCTATCAAGCCCTCGAAACCAAGCGCGGGCCGAAGCTCGGAGACTATTATCAGCCCCTCGGCGTCGCTTGGGTTGCGCCAGGCGTGGGGAATGCCTGCGGGCCCGATCACCCGCTGCCCTTCCACGAAGGTTCCCTCCCTTCCCCCCACGCGACCCGTCAACGTGCCCGATACGATCTCGTGTCGCTCCTCCTGGCGAGGGTGGACGTGCTCTGGGATCGAGAACCCGGGCGGGATGAGGTACTCGAACCGCAACAGTTCGCCGTTAGTGTCGCCGGTCGTCTGCAGGAACGTTATCCGCTCCCCGCTCAGGGGGTTCCTTATGGTGTCGCCCGCGTTCGCCACGGCGTACCTCCTTCGGCCCCTCTCTCTGCCGTGGCGCCAGCGGTGAGGGAGCGGAGCCGCAGGGCCGTCACCTCCACCCACGCCAGCATCAGGGCGAGAAAGAAGTAGAACGACAGGGACCACGGCGTGAGGAACAGGACCACCATGGCTACCCCGGTGATCAGGGCGTACAGGCCATGGCCGCGCCACGGGGGGTCCTTCCGCATCCGCCACCACAGAAAGTAGAAGGAAGGCAGAAGCGAGAAGACGATGAGCAGGTAGGCGATGCCGTGGATCAGACCGTGCCAGGATTGGGGTCCTGCGGATATGTCCGGGTCCGTCTTGAAGCCCGAGAGCACGAACGCGGCGCCGGTAACCGCCAGGAGGGCCGGGCCCATCATCGAGCCCCCCGCCATCCCGCGATGGAGCCCGAGCGCGAATACCACTAGCAACGCCCCGAAGACTACGGAGTTGGCCACGTGCAACCAGCCGAAGGGCCCGAGGGCCAGCCCGCTCGGCCACGGCACGTCCGAGCTCCGAAACGGGTGCCACCCGAGCCGGAGCATGAAGTCGTACTGCGCGACGGTAAGAACGACGATCACCGCCCCGAACACCATAGGGGCTACGATCCCGGCCAGGGCCCTGTTCTTTTGCGACATAAGGGGTCCTCCTCTCTCTTCCAGCCGGCCCGTCCGGCCCACTACGCCTCCGTGGTCCGGCGTCTCGCCCGGTGACCGCGCGCCGTCGCGCCGCTCCTGGCGGCGAAAGGTGCGCGGATGCGCGCGCCGGAGGCTTCCGGGCGAAGGGGCTCGTGTTCGGACAGGACGTAGCGCACCCTCGCGTCGCCGTACTCGATCACCTTCGGGCCATCCGCGCGGGCGGACCCGGCGAAGAGCCCCACCACGCCCACGAAGAGCAGCGTCAGGGCTAGCAGTATCACGCCGGACCCGACGGCCTGGTAGCCCGTGTGGGCCGCCTCACCCAGGCCGGGGACGTAAATCGTCAGGTTCAAGAGGTCAGAGAACGTCATGAACATCCCGCCCGCGACCGCCGCCAGACCAGCCCACCGCATCATCCCAAGGCCCTTCATCCCATCTCTCCTCTCGGATCGCCGTCTACGCCACCACCCTACCCACCCACCGTGACGGGCCCGTTACGAAATCCGTTACGCAGGCGACCACGCAAGATTTTTCGACAACATGATCAAAACGGGCTCCCAACTCGGGTTCCACGAGGACGCGACGAACCAGATCCCCGACCAGGCTCCTTTTGCGTCGTCGGGCGGATTCCCCGCCGGCAACGCACCAGGCCAGGTGGGATGGCATCCCACCTGGCCGCAAGCGAAGATCTGCGGGAGAACGGAAGAAAGCGTCAATTGCGGCCGCTGCGTCGAGATTGGGCGGCTCTACGCCACGAGGAAGCAGAGGGCGATGGGTCGTCTATTCCGCGGCCCAGCACTCCGCCGGCTAGCAGGCCCCGAGTGGGCTCCCGTCGCGGACTGCCTCCTCAACCTGGCCAACGAACGCCACGAGCTCCTCCACGCTCCTCCACGCCGGGGTTCTCGGGCTTAGAGCGCCGCCCACCGAGGCACACCTCCGAGGGCTCGGACGGCCCGTGGGAGAGCCGGTACCACGCCGCCCTGATCCCCGCGCCGACGGTGTTGGATCGGCTCGACACCACGAGGTGAGGCCCCAGGCGTTCTACCTCGGCCTCGAGCGACGGCAGGCCGACGGTCGTTACCGCCACGTGCGGGCGGAGCGCCCGGATAACGCGGACAAGCGCGTCCCTGTAGACGTGATGGCTGTCTTCGTAGGCGAACAAAACCCGCGCGGCACTGAGGAAACGCAACGCCGCATCCAGTTGCGAAGCCCCGCCGGCGAGCCCGCTAGCCTCGATGCGCTGCATGGTGCAGCCCCCCGACCGGGTCAGAGACCCGCGGGCCGCACCAGTTGTGGCACGTCGGACAGCTGGTCACGGGCTCGGCGTAGGAGGCGCTTCGCTCGTCGTCGTCGAAGTACACGACGATGTTGAACGCCCCCGCGCCGCGGTCCTCCACCCACAGGGGGTGATCACAGTTGGGACAGTGAACCAGCATGCCCACAGACAACCACGCCGATGGCCCGTTTTCATGTACCAAAAGGTGCAAATACTTGCACGCTTCGACCAAATTTTCGTCTACCCGCCGCCGGCGTACATCAACAGAGCGTTTTACCCGCGTTCGCTGTGCTCCCACTCCGCCGCGGCCGAGCGTCCGGAGGCCCGCTGGCGGGGTGAGGCGGGGTCGAGGTCGCGGACGATCCGGCGGGCAGCGAGGCCTACTATGGACGTGAAGGTCGGGTAGGCGAGCTCGAGATCGGCGAGTTGCTCGACCGGCATGCCGGCGCGCATGGCCGCCGCCGCGAGCTGGACTACCTCGACGGCCTGCTCGCCGACGATGTGCGCGCCGAGGACGAGGCGCGAGGAGCGGGAGACGACGAGCTTGCACGAGCCCTCGGAGCGGCCGTCGATCACGCCGCGGTCGAGATCGGCGTAGGGCACGACGGCCACGGCGCAGTCCCCGTCCCCGACCTTCTCGCGGGCCTGCCTCTCCGTAAGGCCCACGCCGGCGTACTCGGGGTCGGTGAAACCGCCGTGCGGCACGATGGCGTGCCGGTAGCCGCGGTCGGAGCCGAGCGTGGCGTTCTCGGCGGCGAGGGCCCCCTCGTAGGTGGCGCTCTGGACGAGCATCATGCGGCCGGTAAGGTCCCCGGCCGCGAAGACGTGCGGGGCGCTCGTCCTTAGCGCGTCGTCCACGGCAACGTAGCCGCGCTCGGTTTGCACGCCGGCGGCGGCGAGGTCGAGCGCCCCCAAGTTGCCGGGCCACCCGACGGCGAGCACGACGGCCTCCGTATCGAGCGCGCGGGTCTCGCCTTCGTGCGCGTAGAAGAGCCGGAGCGACCCGTCCCTCCTCTCTATGCGTTCGATGCCGCCGATGCCGGTGAGGATCTCGATCCCGCGCCGCCCGAACGCCTCCGCCATCCCGAGGGAGACCGCATCGTCCTCCCCGCCGAGGACGCGCGGCGCGACGTCGAGCAGCCGCACTCGCGAGCCGAACGCCGCGAACACCGAGGCGAGCTGACAGCCGGTCGCCGCGGCCCCGACCACCACGACCGAGGAGGGCAGGCCCTTCATCGTCCAGACGTCGCTGTGGGTAATGGCGTGCTCGCTGCCGGGGAACTCCATCCTGCGCGCGTGGCCGCCGGCGCAGAGCACGAACTTCTCGCCGCGCACCTCTTCCCCGTTGTCAAGCGCGAGCGTGTGCGCGTCCGCGAACCTCGCCTCACCGGAGCGCTCGAAGACCCGAACGCCGGCAGCTTCAAGCCTTGCCTCGAGCTGTTTTTTCTCCTGAATCCTGTAAACGATGCGCTGGGTGCGGTTCAGGAGCCGGGCAAAGTCCACACGGGGCGCCCCGCCGATCAGGCCGTAGTCGGCGAACTGCTCGGCGTCGCGGGCGAGCCGGGCGGCGTGGGCCAGCACGCGGGTCGGGACGCAGCCGTCGTTGGTGCAAGTGCCGCCCATGTTCCCGCGCTCGACCAGGGCGACAGAGGATCCGAGCTCGCGGGCCCGCAGGGCCGCCGTGACGCCGGCGGGACCGCCCCCGATCACGACTATCTCGTGGCGTTCTTCGCGTGTCATGCCGGCTCGACGGTCATGGGCAGGCCGCCCCGCGGCCTGAGCGTGGCGAGTGCCTCAGCTTCGGCGGGCCGGTCCGACGCGGGCCGGAGCCGGCAGCGTCCGAGGACCGTCGCGAGGACCAGCTGGGCCTCGACGAGGGCCATGCCCTGGCCGATGCACTGGCGCGGGCCGCCGCCGAAAGGGAAATAGGCGAAGCGCGGCCGCCCGTTGCTCCGGCCCGGGGCGAACCTATCGGGGTCGAAGGCGTCGGGGTCGGTCCAGTAGCCCGGGTGGCGGTGGAGGACGTAGGGGCTCAGCATAACGAAGGCGCCGGCCGGGATGCGGTGGCCCAGGATCTCGTCCTCCGTGACGGCCTGGCGGTTGGTGATCCAGGCCGGCGGGTACAGCCTCAGGGTCTCGTCCACTACCATCTTGGTGTAGGCCAGCCTCGGCAGGTCCTCAAGGGTTGGCACCCTTCGCCTATCGCCGGTCCCGAGTACCGCGTCGAGCTCCTCCAGCAGGCGCGTCTCGGCCTCAGGGTGGGTGGCGAGCAGGTAGAAGGCCCACGAGAGGGCGTTCGCGGTGGTCTCGTGGCCCGCGAGGAAGAGGGTTATTACCTCGTCCCTCAGCTGGCGGTCGTCCATGGCCTCGCCGGTCGCCTCGTCCCTGGCGCCCATAAGGAGGGCCAGCAGGTCGTCTTCTTCTCCCCCGCCGCGGCGGCGCTCCGCGATGATCTTGTAGACGGCCCGGTCCACGGTGCGGAGCGCGGCCCGGCGGCGCCGGTTGCGAGGGGTGGGCACGCGGGGCGGCGGGTAGAAGGGCACCTCGAAGCGGTAGCCGAGGTCCTCGACGAGCGTGTTCACCGCCCGCGCTATGGCCCCCGGCTCCTCGCCGACGTGGGCGTGGAAGAGGGAGGCCGTCGCTATGTCAAGCGTGAGGCGCGCCATCTCGGCGGGCACGTCGAGCGGCGTCCCGTCTTGCACGGCGGGCCGCCAGCGTTCCAGCATCGCCAGGGTCTCGTCGGTCATCATGGGGCCGAAGGCCGCGACGCTCCTCTTGTGGAAGACGGGCTGCATGAGGCGCCGCTGCCTGAGCCACAGCGGGCCCTCGCTCGTGAGCAGGCCCTCCCCGACGACCGGCTTGAAGACGCCAAGGGTGAGGGAGCCCTTGCCGTAGTTGCGGTTGTTCTCCTGCAGAACGCGCCTTATGCCGTCGGGGTGGTTGATCTGGTACCAGGTGAGGTGGGCCATGCGGTAGCGGGCCACGTCGCCGTAGCGCGTCAGGCCCCGGATAAAGCCGAGCTTGTCGCGCTGGAAATCGCGCATGCTGCCAAGGACCGGGTTCCCCCGCGGCCCCGGTGTCCCGCCGGCGGGGTGGCCCCTGCTGGTCGTCGCGCTCATGGCTCTCCTCCTCAGGTCTGCGGGCCCGTCTCCGGCCCGTGTTCCCCTGTGGTGGCCCCTTCGCGTGCCGCCCTCTCTTGAGCCGCCCGGCCGGGTTCGCGCAGCCAGAGGGAGACGTGGGCCGGCCGCACAGTCTCCGCGACCACCCCGGCGAGGCCGTCGCCCAGGGAGGCCAGGTCCGTCTCGTCGCGCAACGTCGCAGAGAAGTCGGCCATGATCCTCTCGGCGTTGTACTTCTCGCGGTAGAAGAGGCGGTCGATAAAGCCCTGCACCCGCCCACGAAGCGGCCCGAAGAGCGCGGCGATAAGCAGCGTCGAGGCCACGACCGAGAGCTGATTGCCTTCCCCCGTTAGCGGCGCGAGCATCCGCTGCAAGGCCACCACGCTCCCGACGTAGACCAGCGCCAGTAAGGCCGTCAGGGTACCGTAGACGAGGGCGCGGTTTATTACGACGTCGATGTCGTAGAGTCGGTAGCGCAGCACCGCGATCCCGATGGCCGTGGGCAGGCCTATGAGTACCCATCCGAGCACCAGCCCGCCGACGATGCCAGGCAAGAGATCCGTAATGGGGAAGATAAGGATGGGCGCGGTGGCGAACAAGAACCACTTCATCTGCTGGCGTTCGACACCCCTGTAACGACGCAGGCGCACCACCACGGCCGCTACCGCCCCGACGCACCCGACGGCGAGGGGGACGCTCAGCACGCCGAGGACGAGCGGCATATCCTCGACGTGGGCCAGGCCCTCGATCCCGATGGGGTTCTCGATCCTGTAGTCGATGTTCTGGCCGGCGAGCGTGTCGGCGAGCATCCCGAGGACGACTATGACCAGGGCTCCGGCGCCCGAGATCGCCGCGACCGGGAGCCAGCGGCGGGAGGGCAGGCGCCCGTCGGGGAAGTAGAGGGGCAGGAAGATGAAGGCGAGCAATATGAACACGAACCAGTACCAGCTGTTTACCCACGCGCCGAGGACGGCGAGCCAGTCGGGCCTACCGGTGGTGGTCATCACGTAGGCCGCGTACGTCTCGAGTGCCGAGGCCGGTACCACGAGCGAGGTCGCGCTCAGGATCCAGCCGATAGGATTTCCGGGCCGCCGGGCGACCAGCAGGGCACCCACCACAGCGAACATCCCGAACCCGACGGAGACGAGCACGTCTTCCACCGGGCTCCCGCCGCCCGGGCCGATGCGGCGATCCAGCCAGATGTTCGCGGCGATGCTCGCCGCGTAGAGAACGAGCACGGCCGACGCGGCCAGCCGACCAACCGACGTCCCCACCCGCGCCCGCCGCCCCGGGTCCTCGGCGGCCCCGTCCCCCGTGTTCGCCGGCGCCCGACCCACGCCCGGCTACGCCTTCAGGTAGCGCAGAGCGGAGCGGGCGGCCATGAAGCCGCACAGCCCGTGCACGGCGCCCCCCGGCGGGGTCGATGACGAGCAGAGGTAGAGGCCCGGCGCGCTCGTCGAGTACGGGTTCGGCCTGAACATGGGCCTGGCGAAGAGCTGCCTCACGTTCATGAAGCCGCCGTTTATGTCCCCCCCTACCAGGTTGGGGTTCCACCGTTCGAGGTCGGCCGGCCCCCAGGCGCTCCGGGCCAGGATGCGGTCCCCGAAGCCGGGGGCGAAGCGCTCTATCTGCGCCTCTATCCTCCCGGTCATGTCGAAGGTCGAGCCGTTTGGGACGTGGCAGTAGGCCCATACCGTGTGCTTGCCCTCGGGGGCGCGCGTCGGGTCGAAGAGGCTCTGCTGGGCGAGCAATACGAAGGGCCTCTCGGGGTGCTCCCCGCGCGCGACGGCGGCCTCGCCGGCGGAGATATCCTCAAGCGTCCCGCCGAGGTGGACGGTGCCTGCCCGCAGACATTCTTGGGCTTCCCAGGGGATCTGAGCGTCGAGCGCGAGGTCCACCTTGAAGACGCCGGGGCCGTAGCGGTAGCGCTTGAGGCCGCCCGCGTAACGCTCGGTCAGGTGCTCGCCGGCGATGTCGAGGAGCTGGCGCGGCGTCACGTCGAAGAGGACCGTCCGGGTCTTGGGCACCTCCTCCACCGAGCGGACCCTGACGCCGGTGAAGATCTCTCCCCCGAGGGAGAGCAGGTAGGAGGCGAGCGCGTCGGCTATGCTCTGGGACCCGCCTCTCGGAAAGGGCCAGCCGAAGGCGTGACCCAAGGTACCTAGCATCACCCCGAAGAGGGCGCTCGGCCTCTTCTCCAACGCCAGGAAGGAGTGGGCTGCGTTGCCGGCGAAGAGCGCGCGGGCCCTCTCGCCCTCGAACGCGCCCTCGGCGAACCCCCTGGCGGAGCCTAATGACCGCAAGCCCGCGGACGCAAGGGCGAGCGGGTGTCGCGGGAGGCTCCGCGAACCGGAGAGTGTGGCCTGTATGCGGCGGGCGTCCTCGGCCAGCGGGTCGATCAGGCGGCGGTAGGCCTCCGCGTCCCGGCCAAGCGTGGCGCCGGTCCTCGCCGTCGAGCGCTCGAGGACGGCGGCGGTGCCGTCGTCGAGGGGGTGGGCGAGCGGGGCGGGAGGGTGGATCCACTCCAGGCCGTGCTCTTGGAGGGGCAGGTTGGCAAAGAACGGCGAGGCGTATCCCAGAGGGTGTATGGCGGAGCCGAGGTCGTGGACGAAGCCCGGGAGCGTGCTCTCGTCCGACCGGGTGCCGCCCCCCACCCTCTCCCCGGCCTCGAGCACGGCCACCCGGCGCCCGTTGCGCGCCAGCTCGACGGCGGCGGCGAGGCCGTTCGGCCCCGCGCCGACGACGACCGCGTCGTAGGTGCTCCCGCTCATGGCCCGCATTCTATCCGTGCGCGGCACTTCCCCGCCGCCGATCCGTTCACCTTCGCGATCGGGCGCGCCGCCAGCGCAGGGGGGCGGCCATCGTGTAGATCACCGACCGGGCGCCCGCATTGTGCCAGAGGTTCCGTACCTGCGACCACTGGAGCTTCGGGTCGACGCAGGTCTTCTCCAGGCTCACCGGCTCGTTCAAGCCGAAATGGGCCGAGAGCGACTTCAGGACGTGCGTCCAGATGCGCTCCTGCTCCGTGGCGCCGGCCACGCGGAAGCCGATCTCGTAGATCGGGTCGTTGGCGCGGGCGAGGGACTGGACCTGGGCCACGGTCGTGCCGTCCTCGTCGGTGTACGCGGAGAACGTGTTCCAGCCTGACTCGGGGTGGCCCTCCGGGGTCATTACCGTGAAAGACTCGTCGTCGGCGTAGATCACGCGCACCCCCGTGTGGACGGGCATGCCGCCGACGGACGCGCTTATGAAGAGCACCTCGCCGGGCGCCACGCCAGCCATCGATGGGTAGAACCGGCTGTTCGGCGGCTGGAGCTGGGGGAAGTGCTCCTTCCACACCCGCACCACCTCCTCGGGCGTCTTCTCCGCGCCGGCCATGCGTACCCTGTAGGTCTTCTGCCAGAGTTGGCCGAACCCCTGGAGCGCGCCGACCTCCCGCCGCCCGTGCACGTTAACGTTGGAGGCACCTTCGGGCACCGCGGAGACCTCCAGCTTCTCCACCCTCTTCGCCCAGAATGCCGCGTCGCGGGGTTCCGGGCGGGCCGGGCGTTCCTCGCCGGGCTCTTCGCTCTGTGGGGTCCGATCTGTCATCGGGTGCCTCCCTTCGTTTGGTTTCGGGTTCTCGGGGTCCTGCCGACGTCCGTGGCCCGACGCTTGATCCAGCGCAGCGGGGCGGTCGCGGCGTGCAGCGCCGAGAGGACGAGGGCGTTGTGGCGGACGTTCGTATACCGCCTCCATTGCCGCCTCGGGTCCACGCAGGTTACGCGGGTCTCGACCCGGCCGGCGGCCCCAAAATGGTCCGCTACCCTCCCGAGGGCCCGCTGCCAGGTAGTGTCCTCTAGCCTGTGCAGCCCCAGGGGCATCATGATCTCGTAGATCGGATCGGCGGCGCGGATGAGGAGCTGCGCCTGGGCGACCGTCGTGCCGTCCTCCTCGGCGTAGGAGCTGAAGGTAATCCAACCCGAGAATGGGTGCCCCTCCGGGGTCATGTACGTGAATGACTCGTCGTCGGCGTAGAGGACCACGACGCCGCTGAGGCCGCCGAGCAGCGCCACGGCCCCTGGCACGAGGCCGCCGGCCGGCATCCTGAAACCGTCGCCGAACCCGGAGATCTCCGGGAACCTCTCCTTGAGGGTCTCGACCACCACCGCCGGCGCAACCCGGACACCCTCGAGGCGCGTCTTGTAGGTCTTCTGCCACATCTTTCCGAAACCCTGAAGCGGCCCAACCATCCTGCGACCCTCCACGTTCGGCGCGGCCCCGGACGCGTCGGGGACACGGATCCTCTCGACGCGACGCGCCCAGTGGGCCGCGTCGCGGGGCCGTCGCTCCTCCGGCACCGGGTTGTGCGCCGTCATGTTGCCTCCCTTCGGCCGGCAGCCCGTCAGCATCTCAGCTTCTCAGCACTTCAGCTCTTGCCGACCGGCTTTCTTCACGCTCTCGCGGCCTCGACGGCCTCGTCCTCGGAATCGTGGATGCCGATGGCGTCGTCGAGGCGCGTGATCTGGAATATGCTCCGGTAGTGGTCGCTGAGGCCGTAGGTAAGGAGCCGCTGCTTCTCGCGGTTGACGCGGATGAGCAGCGTGACCAGCAGGCCTATGCCGGAACTGTTCATGTACTCGAGGCCCTCGAAGTTCAGGACGATAGCGCGAACCCTCCCGTCGCTTGCCTGGTTGTAGGCGTCCATAAGAACCCCCTCGGCGAACGCCGTAAGCTCGCCCTTCACGTCTATGACGCCGACGCTCTCGTCCACCTTTCGCACGTCCATCGTCACCTGTGCCTGTGGCATTCGTGCCTCCTTTCAGTTGGCTATCTCCATCGCGCTCTGTTCGTCCGGGAAGACGCTCACGAAGTCCGAGAGGCGGGTGATGTTGAAGATCTCGACGTAGTGCTCGCTGAGACCGTAGGCCGAGAGGTCGCGCTTGGCGGCGCGGGCGCGGGCGAGGAGGCCGACGATCAGGGCTATGCCCGTCGAGTTGATGTAGTCGACCCCCTCGAAGTTGAGGAGGATGGGGTCCCGGTTGCCCTTCTCTGCCTCCGTGTAGGCCGCGTCGAGCGCTCCTTCGGCGAAGCCGTTGATCTCGCCCCGAAGGTCGAGCACGGTCCCCCCGGGCTCCCGGCGCACCCCCACCTCCAGGTGCTTTACGGCCATCTCGCTCCTCCTTCCGCCCGCCCGTTCAGGTGCAGGATCAGCTCCACCGTGTGGTGGCGCTCGTCGCCGGTAACGTTCATCTCGTCGACCATGCTCTTTATGAGAAAGAGCCCCCAGCCGCGCGGGGTCTGCTCGCCGTCGAGCTTGGCCTCGAGGTCTGGCGTCTGGGGGTCGAAGACCGGAGGACCGGTCCCCTCGTCCGTGATCTTGACGGAGAGCTCGGCGTCGGTTGCCGATACCTCTATAAAGACGGGGGCCTCCCCGCGGTAGCGGTTGCCGTGCTCCATCGCGTTCATGGTCGCCTCGGCCACGGCTGTCTTGAGCCGCTCCAGGGTACGGTCCGGCAGCCCGAGGGCCTCCACGGTGCCCGCCACCTCCTCCATCGCCCGGCGCTCGTTGCCGGGCTCGCTCGGCACGCTCAGCTCGGCGAGCGTCCGGCGGGACCCGTTCCCGGGTGCGCTCACGACTCCTCCTGTCTGTCCAGGGTCACCAGCGTTATGTCGTCCTCCTGCTCCCAGCCCTCGCCGGTGAAGCGCGCGAGCTCGGAGAGGAGGAAGCTTATGAGGGAGGAGCCACCCGAGCGGTGGGCGCCCACAAGGCCCTGGAGCCTCGGGAAGCCGAACATATCGCGCCGCCCGTCGTGGGCCTCGACGAGCCCGTCGCTGTAGAACAGGATGCTCTCGCCCCTCTGCAGGACCATCTCCTTCTCCTCGTAGCCCATCCCCGGCATCAGGCCGAGCGGCATCCCGCGCGCCCTGAGCTCCTCGGCCGCGCCCTGGCGACCGGCCCGGCGCCTGTAGGGCAGGTCGTGGCCTGCGTTGGCGTAGACGACGCGCCCGCTCTCGGGGTCGAGGATCGCGTACAGGCACGTCACGAACATGTTTGGCGGTATGTCCTGGACAAGCACGTCGTTGACCCTCTGGAGGACCTCCCCGGGGGAGAGCAGGCGTTGGGCTGCGGCGCGGAGCATCGTGCGGGTCGTAGCCATCACGAGCGCCGCCGGGACGCCCTTGTCGGTAACGTCGCCGACCACGAGCCCCAGGCGGCCGTCCTCCAGCGTCAAAAAGTCGTAGAAGTCGCCGCCTACCTCGCGGGCAGGCTGGTAGTAGGCGGCCACCTCGTAGCCCGGGAGCTCGGGGAGGGCCTTCGGCAGAAGGGTCTGCTGGATCAAGCGCGCGACCTTGAGCTCCTGCTCGATGCGCTCGCGCTCCTTGGCCTCCTGCTGCTGCTGGCGGACGAGCTGGGCGACCCTCACGGCCGGGGCCGTCTGGGTGGCCAGGTCGGAGAGTAGCTTGCGGTCGTCGGCCGAGTACTCCTGCTGGGAGAGTCGCGGGCCGAGGTTGAGCAGCCCTATGAGTTCCCCCTGGCTGACGAGCGGCACGAGGAGCTTGACGTTTGCCTCCCTCATCTTTCTGAGCGCCGGGGAGTCTAGGACGAGCTTGTCGACCTCCACCACCCCGGCGACGCCGGCGAGGTAGGCGAGGATCGGGTCGTTGGGCGCGATGTCGAGCTCGGGCGCGTCCTGCCGCGGCACGTCGGCGACCGCCGGCCTCTCCTCGGAAGCCCCGCGCCCGTCGCGCCTGAAGAGGTCCTGCCAGAATCCCGTCTTTTGCTTTGTCTGTGTCGTCACTTTGCCTCCTTGCCCGATATCCTAGAGCCTGGCCGTCTGCCCGCCGTTACGAAGAGCGTTACGAGACCGCCCCCCGGGAATTTTCTCTTTCACTTCGCCCGCCCGTCCGGCCGGCCGCAGCCACAGCGCTGCGTGCGCAGGCCGCATCGTCTCCTCCACCACCCCCACGAGGTCAGCGCTCAAGGCGTCAAGGTCGGTCTCGTCCCGTAACCTCCCCCCGAAGGCGGCGAGTGTCCTGGCGGCGTCGTACTTGCTGCGGTAGAAGCGGCGGTCTATTGCGTCCTGTATGCGCCGCCTGAAGGGTCCGAAGAGCGCCGCGACCGCCAGGGTGGAGGCGACCACGACGAGCTGGGAGGAGCGCCCGGTGAAGCCGAAGACGAGCCCCCTGAGAAGCACGACGCCGCACGCGTACACGAGCACCAGGGACGCCGTGAGCGCGGCGTAGACGATGGTGCGGTTGATGATCGCGTCGATGTCGTAGAGGCGGTAGCGGAGGATCGCCACGCCCGCGGCGATTGGCACGGTGGTAAGCGACACAACGAGGGAGAGGTTCAGGACTTCTACCACCAGATCGCTCTCCGGCAACGCCGTTTCGGCCCCGAACTGCAATCCGATGACGAGTGCCACCACCCCCCCGGCGTAGGCCACCCACTTGATCTGCCGGCGCTCGTCCCCCCTCGAACGCCAGAACCTGACCACGACGGAGACGACCGAGGCGAGCAAGGTCATCACAAGGAGAGAGCCGCAGCCGGCCCCAACCCACCTCAGTACGCCCCCGAGTGCTTCGATCCCGTAGGGGTTGTCAAGCGACTCGTAGCCGGCGTTGAGGAGGGGGCCCGGGACCAGCGCCTGCGAGGCGGTCCAGCCGGCGAGCGCGACGACCTGGAGCCACCCCACCCACCGCCAGCGCGGCGAGGGAGGCCGCCCGTCGGGGAAGAGAAGCAGAAAGAACCCGAGCGGGCTCAAAGCGACGAGCCAGATCCAGTTCCCAACCCACGCCGCGGTCTCCGCCCGGGGCAGGGCCCCGGGCTCGACCACGAGGGCATACTGGGCGTAGTTGCCGGTGAAGACCGCGACGACCAGCGCCAGTCCCATGCCGCAGAAGACCCAGCCTATCGGGTTCTCCGGACGGCGGGAGGCTATGAGGGCCCCCACCGTCCCGAAAGTCGCGACGAACAGGATAGCGATGCCGTAGTTTACGGCGTTGCTGGCCGCGTCCCTGTAAAGGGGATAGAGCACCGTAAAGACTACGGTAGACGCCATGAGCGCGACCGTCAGCGCCCACAACGACCACGCCAGCCGTGAAGCGGTCCGCGCGCTCATGGGCCGCCCACCTCCCCGGTTCGTCCGCCGGCCCCGACCCGCTGCGGTCGCAACCACAAAGAGGCGTGCGCGGGCTGCACCGTCTCGCGCAGCACCGCCACGAGGTCATCGTTCAACGAGGGCAGGTCGGTCTCGTCCCGGAGCCTCGCGGAGAACGCCTCGAGCATCCTGGCCGCGTCGTACTTGCGACGGTAGAAGCGACGGTCGATCACGGCCTGTATGCGGCGGCGTAGCGGCCCGAAGAGCGCAGCGATGACCAGCGTGGAAGCCACGATCACCAGCTGCGAGCCGCCCCCGGTCAGCGCGCGGAACGCGTACTGCAAGGCACTCACGCTGCCGACGTACACGAGCGCCAGCGACGCGGTCAGGACGCCGTAGACGAGGGTGCGGTTTATGAGGAGGTCTATGTCGTAGAGCCTGTAGCGGAAGATGGCTATTCCGGCGGCGACGGGGATCGACGGGACGACGAGCACCCCCAGCGTGTTGGTGATGGCCTCGAAGAGCGGGCTCGAGTCGGGGATACCTTCTATCAGGAACATCCAGAAGAGCGTCAGGGCGGCGGCGTAGGCGAACCACTTGATCTGCTGGCGCTCCTCCCCCCGCGCCCGGCGGAAACGCGCGAACAGCGAGACAACGGCGGCCAGGCCGGCCAGCAACATGAGCGGAAACGCGAAGTCCCCGACCAGGAGGTCTATGACCCACAGCGAGCCCCCTTCCTCCTCCACCGGGGCCCTCAACAACGCGGGACCCCTCTCGGGCCAGAGGAGGACGAATACCAGCGCGGAGATCGTCGCGATGGAGGCGCCCCCGGTCCAACCAACCCACGCCCAGTGGCGCGAGGGTAGCCTCCCGTCGGGGAACAAGAGGGGCAGGAAGACCAGGATCAGGCCTAGCCCTGGGGCCCACACCCAACTGCTCAACCACGACACCCAGGCCCCTAGCGGGACCGAGCCAGGCTCCGTCAGCAGCGCGTAGGTGGCGTACTCGGATCCGAAGTTCGAGAGCCCCTGGAAGAGGGCCGCCGCGCAGAAGATCCAGCCTATCGGGTTGCCGGGGCGGTGCGAGGAGATCAGGGCCCCGACCCCCGAGAACACGGTCGTCAGGACCGCGACGACGAGTATGTTGTCCCTGACGATCTCGCCCGGGTCGCGCCCGTTGAGGAAGGCGAAGAGCAGGCCCCCGACGGCCAGGCTCACGCACGCCAGGAAAGCAAGCAGGGACAGCCCGGAAGCGACGCGGGCGCCCGCTCCGCGCCGCCCGAGCCGCGGCCCTTCTCCCGGCTGCCGATCCAAACGCCAACCCCTTCTTCGGTCTTCGGGTCCAACGATCACATCCATCGGCGCCCGACGCATCCCCAAAATGGACTACCTTTGCCCTGTTCCGCGCCGCCCGATCCAGACCCTACACGCCGCCCGTCGCCGGATCGTTACGGGAAGCGTTACGCGCCCCCGGCCGACCAACCCTCTTCAGAAAAATCGTCCGCGATGCTACCCTTGGCCCGGTCACACCGGAGGCGAGGGCGAGGTATCTTGCGCGAGATAGAGGCGAGCCGGGTAACGCAAGCTGTGCGCGACCTGTGCATCGAGGCGAACACCGAGCTGCCAGAGAGCCACCTCTCGGCCCTGCGCCGCGCGCTCGAAGAGGAGGAGTCGCCCTTAGGACGCGAGGTCATCGAGAGGCTCCTCCAGAACGCCGACGTCGCCCGCGAGAGGTGCGTAGCCTTCTGCCAGGACACCGGCTACGCGGTCTTCTTCGTCGAGGCGGGAGACGGTGCCCGCGTAACTGGCGGCACCCTCGGCGCGGCCATAGACGAGGGTGTGAGGCGGGGCTACGAGGAGGGCTACCTAAGGAAGTCCATAGTCCGGAGCCCCATAGACCGGACGAACACCGGCGACAACACCCCGGCCGTCGTCTACCACGAGCCCGTCGAGGGAGAGGGCCTGAAGCTGACCATGCTCGTCAAGGGGGCAGGCTGCGACAACATGAGCGCCCTAAGGATGCTCACCCCGGCCGAGGGCATCGAGGCGATGAAGGATTTCGTGGTCGAGACGATAGAGAGGGCCGGCCCCAACGCCAGCCCGCCCGTCACGGTCGGCGTCGGCATCGGCGGCCCGTTCGAGAAGGCTGCCCTGCTCGCCAAGAAGGCGCTTACGCGCCCCTCGGGCGAGCCGAACCCAGAACCCGAGCTGGCGGAGCTCGAGCGGGACCTGCTAGACAGGATCAACGCGACCGGCATAGGCCCGGCCGGCTACGGCGGCACCCAGACGGCGCTCGCGGTCCACGTCGAGAGCTTCCCGACCCACATCGCCGCGTTCCCCGTCGCCGTCAACCTCGACTGCCACTCCCACCGCACGGCCTCCGTCGAGCTATGACAAAGGGGCCAACCCGCCTCCAAACCCCGCTGACGCGGGAGGGTAACGAGTCCCTCCACACCGGCGACGTCGTCCTGCTCTCGGGCGTCCTCTTCGCCGCCCGCGACGCGGCCCACGCCAGGATCAAGGAGGCCATCGAAAACGGCGATCCCCTGCCCTTCGACCCCGAGGGCCAGGTCGTGTACTTCACGGGCCCGGCCCCGGCCAGGCCGGGCCACGCGCTCGGCCCTGCCGGGCCCACGACGGCCTCAAGGATGGACCCCTACTCGCCGCTCCTGATCGAACGCGGCCTCAGGGGCATGGTCGGCAAAGGCCTGCGCTCCGAAAGGGTGATCTCCTCTATGCGCGAGCACGGCTGCGTGTACTTCGGGGCCGTCGAGGGGACGGCGGCCCTCCTTGCCGACCGGGTGGTTGAGGCCGAGGTCGTCGCATACGAGGACCTCGGGGCCGAGGCTGTCAGGCGGCTCGTCGTCGAGGACTTCCCCGTCGTCGTGGTCAACGACCTCCACGGCGGCGACCTGTACAGGGAGGGCAGGGAGCGCTGGCGCCGCCCGGTCGGCAGGGGCGACGCCAGCGCCGGAACACCATAGGGGGATCTCCGCCGAACCTGACGCGAAGAACGCCCTGCCTGGCAGGGGCGGAACGCTCCGCGGACCATCCGCGAGGCTCGCGAAGCGTCCCCTCGCGAAGGGCGTCCCGCTAGCGCAGGGCGTTCACGGCCTTGAACCGTTTGGGGCATACTGAAGGCGTCCTGTGCGGGAGGGTGGTGGGTAAAACGAGATGGGTGGTCTGCTCGCCGAGCTAGCAAGATGGGTTGTGGACGTCGTCCACTCCCTCGGGTACGTCGGGGTGTTCGTGGTAGTCCTGTTGGGGAGCCTCTACCTGCCGGCTCCGACGGAGTTCACGCTCCCGCTGTTCGGGTTTCTTGTGGAGAAGGGCCGCCTTACCTTCGTCCCCGTGGTGCTGGCGGGCACGGCGGCGAGGGTGGCGGCCGCCATGATCTTCTACTCCCTGGGGCTCCGGATCGGTGAGGCGCGCCTGCGGCGCCAGGTCGGGCGCGCCCAGAGGAGCAAGCTCGTCTTCGGGTCGGATCTCGACAGGGCGAGCGTGGCCTTCCAGCGGCACGGCGGCATGGCCATCCTGATCGGCCACCTCATCCCCGGCGTGGGGCCCCTGATCTCGGTTCCCGCCGGCCTGAAGCGCATGCCCGTCAGGTGGCGCTTTTTGGGCTACACCCTCGCCGGGAGCGTCGCCTGGACCGCGACGCTGGTGGGCCTGGGGTGGGCGCTCGGCAGGCGGTGGAGGGTGGTGGAGGTGTACGCGTCCTATCTCGTGCTCGCGTTGCTTGCCGCCCTCGTCCTCGGGGCCCTTTGGTTCCTTTGGCGGCGGTGGAGGGCGCCCCGATGAGCGGGCCCCCGTGGCGGCCGTGAGGGGCTTCCTCTCGGACTTGAGGGGCATCGTCGGCCCCGGCTTTCTGGCGCGGGTCTTGATCAAGGTGCGCGAGAACGACCTGCTTGGGCTCGCGGGGCAGCTCACCTACTTCTTTCTGGTCTCGTTCTTCCCTTTCCTCATCTTCCTGGTCGCGCTCGCCGGGCTCGTGCTCGACGACCCAGAATCGGCGGTGAGGCGCCTGATCAGCGAGTCCGGCGGCTTCCTGCCGTCGGAGGCCGTCGAGCTTCTCGTGGCCTACCTGGACAGGACGCTGCGCGGCACGGGCTCAGGCGTCCTCGTCTTCGGCATCGTCACGACGCTGTGGATGGGCTCGGCCGCCTCGATCTCCATCACCAAGGCGGCAAACCGGGCCTACGAGCTCGTGGAGACGCGCCCGTTCTGGAAGCTGCGCGGCACCTCCGTCCTCCTGGCCCTTGGTTTCACGCTCCTGATGGCCACCCTCTCGCTCGCGGTCTTCGGGGTGGAGTCGTTCATAAGGACGCTCGGCGGACCCTTCGGGGCGCTCCTGGCAGTCTGGGGCGCTGCGCGTTGGGCGTTCGCCTTCGCGGTGGTGACCACGGCGCTTAGCGTCCTCTACTATCTGGCCCCGGACGCCCGCGTGCCTTTCAAATGGATCACGCCAGGGGGGTTCGCGGCGACGGTCCTGATGTTCGCCGCCAGCATCGCGCTAAGCTTCTACGCCTCCAGGCTCGGCAACTACGACCGGATCTACGGCCAGCTGGGCGCGGTGATAGTGTTCATGCTCTGGCTCTACGCCATGGGCCTGATGGTGCTTGTCGGCGTCGAGATCAACGCCGTGCTCGCCCGCAGGGTTGAGGACAAGAAGGACATCGAGCTTGTCCGCAAGGCAGACGAGGGTGAGTAGGCGGCATCCGCCCGGGGCTCGTTCGAAGACGGCTTAAGCCGGTCCTTCGGCCCTGCCCTCCTCGACCAGGCGCCGCACCTTCTCGACGTACTGGTCTGGCTTGGCCTTGCGCTCCAGGCCGCCGGCGGACATGTAGCGGACCTTCCCGTAGACCTCGCGCTCGGTCCAGCCGCGGTCGTGCTGGCCGAAGACCCAGGCGACGTTGGCGAACGAGTTGGGGTCCCGGCCGTCGAGAAAGTACTTGTTGTTGAGGTAGAGCGTGGTCCTGTAGGCGTGCTCTGGGGTGTTGGACCACTCGAGGATCTTCTTCCCCCAGTACATGCGCATGTAGTTGTGCATGTACCCTGTGTGGACCATCTCCTTCATCGCCGCGTTCCAGTACTCGTCGTGCGTCTCGGCGTCCTCAAGCTGCTTCTGCGTGTACGTGTGCTCCCGATCGTCCTTCTTGTGCTCTTCGAGCGTCTCCTTCGCCCAGCCGGGCAGGTTCGCATACGAGTCGTAATCGTCGTTGTAGAAGACGAAGTTGAAGGCGAGCTCGCGGCGCACGATGAGCTCTTCGAGAAAGGAGTTCGCGTTCTTGCCGCCCGCCGCCTTCACCTCGAGCGCGAGCCACACCGGGGAAACGTGCCCGTAGTGCAGGTACTTGCTCATGTGGGAGACGTAATCTGTCTGGGGCTGGTTGCGGTTGGCGTCGTAGTCGGGGAGGCCCTTCTTCAGGAAGCGGCGGAAGATCTTCTTCGCCTCTGAGTTGCCGCCCCTGTAGAGGTGGCCCAGCCGCCCCGCGCTCCGGTCGAGGTCCATCCCGTCCAGGACCCCATCTATGTCCGACAGGTCGAGCCCATCTTCTTGCATGTTGGATGATTGCTTCCCGGGCTTCGTGGGGTTCAGTTCCACGAGAAAGTCGTCGAGGTACTCGTGGATCTTGGGCCTGAGGGTCCTCGCGGCGTGCTCCTGCTTGCCCGAAGCGAGCTCGACGGGCACTACCACGTCCGTCTCGACCTGCACGAGGGAACACCCAGCCTCCCTCGCCACCCTCTCGCGCCACCTCTTCTGAGGGCGCATGTACCCGCGGTCCGTGACGATGAGGGAGGCGTTCCTGCCCGCCTCGAGCGCCACCTCGTCTGGAGATCCCCTCCTGACTACGAACTTTATCCCGCGCTTGCGGAGGTCTTCCTCCACGTCCCGCAAACCCTCCAGCATGAAGCCGTAATGGCGGAGGTTCGCCTCAGGGTAATCGTCGGTGAGACCGAAGACCACGAGCAGGCGCTGGTCCAGGTCGTTCGCCCGCTGAACCGCGTACTCCAGGGCGTGGTTGTGGTCGACCCGCTGGGACGACTGCATCCAGTAGAGGACGTGCCCGCCTGCCCCCACCCCTTCCTCGTTGAGGTTCTGGATGCGCTCTTCCTGGATCCGACCCGTCGCCATGCCCAAGCTCTCCCATCTCTAGCGTTCGTCCCCATGATCCCCATGAGCATAGATAGATGCCCCAGAGCCAACCGGATGAGAAATTACTGTTTGGCTGTCAGCGGCCAGCTTTCAGCGGTCAGCCCCCGACCCGAGGCACTCTCCCAGGGCGCCGACGGGACCCGCCTCGGGCCCAAGCCTTCCGTGCGAGCCCGAGATTTCGGCGCAAAGAGAGACGCCAGCCGCGAAGAGCGGCTGGCGTCCGAGAAGCCGAAAGCTGACCGCTGACGGCTGATAGCTAACAGCCAAAAACTACTTCTGGTCGGCCTCCGGGTCGAAGCGGAGGGCTGCGGAGTTTATGCAGTAGCGCAGGCCCGTAGGCTGCGGCCCGTCCTCGAAGACGTGGCCCTGGTGGGCGCCGCAGGTGGCGCAGTGGACCTCGGTCCGGCGCATGAAGAGCATGCGGTCTTCCTCGGTCTCGACGTTGCCAGCGTCCACGGGCTCCCAGAAGCTGGGCCAGCCGGTCCCGGAGTCGTACTTGTTCTCGGAGGAGAACAGGGGCGTCCCGCACGCGACGCAGCGGTAGATGCCTTCGTCCTTCTTGTCGTGGTACTCGCCGCTGAACGGCCGCTCCGTGCCCTTCATGCGGGTGACCCGGTACTGCTCCGAGGTCAACTCGTCCTGCCACTCTTCTTCCGTCTTTTGGATCTTCTTCGTAGAATCTGTCATGGACAGATTCTAGCACGCTCCGGCTCCGCTTCCGC
>DATFPF010000203.1:0-13463 GCA_035264945.1 Rubrobacter sp.
TTAGAGGCTGACCACGTCGTGCCTCTGACCAGAGGAGGCTCGGACAGCTTCGACAACATACAACCGCTATGCGGGTCATGTAACAGAAAGAAGTTCGTGAACATCATAGACTACAGGTTGAACACGGGCATTCTCTCGTCAGCATTTGAGCCGGTCAGCACTTCAGCAAAGTACAACAAGCTGAGATGCTGACCAGCGCGGTTTGCGGAAGAATCAAATCTTCCGCAAACCGCTGTCACTTGCCGATACTACTTATCTTTCGTCCCGTCGGTCCCGCGTTGCTCGGGCTCCCAGTGGTGTACCGCGCGGCGGACGTGTCCGGCCATCAGCCGTCCAGCGTCCTCGGCACGGCCTTCCACTACTGCCGCCGTGATCTCGCGGTGCTCTTCGGCGTCTTGAGACTGCCAGTCCGATTCTGCGGCGCGGCGCGAGAGCAATCGCCTTCCTACTTCGACCAGCCACAGCGATTCAAGGACCCGCACCATCTCCTCGTTGCCTGATGCACGCGCGAGCGTTATGTGAAAGTCGCGGCTGGCGTCGTGGGCTTCGATCCCGCCGCGCGCCTGCCGCTCGCGCGAGATCGAGGCGTGCAACTGCTCGACGTGGATCTCACTCCGCCGGTCGGCCGCCAGCCTGGCGATGCCAGGCTCCAGGACCGTACGCACCTCCAGGCGCCGCAGCACGGCGTCGAGGCCGAGGTCAGTCACGCGGAAGCCGTGGTTGGAGTGCCCTTCGACAAGGCCCTCGCCCCCGAGCCGGCGTAGCGCCTCGCGGACGGGCGTGCGTGAGATCCCCAGCCTCTCGGCGAGCTCGACCTGCCCAAGCCTCGTGCCCGGCGCGAGCTCCCCACTGAGAACAAGGCCGCGAATCCGCTCGTAGGCAAGGTCGGCAACCGAGTAGGACCGGATCGGGCCAGCGCCCTCAAAGGGATCTGAGATACTTCTCATGGCCGGATCATAAGAGCAGTGGATACATTATGCAACGCGAACCGTGAGAATATTCTTGACAAGCGCCGCTGTGATGGATAATGTATCCATCGTTAAGGCTATCTAGATAGTTGGGATATCCGGTATGGGATCTATCGAGGCTGTCGAGGGTGGACGAAGGCTGCGCGTGCTGCGCGATGGCGAGCCGGCGTGGGGGCGGCGGGAGGGGGATGAGATCCTGCTCGATTCGGGGGAACGTTTCCCCGAGGCCGAGGCACACTACCTCGCGCCGGCCGAGCCCACAAAGGTCATCGCCGTCCACCTGACCTACAGGAGCCGGGTGGAGGAGTACGCGGCCACGACGCCCCCGCAACCTTCCTACTTTCTCAAGCCGCCGACCACCCTGAATGGGCATGGTGGGACCGTGCGGCGGCCGGCGGGGACGCGCTTTCTCAACTACGAGGGTGAATTGGCGGTCGTGATCGGCCGCCGCATGCATGGGGTGGGCATCGAGGATGTGCTCTCCTACGTCGCAGGCTACACATGCGCCAACGACGTCGGGCTGCACGACTTCCGCCACGCGGACCGGGGTTCGATGCTACGCGTCAAGGGCCAGGACGGATTTTTGCCCCTCGGGCCCGTGCTCGTGGGGGCCTCGGAGTTCGATCCCACGATCTTTACGTTGCGTGCCTATTTGAATGGTGAGGTCGTGCAGGAGGGCGGCTCGGAGGACATGATCTTCGGCGTCGCCTACCAGCTCGCAGATCTGTGTCGTCTGATCACGCTGGAGCCAGGGGACGTGGTCCTTACCGGAACTCCGGCGAACTCCAGGCCCATGGAACCAGGGGACGTCGTCGAGGTCGAGATCGACGGCATCGGTCGCCTGAGCAACACGGTCGAGGAGTGGCAGGTCGACCTGTCGGGGCCCGGCGTGCAGCCCGAGACCTCGGCCAACACGCTGCATGTCGCGCTGGCCGTCTCCGAGGAGGAGGCCGAGCGAATGGTGGTGGGAGGCAGCGAGTGAGGGCCTGGTACCGTCCACGTAGACATGAACCGGCCGGAGTGGCGGCGTGAAGCCAGTCCTGATCCGACAGCACGAGGAGACGACGCCGCCAGGTCTGCTGGTCGAATGGCTGCGCGAACGCGGCATCCCTTTCGAAGTTCATCCGTCCTGGGACGGGACCGCGGCCCCCGATCCCGCGGACTATTCGTTCGTGGCCTCGCTCGGTTCCCCTTACGGCCCCAACGACACGCACGAGCCTGGGGTCGTGGAGGAGTTGAAGTTGATCGGGGCCGCGGTAGAGAAAGAGGTTCCCGTGCTCGGGCTGTGCTTTGGAGGCGAGGTGTTATCCGTCGTGCTCGGCGGGCGGGTGGAGCGCGCGCCTGTACCCGAGCTCGGCTGGCGAGAGATCGAGACCGACGACCCCGGCACGATCCCCGCCGGTCCCTGGCTGGAGTGGCACTACGAGCGCTTTACCACGCCCCCCGGCGCCGTGGAGGTGGCGCGCACGGCCGACGCCGTGCAGGCGTTCCGTCTTGGGCCGCACCTCGGGGTACAGTTCCATCCGGAGAGCACCGTGGAGATCATCGCAGGTTGGGCGGCTGCGGACACCGAGAGCCTGGCGGCGCTCGGTATAGAAGACGGCACGCAATTGCTCGCTGCGGCGCCCGAGCGCCAGGAGGCGGCCCGAGAGGCCGCGTTTCGTCTCTTCGACGCGTTCCTGGCGGAAGCCGTAACAGACCGTTCTGAGAGTACAGCCGGCGACGCCGGCGGGAAGGAGTAGTCGTGGTTCACAGAGAGGAACTCGTGGCCAGGCCGCCCGAGCTATCCGACGATTCCGTGACTTGCGTGAGGGTGCTCTACCCCGATTTGCACGGCGTGGCGCGGGGCAAAGACGTGCCCATAGGGGAGTTCGAGCGCGCTACCCGGCACGGGCTCGCGTTCTGCTCGGCGGTCATGGGCACCGATCTTCGCCACACCCCCGTCGTGGGTGGCGAGGAGGGATACCCCGACCTGATCGCCCACCCCGACCTCTCGACGATGACCATGCTTCCTTGGGAGCCCGGCGTTGCCTGCTGCATCGCCGACCTGCACCCGGTCGGAGAGCATCCCCCGCCCGCCGACCCCAGGGGCGCCGTACGCCGCGCCGTCGCCGGCTTCGAGGAGCTCGGTTACGCGCCGGTCGTGGGACCCGAGCTCGAGTTCTTCCTTTGCGAGCAGGATCCCGAGTCGCCGAACGGTGTGCGCCGCTACGTGGACAACCTGAGCATGGTCTACACGGTCGGCCCGCAAGCGGACCCGCGCGGCGTCGTGCGCGAGATCGCGGAGGCATTATCGAGCGTCGGCATGGGGACGTTCGCGGCCAACCACGAGTTCATGAACTCGCAGTTCGAGATCAACCTGCAGCACGCGCCGGCGTTGACGGCATCGGATCGCGCCTTCCGCCTCAAGTGCGCCGTGAAGGACGTCGCCGCGATCCACGGCCTCGTCGCCACGTTCATGGGTAAACCGTTCAACGACCAGGGCGGCTCGGGGTTCCACTTCCACTTCTCGCTCGACCGCGACGGCAACAACGCCTTCGCCGACGGCTCCGACCCCGACGGCGTCTCCGATGAGTTCCGCCACTTCACGGCCGGCATGATGGCCCACGCCCGGGCGCTGACGGCGTTCCTGAACCCGACGATAAACGCCTACCGGCGGCTCGTCCCCGACTCGCTGGCGCCCACCCATGCCAACTGGGGCTGGGACAACCGCACGGCTTTTGTCCGCGTCCCGCCCGAGCGCGGAGGGGCCACGCGGGCCGAGGTCCGCGTAGGCGATGGCAGCGCGAATCCGTACCTCGCGGCCGCCGCGATCCTGTTCGCGGGGCTGCACGGCGTGCGCGAGAAGCTGGAGCTCGGGCCCCCCGTGGGCGGTGACGCCTATACCCTGGCCGAAGAGGAGGCCGGTGGGCAGTTGCCGGCCTCCCTCAGCGATGCTCTGGACGCGCTGGAGGCCGACGACGTGCTGCGCGAGGCGATGGGCCCGCAGATCGTCGACACGTTCCTTACCATGAAGCGATTCGAGGTCGAGCGCCACCGCACGTGGGTCTCGGACTGGGAGCTGACCGAGTACCTCCACCACCTATAGGAGACCGACGATGACCGACGCGACCGAGACCGTGTCGCTCGAGGAGATCGACCTCTCGAGCCACGACGCCTTCGTCGAGCGGGTGCCCTACGAGTGGTTCCGTACCCTGCGGCGCGAGGACCCCGTCCACTTCAACCCCGAGCCCGACGGCCCCGGCTTCTATGCCGTGACCCGCTACTGGGACATCCGCGAGGTGCACCGCAACTTCGCCGTGTACTCCTCGGAGCTCGGCGGGACCTCCCTGGAGGACCTCGACCCAGACCAGATAGAAGCCCGCAAGTCCATGATAGACACGGACCCGCCGCGCCACACCGAGCTCAGGAAGCTGATCGCGCGCCGCTTCACCTCCCGCGCCGTGAAGGTGTGGGAGGATGCCGTGCATACGGTCTGTGACCGGGTTCTCACCGAGGCGCTGCCCAAGGGCGAGTTCGACTTCGTGGAGGAGATCTCGTCGGAGATCCCCATGCAGGTCTTCGCCGAGATTCTGGGCGTGCCGCAAGAGGACCGCCGCCACATCGTGGACATGGGCGACCGTATCCTCGGCAACCAGGACCCCGAATATGCGCAACCCGTCGAGGATGCCCACCGGCTCTTGCCATTCTCGAGCCCGGTCGCGCAGGAGATGTTCGAGTTCGGGCGCAAGCTTGCGGAGGCGCGGCGCAAGAACCCGAGGGACGACATCATTACGTTGCTCGTCAATGCAGACCTCACGCAGCGCGAGTTCGACGTCTACTTCGTGTTGCTCGCCACCGCCGGCAACGAGACGACGCGGCATACGATCACCCACGGCCTGCTAGCCTTACTCGAGTACCCTGACCAGCTAGAACGCCTGAGAAACGACCCGTCCCTCCTGCCTACCGCTGCCGACGAGATGCTGCGTTGGGCGACGGCCGTTCACTACTTCAGGCGCACTACCACGCAGGACACCGAGCTGGCGGGGACCGAGATCCCCGCGGGGGCCAAGGTCGCGACCTGGCTCGTGTCGGGCAACCGCGACGAAGAGTATTTCGAGAACCCCGACACCTTCGACGTCGGCCGCGACCCGAACAAGCACATGGCGTTCGGGCCCGGCGGCATACATCATTGCCTGGGCGCCCATCTGGCGCGGCTGGAGATCCGCATCACCTTCGAGGAGATGCTCAGACGCGTCGAGGGGTTCGAACTCATGGGACCGCCCGAGCGCCTGCGTTCGAACTTCTTCAACGGTATCAAGCGTCTGCCCGTGCGGGTGACGGTGTGATCTCTCTCCGCCGCATCGATCACGTCAGCCTTCTGGTCACCGACGTAGACGACGCCACCCACCGCTGGTGCGCCCAGTTCGGCCTCGTAGAACGCGAACGCGACAATGCTCGCGCCCGCCTCGCCTGCGACGACGAACCGTTCTGCCTGGAGCTGGTCGCTGCCGATGTGCCCGGTATCGGGCACGTGGCCTTCGAGCTGCGGCGCTCATGCACGCTCGATGACGCGCGCAGGCACTTTGATGGGCTTGAGGTGCCGTGGGAGGAGCGTAACAGTGGGCTCGAGGTTTCCGACCCCGAAGGAAACAGGGTGCGCATCCTCCCCTACAGGGAGCCGGAGATGCGCTGGACCCCGCACGCGCGGCCGGCGAAGGACCAGGTCGTCGGCCATCCCCGCAAGCTCGGGCACGTGAACTTCCTGACGGGGGAGATCTCGCGCGGCGTGGACTTCTACACGCGCGTGCTCGGCATGCGGGTCACGGATTGGCTCGGCGACGGGGGCGTGTGGTTCCACATAAACGGCGACCACCACGTGATGGCGCTCGTGGACAAGGGCTACAGCCACCTGCACCATTTGGCCTTCGACGTCGTCGACATCGGGCAGATGCGGGTGGCGCTCGACCATCTCGGAAGGCACGGCCGGTGGCTCGGCTGGGGGCCGACGCGTCACGGCATAGGCGGGAACATAGCCTCCTACGTGCGCATCGTCGAGGAGGAGTGCTTTGTAGAGCTGTATTGCGACATGGAGCAGCTCGAGGCCGACCACGAGCCGCGCCGCTGGCCCGACGATCGCTACTCTTCGAACACGTGGGGGCCATTGCCTCCCAGATCCTACTTCCGCTTCGACGCCGCGGCCGTCGCCTCCGAGCGCGAGAGCCTGGAGATGCTCGGACGGCCACTCCCCGAGGAGGTCAACGCATGAGGTTGCAGGGCTACACCACCCCCCGCACGAGCACAGGCCGGGCCAGCATCGTCCCGCCACCGCCCTGGCACTACGTTGGGGACTTTCTGGTGGTGGATTACTGGGCCGACCCCGAGGCTGTCCTGGCCGTGCTGCCCGAGGGCTTGGACCCTCACCCTGACGCCGGGCGCTGCGCCGCCGTTTGCGCCGACTGGCAGTCCTGCTCCGAGGGCGGGGAGGAGCTTGTCGACCCGATCCGGTCCCACTACCGCGAGTTCTTTATCGTGATCAATGCGCTCCTGGACGGGGAAGAGGTGACCAACTGCCCGTTCATCTGGGTCGACCAGGACTTCGCGCTGGCGCGGGGTTGGATCCAGGGTTTCCCCAAGAAACTGGGTTCGATCTGGATGACCCGCACGTTCGGACTCGACCTTCCCGCCGACCCTGGCCTGCGTCCCGGCGGACGCCACGGCGCGACCTGCTCGGCCCGCGGCAGGGCTATCGCCGACATGAGCCTCACCATCGAGGGCGAGACCGACGAGGGGCCACGCCACAACGCCCCGCCGATCGTCAACGTGCGCCACTTTCCGCGTCTCGCCGCAGGACGCCACGACGACCCGCAGGTGCACGAGCTCGTCCGCGCCGTCAGCCGCGACCGGGCGGTGTCCAAGGTCGTGGCCGGCCCGGCCACGCTCACGTTGCACTCCGCGCCCGGCGAGGAGCACGACACGCTCGCGCCCGTAGAAATCGACCGCGGGTACCGCTTCACGTTCGGCTACACGGTCGACGACCTCGAAACCGTAAAGGAGCTGGTATGAGCGCGGTTACCGAACGTGTCCGGGTGGCGGGTGTGGATGTCTCCCCCGACCACTTCATCGGCGGCGGACGCGTCGCGAGCGAGTGCCGCTTCGAGGACATCTCGCCCATCGACGGCGAGGTTATGGGTGAGATCTCACGCGCCGGCGAGGCCGAGGTCGACTTGGCGGTGCGCGCCGCGCACGACGCGTTTCCACAGTGGGCGGATCTCGGTCCTGCCGGACGCGCCCCCTACCTGCGCCGGCTCGCCGACCTCATAGACGAGAACGTGGACCGGCTGGCCGCCGTCGAGAACGCCGACATGGCGATGCTCCTGCGTTCGCTGCGCGCGCGTGTCATCTCCCGTGGAGCACGCAACTACCGGTCTTACGCGGACCTCGCCGCCGCCTACGAGGAGCGCGACTGGCGTTCGCAGGGGACCTGGAACCGGGTGCAGCGCATGCCGGCGGGGCCCGCGGCCGTGATCACACCGTGGAACGCCCCTTTCATGCTCTCCACCTGGAAGACCGCACCAGCGCTCGCGGCGGGCTGCACCGTGGTCCTCAAACCCGCCGAGTGGTCGCCGCTCTCGTGTTCGCTGCTCGGAGATCTCGTCTCTGAAGCCGGCATCCCGCCTGGCGTCTTCAACGTCGTCCAGGGGGTGGGGGAGGAGGCTGGCGCGGCGCTCGTTGCGCATCCTTTGCTGCGGCGCGTCTCCTTCACCGGCTCGCCGGAGACGGGACGTCTGATCGGGGTTTCGGCGGCGCGCAACCTGGTGCCTTTCACCGCCGAGCTCGGCGGCAAGGGCCCCCTCATCGTCTTCGAGGACGCCGACCTCGACGCCGCCGCCGTCAAGGCGGCCGGCCAGTACGACGACGGCGGCCAGGTCTGCCTCGCCGGGACCAGGATCCTGGTGCAGGAGTCCGTCCGCGTGCCCTTCCTCGAACGCTTCCACGCCGCGATCGACGAGCACGTCTTAGGCGACCCGCGTGAGGACGATACAACGGTCTCGCCCCTGATCCACCCCGACCACCTGGAGCGCGTCGAGGGCTTCGTCGAGCGCGCCCGCGAGAGCGGACAGAAGATAGTGCGCGGCGGGCGCCGCTCGGAGGCGGGACCGCTCTTCTACGAGCCAACCCTTATAGAGCCCACCTCCAACGACGCCGAAGTGGTGCAGAACGAGGTCTTCGGCCCAGTCCTCACCTTCCAGGCCTTCACGGGCGAGGAAGAAGCGGTAGACCTCGCCAACTCCACGCCCTACGGCCTCTCGGGCATCGTGTACACGGGGTCGATGGGCCGCGCGGACCGCGTCGGGCGTAGGGTGCGCGCCGGCGTGATCTGGGTCAACACCTTCCTCGTCCGCGACCTCACTGCGCCGTTCGGGGGCATGGGTATCTCCGGCATAGGACGAGAGGGCGGGGACTACGCCCTGGATTTCTACTCCGACCTGAAGACCCTCCAGATCCTCGAGGGCAGCGTGGGATGAGTACCGGGGCCGCAGGATCTGCGCTACAGGGGGAAGGGATCTACGGCATCGAAGGGCGCGTCTCGCTGCGCTCGGTCGTCGAGTCCGCGCAGGTGCTCGGGCTCTTTGTAAGGGATTGGTGCGGGCTCGTCCCGGGCCGGAAGGAGGAGAGCTGATGTCTGGAGCCGAACCGACGATCGCCCCGCGAACGGGGACCACCGAGAGCTCCAAGCTGCACCGGCGCGCCCTCGGGGTGCCAGATTTGATGTTCTTTATCATAGCGGCCTCGGCGCCCCTTACGGCGGTGGCGGGCGGTCAGGCCGCGACCTATCTCGTTACGGGCAACAGGGCCGTCGCTTTCATGTTCATACCCCTTGGGATCGTGCTCGTCCTGTTCACGGTCGGGTACGCGGCGATGAGCCGCTACATCGAGAATGCGGGGGCGTTCTACGCCTACGTCTCCAAGGGTCTCGGCCGGGTCTCTGGCATCGGGGCCGCGTTCATCGCGCTAATCGCGTACAACAGCATGCAGATCGGGATCTACGGCCTCTTCGGGGTCGCGATGGGCGGGTTTATGGCGGACTTTTTGGGCCTGGCGCTCCCCTGGTGGTTCTGGTGCCTCGTTGCCGGGATCGTCATCGCGCTCCTCGGGGTGTTGCAGATCGACCTCAACGCCCGCGTGCTGGCCGTGATGCTCATCCTGGAGGTGCTGATCGTCGCGCTCTTCGACTTCGCGATCCTCGGTGACCCCGGCCCGCAGGGGCTAACCATGGTCGGCTTCAGCCCGACGGTGGCGTTCAGCACCGCCGTCGGCGCCACGTTGACCTTCTGCGTCGCCTCCTTCGTCGGCTTCGAGTCGGCGGCGATCTACAGCGAGGAGTGCCGGGATCCCCGGCGCACAGTCGCCCGTGCGACCTACCTGGCCGTCGGCCTGATCGCCGTCTTCTACGCCCTCTCGAGCTGGCTGCTCGGCGTCGCGGCGGGTCCGAACACTATCGTCGACCCGAACGCGCTCGTGAAGGCTGGATTCGCGACGGAGGGCGCCCCCGACCCGACGACCGTGCTGTTCATCACCGGGGCCGAGCGCCTCGGCCAGATCTGGGGCACCGCGGCGGCGCTACTGTTCGCCACGAGCCTGTTCGCGGCGCTCCTCTCGTTCCACAACGCGGTCGCCCGCTACGCGTTCGCCCTCGGCCGCGAGGGTGTGCTCCCTTCCGTCTTCGGTCGCGTCAACAGCCGCACGGGCGCGCCGTGGATCGCCTCGTTGACGCAGTCCATCCTGGCGCTCACCGTCGTCCTCGTCTTCGCCATAGCCGCCGCCAACCCGGTGTTGACGCTCTTTACGTGGTTGACGAACCTGGGCGCTTTAGGCGTGCTCCTCCTCATGGCGGCGACGTCCTTCGCGGTCGTAGGGTACTTCCGGCGGCGGCCGCAGGAAGCGGTAGGTAGCTGGGCGGCCACCTGGGCGCCCGCGCTCGCCGGCGTCCTGCTGCTGGTCCTGCTTATACTCGGCGTCGCCAACTTCAACGTCCTGATCACAGGCCTCACCAACGCGCCCATCGACACGATGACGATCGTGCTGCCCGTCATCCTCTTCGGGGGAGGTATCGTAGGCCTGATCGTGGGGGCCACCCTGAAGCGCAGACGTCCCGACGTCTACGAGCGTATCGGCGGCGGCGCGGGCGTCGAGGAATAGCGGCCAGAGACGTGGGCTCACAGAGGGACGGGCCGAGGACGAACGCCGCGCCGCAACACGAGCAGGCCGACCTCCCCGCGCTCGCCGACCGCGAGGGAATTCTGGGAGATCTCGATCGCGTCATCTGCGAGGCGTGGGCGACGTTCGACGCGCCACGCACCGCCGAGCCGCAACTCGACGAGATGCTGATCGGACGCCTCGAAACGCCGCTGCCCGAGGAGGCGGGCGACACCGAAGCCGCACTACAGGACGCGGCACGCATCCTCGACGCCAGCATCTCGCCCTCCAGGCCGCTCTATCTCGGCTACATCGGCTCTACGGGTCTGGAGATAGGGGTGCTCGCCTCCGCGCTCGCGGCGACCTACGACGCGAACCTGGCGGTCGCAGCAGGCGGCGCGGACCTGGTCGAGGAGCAGACCCTGCGCTGGCTCGCCGGGTTCGTCGGCTTCCCCTACGCGGAAGGCGTCTTTACGAGCGGCGGCATGACCTCGAACCTTACGGCGCTCCTGGCGGCGCGCGAGCGGGCGCTACCGGGGTGCCGCATCGACGGACTTGGGGACCGCCGGGCGGCGGTGTACTGCTCCTCAGAGTCGCACCACTCGGTGGTACGCGCCGTCGAGGTCTGCGGGCTGGGGAGCAGCGCCATCCGGCAGGTCCCCATTGACGACGAGCACCGCATGCGGCCCGAGGCGCTCGAGGAGGCGCTCTCCAGGGACGTCGCCGCCGGCATCGTGCCCGTGGCGGTGGTGGCTACGGCGGGGACGACGCTGACGGGGGCCGTGGACCCGCTCGCCGCGGTCGCCGACGTCTGCTCACGCCACGACGTCTGGTTGCACATCGACGGCGCCTACGGGCTTCCGGGTGCGGCGGCGCCCACCGCGGCACCGCTGTTCGCCGGCCTCGAACGCGCCGACTCGGCGACCATAGACGCCCATAAGTGGCTCGGCGTACAGAAGAGCTGCAGCGCCGTATTGCTGCGCGAGAGGGACAGGCTGCGGGCGGCGTTCGGCCACGAGGAGCGCTACATGCTTCACGACGGCGACGTCGCAAACCCGGTCGACCGCACGCTCGAGTACTCGCGCCCCCTGCGCTCCCTGCGGCTGTGGATGGCCTTTCGCGTCCATGGCGCCGCCCAGTACCGGGCCTGGATCGAAAACACCCTCGCCAACGCGCGCCTCCTCGCCGAATCCCTGCGCGAATCGCCCGAGTTCGAGCTCCTCCACGACCCCATGCTCTCCACCGTCTGCTTCCGGCACGTACCATCCGGCACAGGCGACATCGACGCGCACAACGTCAGGCTCGCCCGCGAGATGCAGCGCGACGGACGCGTCTTCCTCGCTCCGGCCTCCGTCGACGGCCGCGCCTGCCTGCGCGTCTGTTTCGTTAACTTCAGGACGACCTTCGACGATGTGGCGTGCGTGCTCGAGGTAGCCAGGGAGCTCGGTCTGCGCCTCGCCCGGGATTGACCCTTCCCCGACCCGCTCGCGGTGTAGACTGAAGGAACGGGATGCACTACCGTCCCAGCAGTGGGCTCTGTAAGGAGGCGACAGGTGAACGAGCGATTGGCAAAGATGCGGGAACTGGGGCAGGCGCCCTGGGTGGACGAGCTCTCGCGCGAGGACATAGAGAACGGCGGTCTGCAGCGGATGATAGACGATGGGATCGTCGGCGTTACCTCGAACCCGGCCATCTTCCAAAAGGCCATCGCGGGCTCCGACCTCTACGACGAGCAATTACACGAACTGGCTCAAAAAGAAGACGATCCGAAGCAGATCTTCTGGGAGGTCGCCAGGAAGGACATCAGGGACGCCTGCGACATCTTCATGCCCGTCCACGAGGAGACAGAAGGCCGAGACGGCTTCATCTCCCTCGAGGTCCAGCCCGACATAGCCTACGACACGGAGGCCACAGTCGAAGAGGCCACCCGCCTGCACGAGATAGTCGACAGGCCCAACCTCTTCGTCAAGATACCCGCCACGTTGCCTGGCCTCGTCGCGATAGAAGAGATGATCTCCCGCGGCAAGTCCATAAACGTCACCCTGATCTTCTCCCTCGAGCGCTATCGCGAGGTGGCCCGCGCCTACACAAGAGGCCTCCAGAGGCTGGTCGAGAACGGGGGAGACCCCTCGGGCGTGCACTCCGTGGCCAGCTTCTTCGTCTCGAGGATAGACTCCGAGGCCGACGCGCAGCTAGAAGAGCTCGGGGCCGGCGACCTCGAAGGCGGGCTCGCCATAGCCAACGCCAAACTGGCCTACCAGATCTACAAAGAGGTCTTCGGGGGCGCCAGGTGGAGCAAGCTCGCCGAGCAGGGCGCCAACAGCCAGCGCCTGCTCTGGGCCTCGACCTCGACCAAGAACCCCGACTACCCGGACACCCTCTACGTCGACAACCTCGTCGGTCCCGAGACCGTCAACACCATGCCGAAAAAGACCATAGAGGCCGTAATGGACCACGGCGAGATACAACCGACCCTCGAAGAGGGCGTCGAAGAAGCCAAGAGACTCCTCAAACGACTTAGGGAGACCGGCCTAGACTACGAGGACGTAACCGACATCCTGGAGAAGGAAGGCATCCAGAAGTTCGCCGACCCCTTTAACGAGATGCTGGAAGAGGTACAGAACAAGAGTAAACAGCTAGTCAGCTGAGCAGCACGCCTGCTTCGCAGGCTTTCAGCATCTCAGCACGCCGCCCTGCGGGCGGCTTGTCAGCCAGTCAGCTAACTCGCGGATGGCGGAAGGAGAATTGTCTTGAGAGGCGGTTTGTGAAGGCAAACGGTTCGTGGTCGAGCACGGGCGGCGAACCGACACAAGAAAGCTGAAATGCTGAAGTGCTGACTAGCTGAAGTGCTGACTAGCTGAAGTGCTAACAAGCGACGACCGAAGGGAGGAGCGAAGTGGATATCGGCATCTGGGGCATGGGTCGGATGGGCTTCAACATGGTTCGCCGGCTCGTTGACAAGGGCGACCATCGCGTGATCGCGGGCAACCGCTCGTCGGGCAAGGTGGACGAGGCGGTCGAGCATGGGGCCGAGGGCGCCTACAGCGTGGAGGAGTTCGTAGGGATGCAGGAGTCTCCCAGGGTGCTGTGGACCATGTTGCCCGCCGGGGACGTGACGGACGACATGATACATCAGTTCATGGAGCTCGCCGACGAGGGCGACATCATCGTGGACGGGGCCAACTCCTACTTCAGGGACTCCGTGGCGAGGGCCAGGGAGGTCAGGAACGCGGGCCTCAGGTGGCTCGATGCCGGTGTGTCGGGAGGCATCTGGGGCTACGACGTCGGCTACTGCACCATGATCGGGGGCGACGC
>DATFPF010000204.1:0-3547 GCA_035264945.1 Rubrobacter sp.
TCCCGGCGATCAAGGCCTTCCAAACCGCCGTCGCCCTGCCCGAGCGGGGCACGTAGGCGACCACCAGGCCCACGGCGAGAGCCATGAGGAGGACGCCGGGGACGAGGAAGGCGGACCAGAAGCCCAGGGAGGCGGCGAGCACGCCCCCGCCCACGGGCCCGAGGGCTAAGCCCATCGAGGTGGCCGAGGAGGCGACGCCGAAGGCCTCGCCCTGGCGGCCTGCGGGGGCGGCCGACTTTATGGCGAGGTTCGCGACGGGGATGGCACAGCCTATGAAGAGGCTAGCCAGGAGGCGGAGGGCCCATAGCTCTGGGACGTTCTGCGAGAGGGCCTGGGGGAGCGCGGCGAGGCCGGCAAGGGCCAACGAAACGACCATGACGCGGCGGGTGCCGAAGCGGGAGGCGAGGCGCCCACCGAGGAGGGAACCCAAAGAGGCCACGAGGGCCGCGGTGCCGATGATCCAACCGGCCTGGCTCGCCACCTTGTCCGCCGCCCCCGCGAGCGTGCCGACGAACCCGGGCAACGCGACCGAGGCGCTCGTGATCGCCACGTGCACCGCGAACAGGGTGAGCAGCCCAGGGAGCAACAACCGGTAGGGGAGCGGAGAGCGCTCCCGCCCGGCGTCCTCTTCGGCGTCCTCCGCCTCTTCGGCGACCGGCCTCTTCTCCTTGACGCCGAAGAGGACGAGGGTGGCCGAGACCGCGAGCAGGGCCGAGGCGACGAAGAAAGAGGTCCGGAGGCCGGCCGCGTCGGCGCTGATTCCGCCAAGCGCGGGCCCCACGCCGGCGGCCACGAAGATCACCGTCTGAAGCGCCCCGAGCCGCCACCCGGCCTTCTCCGCCGGCGCGGTCGCCGCGACGAGCGAGGTCGCCGCCGGCACGGTGCCCGTGAGCGTCCCCTGCAACAGCCTCAACACGAGCAGCTGCCAGGGCCCCGTGACGAAGGCCATGGACCCCACCACGACCACGGCCGCGAACGTCGCCCGCAGCAGCATGAGCTTGCGCCCCATCTTGTCCGAGAGCCTGCCCCACAGCGGCGCCACCAGCGCCATGGTCGCCCCGGACGCCCCGTTTATGACCCCGGCCCAGGCCGCCGCGTGCCCCACGTCCTCGACCCCGAGCGCCTGCACGTACAGCGGCATGAACGGCACCACGAACATGAACGCCGTCGTCCCCAGCAACTGCGAGGCGAGCACCACCAGGAACGACGCCCTCCCCTCCTCAGGAGACCGGGCGTCCTTAGATTCCTCTTCATCTTCCGTCCTCCGGAGCCTGCCGCACGCCGCGACGCCCGCGCCCCGGATCCACCCGATAACAGACATGCTTTCAGCGACGATACCGCACGTGAACGTACGAGTCTAGTTTCCTTCGTAAAGACGTTCACCCCGGAGGCTGCAGGCATCAGGTCGCCTCCTTCGGAGGCTTTCAGGTTTCAGGCACATCGAGGTTTCGAGAGATGGCGAGACGGGAGCGATGCCCTCATGCCGTTCCGCTTCTATACGGGTCGCGGCTTCAAAAGCCGGGCGTCGCACCCCACCCCTTATGCCTAAAACCTGAAACCTACCTCTTCAGCTCGCGCATGCGGGCTTCGCACAGGGAGATGTCGCGGCGGAGTTCCTCGCGCAGGGCTTCCGCGCTCTTCAGGTCTTCGCGCGTCTTGGCGATCCGGTCTTCCACCTCGCGCTCGCGGGCCTTGAGGTGCTCGGTGGTCTCGGCCAGGATCCTCTCGCGGGTCGCCTCCTGGGCGGCGTCGCGGACGGAGAGGAACTCCCTGACGGCGGCGAGGGAGAAGCCCATCCCCTTCAGGCGCAGGATGCGCTGCAGCCTTTCGACGTCCGAGGCGTTGTAGAGGCGGAAGCCGCCGGGGGAGCGGTTCTCCGGGGAGACCAGGCCTAGCTCCTCGTAGTACTTGATGGTGCGCGTGCTCACGCCGAGCCGCTCCGCGACCCCGCCTATCTGGGAGAGCTCCCTGGGCTCGTGCAACCGGCCAGCCTTTCCGCGCTTCGGGGACCCGTCAGGCTAACCCCAGCGCCCGGGGCCGTCAATCCCCGCCGCACGGCGGGGACTGACGGCCGTGAACTCGACCCTACCCCCACACCTCTTCGGCCGTCTCGACTATGAGGCTGAGCTTGGCGGCCTGCTCCTCGCGGGTGAGGAGGTTGCCCTCGGCGGTGGAGGAGAAGCCGCACTGCGGGGAGAGGCAGAGTTGGTCCATGTCGACGTGGCGGCCCGCCTCCTCGATGCGGCGCTTGAGGTCGTCCTTGGATTCGAGGTCGCCGCGCTTTGTCGTGACGAGGCCGAGGACCACCATCTTGTCCTCGGGGACGAAGCGTAGAGGTTCGAAGGTGCCGGAGCGGGCGTCGTCGTACTCAAGGAAGAAGCCGTCCACGTCGAGCCCGCCGAAGAGGGCCTCCGCTACGAAGTCGTAGCCCCCCTCGGCGGCCCAGGAGGAGCGGAAGTTGCCCCGGCACATGTGGGTCGTCACCGTCATGTTCTCGGGCCTGCCTTCCAGCGCGCGGTTGATGGTGCGGATGTAAGTCTCGTGCTGGTGCTCGGCGTCGCCGCCGAGGGAGGCTATGTGCTCGCGCTGGCGGGGGTCGTTCAGGTAGGCGAGGCTCGTGTCGTCGAGCTGGAGGTAGGTGCAGCCGAGAACCCCGAGGGCCCTTATCTCGTCCGCGTAGGCGGCGGCGAGGTCCACCCAGAAATCCTCGAGGTCAGGGTAGACGTCCTCGTCGATGGCGGCCCGGCCGCCGCGGTAGTGGACCATGCTTGGGGAGGGGATCGTGAGCTTCGGCGTCGCCGTCGTCACGGTCTCCTTCAGGAACCGGAAGGCGTCGGCGAAGACGGTCTCCCCGAGGTGCACGCGCTCCTCGACCCGCAGCGCCGCCGGGGTGAACTCTATGGTCCCCTCGGCGTTTCGGAACTGCACGCTCATGTTGTCGCTGGCCTTCTCCACGCCCCCGAGCCCGTAGATAAAGTCCATGTGCCACGAGGCGCGGCGGAACTCCCCGTCCGTCGCCGATTGCAGGCCAACCTCCTCCTGCATCCTTACGACATCCCGGATCGCCCCGTCCTCCGCGGACCGTAGATCCTCCGCCGAAACGCGGCCGGCGGCGAAGTCCTCGCGGGCCTTCAGAAGCTCAGGGGGACGGAGCAGGCTCCCTACGTGGTCGGCGCGGAAAGGGGGCGTTGTGCGGGGCAACGGTGACTCCTTCGGGGAGGTTTCGGGTTTCAGGCATTAGGTTCTAGGTTTCGGGCCTAGATTGTATCTCTAGCCTCCATCTCGTCGTAACCGGGACGTCGCCGTTTCCGGTAATTCTATAGGGGTCGAGTCCGTCCCACTTGCGAGAGTCGTCCGGTCCCATTCTGAAGCCTGAGGCCTATAACCTGAAACCTATAGCCTATTTTCCAGCACGCGGCGGGCGACGGCGAAGGCCGAGTTGGCGGCGGGGACGCCGCAGTAGATCGCCCCGTGGAGGAGCACCTCTTTGATCTCCTCCTCCGTCAGGCCGTTTCTCAGGGCGCCCTCGACGTGCGTGGCTAGCTCC
>DATFPF010000205.1:0-4950 GCA_035264945.1 Rubrobacter sp.
GCCCCCTCCTCGCCGCGCCCCCCAGGTAAAGGGCACGGCACGAGCCCCTAGCGTGGGGCCGCGGGCGCCCGGACGCATCCCCCATCTAGGCTATCTTTGCAACCTTCTTTGGCCGACTTCCGAGAACCGCCTCAGCGCGAAGGTCCGGAAATGGCCCTTCTGGGACGTACGGTGAACAAGGGACGGCGCGTCGGCTTCGGGGGCGTTTGGGGTGGCTTCGAAGGGGATAGGGAGCATCGCTGGGCCCGGTGATGCTCCCGTGGCTCCTAAGGGGTTAGCTTGACGGATTAGCGCCGACGGCGTCGGCCGAGGCGCAGCACGGCGAGCCCCGCCAGGGAGACGCCGACGGCGAGCGCGGCGGCGGTAAAGAGGCGTACGCGCCTGACCCATCCCCGGTAAGCTTCGCCGTCGTTGAGGTGCGGGAAGGGCTTGTCGGGTGCCTCGACGCCGAGGAAGTCGCACAAAGGGCCCCACCCTTGCTTGACCTCGTAGACCAGGAGCCTCTCCGGCGGGACGCGCCGCTTGACCTCTTCGTTGTGCCGCTCGAAGGCCCCGATGGCGTGCCCCCGGTCCCCGAACCTCCCGTCGAAAGTTCCCTCCCACACTATCTCGGAGACGAACCGGCTGGCGCGGATGAGCCGCCTGGCCCTGGGCGTGACCAGGCCGGCCAGGCGGAAGGTCACCGAGTAGTAAGCCCTCGAGGTCGTGTAGATCGTGTCGCGGGCGCTCTCGTACCACCTCCGGGGGTCGCGGACCGTGAGGATGACCTTCGCGTCGGGGTTCCTCTCCAGCAGCTCGCCGTAGAACGTGCACCCCGGCCAGTCCACGGTGGCCCGGTAGTCGCCGAGGACCCGCTCCCAGTCGACCGGCTCTCCCCGCATGGCGGCCCGCCATTGCCCCATGTGCTCGGGGTGCCTGAACAGCTCCTTCATGTGGTAGCAGGGCCCGAAGCCCAGCTCCTCGAGGGCGGCCTTCATGGACATCGTCCCGGTCCTCCCGAAGCTCGCTCCTATAACCTCTAGGTTCATGCCCGCTCCCTGGTAGTCTGGCATCGATCTGGGCTTCCGCCACAGCGTAATCGCACTTCTACGCCGTCGCTCATGCTCCCCGTTTGTTTTAGGCGACCTCGCCGACGCTGCGGGGGACCTCTCCGCGGGCCTTGAGGATGTCGATGATGGCGACCACCACCGGGATCTACATGTCGCACCAGTCGGCGATCACCCGCGGGCGGTTGGCGAACCTGCAGGCCTCCTTCACCTCAGCCACCCAGCCGGGACGCAGCTCCTCTATTACGCACCTTATGGCGAGCACGGCGTTGGGGTCGAGGTCTTCGACGTTCCTCGCCTCAAGCATGAACCTGCGTTCCCCTTGGGAGGGCGCCTGCCGTTCATTCCTCTGGCGTGGATCTCGCACGCCTGCTTAGGCCGGTGCCGGAAGATCGGGGTCGACGGCGACGGCCGCCACGCGAAGGTCGGGATCGGCGAACGAATAGCCGTCAACCTCTTCGCCTACGTCAAACTCCACGACCTCCATCTGCGGGACGTTCCTGCCCCTCATCGACCTCTCCCTTGCGGTTCTTGATCTGGTCCTCGAACTCACTGGCCCGCTCGACGTTCTCCGCGGTCAGCCTCCGGGTGGCCTGCCCTCACCCCGGCTCTGCCGTAGTTTTCAGCCCGCCCCTGCCTTGCGCCGCCGGTAGGTCTTGGTCTTCGTCCTGTTGCCGCACACCGCCATGGAGCACCACCGGCTCGAACGGTTCCTGGAGCGGTCGTAGAAGGCCCAGGAGCAACCCCGGTTGGCGCAAACCTTCAGCCGCCCCCACGTCCCTTCTTCCATACCGGCGTGCGCGGCGGCGAGGACCTGGCCGATGGCCCCGTCCACCCCGCCCGCGCCGGCCTCCAGCGCCACGCCGCCGTCAGCGCCGAAGCGCGCGGTAAGCCTCGCCCTCTCCGCGGCCCCGTTCAGCGTCCCGACGGACCCTGCGTCCATCCTGTGCCCGTCGTTGGTGGCGAGCAGAGCCCGCAACGCCTCCCTGACCTCCCTCGCCCGCCCGACGTCGGCCTTCACGACCGACTCTTTGCCTTCGAGCAACCCCCTCCGCGCTAACCACGAGCGCAAAGAGTCCGGGTCGGCGAACGCCTCCCAGCGGAGATCCCCCTCCGTCGCGACCGTGTTCACGAAAGCCTGCACCAGCGCCAGCGGCCCCGGCGCCGCCTCCCGCCCGCCTGGCTCGGACCCGAAGAACGTGTTGTTCGGCTCCCCCGACATCCCGACCAGTGTACACCGCAACCTACAAGTTTTGACACCTTCCAAAATGCTTGACCGGTGTTTCAACACCGGTGTACAGTGAAAGGAGGTGTCAAGACGAGCCGCGACGAAATTGCGGACGTGGGTGCGGCGGTGGAGCCTGGCTCGGGCGGAAGGTGGGTGACGGATGCGCGGAGGGTTGCGGGCGCTGGCGCTGGTCCTGGCGCTTGGCGTAGCCGGGGTCGCGTGCTCCGGCGAAGGGGGCGACGCGGCCGATCCGGCCTCGGGTGGCAGGGACGGTGGGGCCAAGGGGAGACCCGTCGAGGACGAGCTTGGCCACCAGGCGTTCCAGCCCTCCACCCGCCTCGTCGTGCCGGCGGCCGCGGGCATGCCACTCGACCGGGCCGCACGCGTGCTTGCGGGCCTCTCCGAAGGGCCCTTGGGCACCCGCCTCTTCGTGGACCAGCGACCGGGCGAGGGCGGACAACGCGCCTGGCGCGACGTCGCCGACGAGGAGCCAGACGGCCACCAGCTCGCCTACGTCACCGAGGGGCTCCTGGTCGCGGACGGGTCGGGCTCCGGCGGGGTCGGGCCGGGCGACTTCGAGATGGCGGCCCAGACGGACGTGGGCTTCGCGGTGCTCGTGGCCAAGGGCGACCCCGAGGTCGAGACCCTGCAGTGGGAGGACTTCGAGAGCTTCGACGATTTCGTGGGGGCGGCGGAGGAGGACCCCGGCTTCGTGGAGGTCGCGGACCCGGGCGCCGGCACCGTCTACCGCGCGGGGACGCTGGCCTTGGAGGAGGAGATCGGGGCGGACCTCTCGCCGAAGTCCCCCGCGAACAAGTCGCCGACGGAGGCCATCTACGACGCGGACGTGGAGACCGCGCTCGTCCCGCTGGACGCGGTGGTTTTCTCCGATATCTTGGCCGGCGAGCTGAAGGCGCTCGCGGTGCTCTCGGACGGGCGTTGCGAGGACCTGCCTGGCGTCCCGACCGCGAAGGAGCTCGGCTACGACGTCACGGTGCCGGTCTTCGGGGGGATCGCGGCCCCCGAAGGCACGCCAGAGCGGGTGGTGGAGAAGATAGGTCGGGCGTTCGTCGCCACGTCTTCCTCTCGGACCTTCGAGAGGGCGCTCGTCGGGTCGGCGCGGGAGCCGATGCCGCGAGGCACGAAGGAGTTCGCCGGCTACGTCGAGGAGCAATCGGGACGGTTGTCCGAGGCCGGGTCAGGGGACGCGCGCTGAGGACCGGCGTTCTACAGTCTCCCGGCTTCGTCAGGTGAGGGGCCAAGGGTCGAGTCGAACGGGCCCGTGCCGGCGACGGCCTGGGGCTCTCCGTCACGCGGGTAAGAGGGTGGGGCGCGAGTACGCCAGGGAGACGCTTAGGACCTCAGGAGGACCGGTGGAGCGTGGAAGAGGCACAACAGACGGGGCGGAAACCCCTACGCCGTCGCCCTGCCTTCGCCCGACACCAGGCGCTCGAGGCGGGCGACGATCTCCGGCAGGGGGGTGGTCTTGTGGACCGCCTCGTCCGCCCCCGCCTCGAGCGCCCCCGAGAGGTCGAGGACGGAGCTCAGCACGCACACAGGCGTCTCGGGCCACCGCGCCCTCAACCGCCGCACTACCTCCGTGCCGTTGCCGTCTGGCAGCATCAGGTCCACCACCGCCAGGGCGAACGGGCCCGCCTCGTTGACCAGCCGCAGGCCCTCCTCGACGGTGGTGGCGCGTTGGAAGGTCGCCTCCCCTTGGAGTATTTCGGAGAGCCGCTGCCCGAGCACGAGCGCGAGGGCCTCAGAAAAGAAGGCGTGGTCTTCGACTATGAGGATCTTTGTCAAGGTCGTTTTGTCCCTCGGCCTTTGTCGACGTCCGCCTTGATGAGTATACGGCACCCGCGGGGTCGCGGACCACCCGAACGGCGGGGCGGGCGCCTACCCGGCAAAGCGATCCACCAGCCCCAGCACGTCTTCGATACCGAGCCCCGGGAAACGCTCGGCCCGGCCGTCTACGCGCACCACCCCGGGCTCGTCGTAGGGCCGGAACCGCGCCCACCGAACGACCTCGTCGCAGCCGTCGGGCCTCGGCTCGCCGCAGAAGACGAGGGCGGGGGCGTGGCGCGCAATCTCGGAGACGAGATCCTCCGGCTTTACCACAAGCACGTCGAGCTCCGGGCGCAGCTGGGCGATAGTCTGCCCGATGGCCTCAGAGTAGGAGCGCGGCTCGAGGGCGAAGAGCACGATGGGCTTCACCTCGTCGTCTTCGCGGGCGCCGCCGGATGGCGTTTTCGTGGCTGTCACGGCTGCGCCGTTCCTCCTACGGGTCGTCGACATCCCCTGAGTATGCGCCACGGCGCGGCCCGCTCCCTCTACACAAAAGCGTATCTTCTTCTAACCCGTTTGGGGTATCCGAGGCTGGCGCCTTCCCGCGATCGCCGACCCGAGCCGGGGAAGGCGAAGCCGAGGCGGCGTGTGCGACGGGCCGGGTCGAAGGCGGGCTGTCGGACATTGGACCAGGCACTCCTCCTTGATCCAAGACCTCACGAGATCGGCCCCGCATCGTCCGGCCAGAACGGTGGGAACCCCGATCCGGCGGGTGCGTACGGGGACGTCGCCGTCCGTTTGCGATGCTACCGGCCTTCCGTCTACTCTATCTGAACCCTCTCCTCGCATGAGGGCCATGGCGGCAGCCCATCAGAGTCCTCGGGCCCG
>DATFPF010000206.1:0-14177 GCA_035264945.1 Rubrobacter sp.
CGCCCGAGGCGGGACGCGCGCTCCAGCGCTCCCTGCTACTCAGCCACGCGGCGGGGGTCGGCCCCTCCGTCGAGCCCGAGGTCGTGCGGGGGATGATGGCGATCCGGGTAAAGACGCTCGCGATGGGCCTATCGGGCGTGAGGGTGGAGCTGGTGGAGGCGCTCGCGACCATGCTCAACTCCGGCATCGTGCCAGCCGTCCCGGAGCACGGCTCGCTCGGCGCGAGCGGCGACCTCGCACCCCTGGCCCACATCGGGCTTTGCCTCTGCGGCGAGGGCTGGGCGCTCGAAGAGGGGGAGGAGACCCCGGCGCTGGAGGCGCTATCGGCCCGGGGCATCGAGCCTTTCGTGCCGCGGGAGAAGGAGGGCCTCTCCCTCATAAACGGCACGGACGGGATGCTGGCGATGCTCGTCCTGGCCCTCGAAGACCTCGGCCTCCTGCTCGACGCGGCGGACCTGGCGACGGCCATGAGCGTCGAGGCCGCCTTGGGGACGGACCGCGTCTTCGGGGAGGAGCTGCGCGCCGTAAGGCCCCACCCCGGGCAGGCCGAGAGCGCCAGGAACATCTCCCTTATGCTCGCCGGGAGCGGCATAGTCTCCTCCCACCAGGCCTCCGACCACCTCGTCCAGGACGCCTACTCCCTGCGGTGCGCCCCCGTGGTTTGCGGCGCTGCCAGGGACACCCTCGCGTTCGCCCGGCTCGTCGCCCATAGGGAGCTCGGGTCCGTTACGGACAACCCTGTGGTCCTACCCGACGGGCGGGTCGAGAGCGCCGGCAACTTTCACGGCGAGCCGCTCGCCCTGCCCCTCGATTTCCTCGCCATCGCGGCCTCGGAGGTGGGCGCTATCTCGGAGCGCAGGATAGACCGCCTGCTCGACCCCTCCCGCTCCCAGGGACTGCCCGCCTTTCTCGCCGTCGAGCCCGGCGTCAACTCGGGGTTCATGATCGCCCACTACACCGCCGCGGCCCTCGCGGAGGAGAACCGCCGCCTCGCGAACCCGGCGAGCACGGGCTCACTCCCAACCTCGGCCATGCAGGAGGACCACAACTCCATGGGCTGGAGCGCCGGCCGCAAGCTCCGCCAGGTGCTCGCCAACCTCTCCCGCATCCTGGCCGCGGAGATGCTGTGCGCCGCCCAGGCTATAGAGCTCCGCGCGCCGCTCGAGCCGGCCCCCGCCACCCGCGCCGCCGTCGAGAAGATAAGGGAGCGCGTCCCCTTCACAGAGAGGGACCGCTTCCTTGCCCCGGACCTGGAGGCCATGCGGGAGCTTGTGGAGTCCGGGGAGGCGGTAAGGGCCGCCATGGAGACCGCAGACCACCAGGGAAGAGCCGCAAGGAGGCAGCCGTGACGGACGTCGAGAAGTCCCAGACCATCCGAGCCCCGAGGGGGACCGACCTCACGTGCAAGGGCTGGCACCAGGAGGCCGCCCTGAGGATGCTCATGAACAACCTCGACCCCGAGGTCGCCGAGCGCCCCGAGGACCTCGTCGTCTACGGGGGCACGGGCAAGGCCGCGCGCAGCTGGCCCGCGTTCTGGGCCATCGTCTCGACGCTCCAGGGCCTGGGCGACGACGAGACGCTGCTCGTGCAGTCGGGCAAACCCGTGGCCGTCTTCAGGACGCACCCTTGGGCGCCGCGGGTCCTTATCGCCAACTCCCTCCTCGTTCCCGAGTGGGCCGACTGGAAGACCTTCAGGGAGCTCGAGAGGGCGGGGCTCACGATGTACGGCCAGATGACCGCGGGGTCCTGGATCTACATAGGCACCCAGGGCATCCTTCAGGGCACCTACGAGACCTTCGCCGCCGTGGCAGACAAGCGCTTCGGCGGCTCCCTGAAGGGCACGATCTCCCTTACCGCGGGCCTCGGCGGGATGGGCGGCGCCCAGCCGCTCGCCATCACCATGAACGGCGGCGTCGCCCTGTGCGTGGAGGTGGACGAAGCGCGGATCGAACGCCGCATCGGGCACGGCTACCTCGACGAACGCGTAGACGACCTGGACGCCGCGATCGCCCGCGCCGAGGAGGCGAGAGCAAACGGCGAGCCGGTCTCCATAGGCATCCCAGGCAACGCCGCCCATGTCTTCCCCGCCCTCCTCGAACGGGGCTTCGCCCCCGACGTCGTCACGGACCAGACCTCGGCCCACGATCCCCTCGTAGGCTACGTCCCGGCGGGCCGAGATCTCGCGTCCGCGGCAGAGCTACGCGAGGCCGACCCGGAGCGCTACATAGACGAGGCCCGCCGCTCTATGGCCCGCCACTGCGCGGCGATGGTCGGCTTCATGGACCGGGGCTCAGAGGTCTTCGACTACGGCAACTCCCTGCGCGGCGAGGCGCAGCTCGGCGGCTACGGGAGGGCGTACAGCTACCCCGGCTTCGTGCCCGCCTACATACGGCCGCTCTTCTGCGAGGGCAAGGGGCCGTTCCGGTGGGCGGCCCTCTCCGGCGACCCGGCGGACATCGCAGCGACCGACGACGCGATGCTGGAGCTCTTCCCCGAGAACGAACGGCTCTCGCGCTGGATAGGCCAGGCCCGCGAGAAGGTCCACTTCCAGGGCCTCCCCTCCCGCATCTGCTGGCTCGGCGCCGGCGAACGCCACCGCGCGGGCCTCCGCTTCAACGAGCTCGTCGCCGACGGCACCATAGGCGCCCCTATCGTCATAGGCCGCGACCACCTGGACACCGGCAGCGTCGCCTCGCCCTACCGCGAGACGGAAGCGATGAAGGACGGCTCGGACGCCATAGCCGACTGGCCGGTCCTCAACGCGCTGCTCGCCACCGCCGGCGGCGCGAGCTGGGTGGCCGTCCACCACGGCGGCGGCGTCGGTATCGGCCGCTCCATCCACGCCGGAGCCCAGGTCCTCGCCGACGGCACCGAAGACGGCGCCGCGAGGCTCGCGCGCGTCCTCTTCAACGACCCCGGCATCGGCGTCGTCCGGCACGCGGACGCGGGCTACGAGTCGGCGCAGGCCGCGGCCAGGCGGCTTGGCATCCAGATGCCGATGATGGATGGGTAAGGTATTGAGGTCTTGTGAATAAGGGACGATTGTCCGCTTTGGAATTCCGGTGAGGAGGACGCTACTGCCGGACTTCGTTGTGGACGCGCGGGGGGTGCGGGGTGGGATCGGGGTGACGGTCGAGGATGGGGTCGTGGTGGGGGTCGATCCCGCGGTCGGCGGGGAGCGGTTGGCGGGGCGGGCTTTGATGCCGGGGTTCGCGAACGACCACAGCCACGCCTTTCAACGGGGGTTGCGGGGGACCGTGGAGCGGATGGATCCCGAACATCCCCGCGAGGACTTCTGGACGTGGCGGGAGAGGATGTACGCCCTGGCGGGGGAGTTGGGCCCGGCCGCGATGGGCAGGATCTCCCGTAGGTGTTACGCGGAGATGCTCTCCGCGGGGTACACGGGCGTCACGGAGTTCCACTACGTCCACCATCGGCCCGACGGGACGGCCTACGAAGACCCCAACGCGCTCGCCAGGGCCGTGATCCGGGCCGCCGAGGACGTCGGCATCCGGCTGCTGTTGCTTCCGGCGGCCTACGCCCGCGGCGGCATGCCGCGGTTCCTGGACGCGGATCTTGACGCTTTCCTGGCCAGGGTGGAGGATCTGCGGGACTACGCGGAGGGACGTCCGCTCGTGGAGGTCGGGGTGGCGGCGCACAGCGTCAGGGCGGTGCGGAGGGATTGGCTCGAGGGGTTGGCCGATTACGCCGACGAGAACCGCCTCGCGCTCCACATCCACGCCGGCGAGCAGCCGCGGGAGATCGAGGAATGCCTGCGGGAGCACGGGATGAGGCCGGTCGAACTTCTGGCCGAGGCTGGCTTTCTCGGCCCGCGCACCACCGTGGTCCACGCGACCCACGCGGACGGGCGGGAGCTCGACCTCATCGCCGGCCACGGCTCCTCGGTCTGCGCCTGCCCGACGACGGAGGGCAACCTCGGGGACGGCTTTCTGCCCGCCGAGGGGGTTATGCGGCGCGGCATCCCGTTGTCCGTCGGTTCGGACTCGCAGGTAAGGATCGACCCCTTCGAGGAGCTGAGGGAGATAGAGACGAACGCAAGACGGCTCTCCGGGCGCAGGAACGTTCTCGTTCCTCCCGGGGAGGCCTCGCCGACGCCGTGGCTGCTGCGGGCCGGGTGGGGCCGTGAGACCCTGGAGCCTGGCGCGCCGGCCGACCTCGTCGAGATAGACCTCGGGCACCCTGCCCTGGCGGACGTGGCGCCCGAAGCGCTGCCGTCCGCGCTCGTCTTCGGGGCGGGAAGCGCGGTCGTCGCCGGCGCGTGGGTCGCCGGACGAAGGGTCTACGGCGCGAGAGACGATGGCTGAGGCCACGCTCTTCGTCCACGACCTGAAGGCGTCCGTGTCGCCGGGAGGCCACGGGCCGCTTCGCGGGCGGGATCTCGGAGACCTGCGGGTTCAGTCTCCCGCGTCTTTGGCTGTCTCGGGCGACGTCATACTCGCCGTCGGCCCGCCGGGGGAGGTGCTGCGGGAGCATCCGCCCGGACCCGACTGCGTAACGCTCGACGGGCGCGGCGCGGTCGCGTTGCCTGGGCTCGTCGACTGCCACGCGCACCCCGCCTTTCTAGGGGACCGGGCCGCGGAGTTCGAGTTGCGGTCGGGCGGGGCCTCGTACGAGGAGATCCACGCCTCGGGCGGCGGCATCCTCTCGACCGTCGAGGCCACCCGCCGCGGGGACGAGGAGGAGCTGGCGTCGGCCGTCGGGCGGCATCTGGGCTGGATGCTCGAGCACGGCACCCTCACAGCCGAGGCCAAGTCTGGCTACGGCCTCGACCGGGAGACCGAGATCAAGAGCCTCAGCGCCATCGCCGCGGCCGCGGAGGGGAGCCCGCTCGACGTCTCCCCCACCTTCCTGGGCGCCCACACGGTGCCGCCGGAGTTCGACTCGGCCGCGGAATACGTCGAGTTCGTCGTCGACGAGGTGCTCCCGGAGGCGGCCCCGATGGCCCGCCAGGCCGACGTGTTCCTGGAGCGGGGCTCGTTCGGGGCCCCGGAGGCGCGCCGTTACCTTCGGGCCTGCCAGAAGCAGGGCCTCGGGCTGAGGCTGCACGCCGACCAGTTCTCCGAGCGCGGGGCCATCCCCCTGGCGATAGAGCTCGGCGCGCGCAGCGTGGACCACCTGGAGAACACAGGCGAAGAGGGCGCCCGCCTCCTGGCGGGGAGCGACGTGGCGGCCGTCCTCCTCCCTGCCTGCGGCCTCTTCCTCGACCTCCCCCTCCCCCCGGCCCGCGCGCTCGCCGACGGGGGCGCCATCGTGGCCCTCGCCACGGACTTCAACCCGGGAAGCTCCTTTACCGAGTCCCTCCCCCTGGCCATGAACCTCGCCTGCACCCGGCTCGGCCTCTCCCCCGCCGAAGCCCTCACCGCCTGCACCGCCAACGCCGCGCACGTCCTGGACCTGCCGAACGTGGGCCGCCTGGCTCCGGGCTATCAGGCCGACGTACTTCTCCTAGACGCCCCCGACTGGCGCCACCTCGCCTACCACCTAGGCGGCGACCGCTTCGCAGCGAGGGTAAAAGCCGGACGGCTTGTCGGCTAGTCAGCCGGTCAGTGGTGTGCGGCTCCACGAGCCTCGGGCACACCGCCATCCGGGATTGCCCGGTTCCTCTACCGAGGCCGGGCAAGAACGCGCCAGCCCGAAGCCGGCGGGCTGAATTGCTATAAACTAGCGCCATGCCTACCACAGTGCGCATAAAGCCTGAGGTGATCACCGCGCACCGCCTCAGGATAGAGATGTACGGCCTCGAGGACGAGGACATCGAGAACACTATCAGGATGAAGGGCTGGGCATGGGTGCTTGCCCGCAAGGGATGGGCCTATGCCGGCGAGCCCGACTTTATCTACCGGCAGATTCGCGAGGTGGTCATCGCCCTGCCGGACATCACCTTCGAGGAGGGGTCCATCGAGGAGTCAATCCGCACCGTAAAAGAGAAGGCCCGCTCCGACGAGGAGCTGGAGGAGGGCCGCTCGCTCCTGCGCCGGGCTTTCGTGAAGACGGGCCAGCTAGACAGGGCCGAGCAGTACCTTTAGGGGAAGGCCCGGCGCGTCGGCCGACGCGCCGGACGGATCGGGCCTATGCCTTCTTCGTTCCATCCGGTTCGTCTGCGGGTCTCCGCCAGTGCAGGACGCAGAGCGGCAGCAGGATGGCGAGGGGCAGCGTCACGCTGACCACGGTCGCCACATCTATGAGGTCGTGCCAGCCGGCGAAGCGGTTGTTCACGAGGGTGCTGAACGGGGCCACGAGGCGCGAGGTGAAGGTCACGACGAGCGCCATGGGCAGGAAGACGCCGCGCGGCGTGAGCGCCGCGAGCGCCAGCGGCAGGGCCGCGTACCAGGGCCAGGTGCCCGCGGAGACGACCAGCAGGTAGACGAGCGAGATCGCCGCGCACGCCCGCAGGAGGCCCGCGGCGTCCCGCGTCCGCCAGCCCGCGACGAGGACGAAAAGCAAGAACAGCGCGCCCAGGATGCGCAACGTAAGGGCGGCGGCCTGCTCCGGTGGGGCGGCGTGCAGGAGCACCCAGTACAGGATCCCGGACGGCGTCGGGGCCAGGAATGGCAGGCCCTGCTGGCGCAGGGCGGCGAAGGTGCCGGCGCCGATCCAGAACGGCCAGTAGAGCGCCGTCGTCAGGAGCAGGCCGTAGGCGAGGGCCAGGACGGCGGAGAGCGCCAGGCGCGGGGTGCTCCCTCGGGTGCGCCAGAGGTAGACGGCCTGCGCGGGCGCGAAGATAACCGGCAGGTACTTCACGAGCACCCCCAAGACCGCGCCCATCGCGGAGAGCGCCGGCCTCGCGGTTACCGTAAACAGGAGCGAGACGAGGACGAACAGGATCATGACCGCATCGTTGTGCCCCTCGCCGGCGAACTCGACGACGACCAGGGGGTTCCAGAGGTAGACGAGCGTGCCGAGGAGCCTGTCCTTGGGGCGCACGCGGCCTAGTGTCTTCCAGATAAAGACCGCGCACCCGAGGCTCGCCGCGACCACGAGCGCCTTGAGTAGCAGCAACGTTCCCGCCACGCTGCCCGTCAGCGAGGCGGCCAGCACCTCTATCCAGGTCCACAAAGCCCCGTAGGGCGACGGGCCGTGGACCGGGAGCCACCCGAAGGACGCAAGCTCCCTGGCGAGCCCCGAAGTCCCATCCCTGTAGGCGATCTCGGCGGCGGCCGTCCCGTAGGGGTTGAGGCCGAACCCGCCCATGAAGCCGTGCGCTACGTAGGTGAGGGCGTCCATGGATTGGTACGGCCGGCCGAAGAGCAGGCCGACGTTGAAGAGCACGGGGAACGACAGCGCCAGCAGGGCAGCCCGCCCGTCTTGCATGGCCCCCCTGCGGCAGAGGACCAGGATCAGCGCGTAGAGAAGGAAGAGGAGCGCCGTCACGACCCAGTAGACGCCCAGCTCGAGCGCGAGCCTTGGGCCGTCCGGCGGGGTACCCCGCACTACCTCGCCCGCGACGTTCGCCGCCTGTCCGTTGATGAAGGCCGCCCGCTGGGCGGCGTAGCCGACGATGTAGAGCCCGCCGCTAAGCACCCCGAGCGCGGCGACCAGCAGCCCGTCCCGCCGACCGTGTTCCCTTCGCCCGGAGAAGGGGCCCTCGACGGCCCCCGCGCCTCCCAGGTTACCCTCCATCATCCCTCGTATCGCGACGCCGCAGGGACTACTCCTTGAGGAACGGGAGGCGGTCGTAGAGGACGAAGCGCTCGAAGTCAGGGTAGAACTCGCTGGTGGTGACGGGATTGCGGGAGAAGCTGGCGAGGGGATCTTCGGTGTCCTTGCCGGGCTCGCGCAGGCTTATCTTGACGGAGTCGTCGCCGAGCTCTATTACGTTGTAGGAGGGCGGCATAGTGCCGCGGACCCTCATGCTTGAGACGGTGCCGGAGTGGACGATGCGCACCCCGGAGATGCTCCAGACGTAGGGGACGTGGCGGTGGCCGGAGAGGACCATGTCCACCTTGAGCTCGCGCAGGATCGCCATGACGTCCCCCGCGTCGCGCAGGTTGTTCACGTCCCGGCCCGTGCCCGGCACGGCGAGGATGTGGTGGTGGATCATGAGTATCTTCGGACCCCGCTCCCAATTCCTGAACTCGGAGTCGAGCCAGCGGTAGTGCTCGCGCCCGACCTCCCCCTCGTCGAGGTCGGGCTTGGTCGAGTCGAGCGAGACGACCTTGGCGACGCCCTCGGGCACGGGTATCTCGACCGCCCGCTCCCTGATGCCGAAGAACTCCTCGAAGTGCCGGTAGCCGACGTTCTTGGCGTCGTGGTTACCCATCGAGTACACGACATTCGGGCACGTGAGCTGGTCCAGGTATCCCTTCGCCTCCTCGAACTCCCAGCGGTACCCCTCCATGGTGAGGTCGCCCACCACGGCCACGAGGTCGGGCTCGAAGGCGTTCGCCTCCTCGATGGCGGCCTCGAGGAGGTCCTGCCGAAACAGCCCCGAGCCCACGTGGACATCCGACATCTGCACGATCCGCACGGTTGCGTCTCCCTCCCGGGTTCTGGCCGACCAGCGCCACCACTATACACGCAGAGAACGCCGGCGCTGACGCCCGGTCCTTTCCAGTGGCCTCCTGCGAAGATACTGGTGGTCGCGCGACCTTTTCCGGGCCCCACCTTCACGCCGCCGGCGTCGGGCAACCCCTGGGGACCCGAAGGGCGCCCCCCGGGCTCGCCTTCGGCGGCGGTCTCCTCCCCGCCCTCCTGTCCCGCGCCCACGCCGCAACCGGCGATCGACGCCGGCGCAGCGGCGACCGGCGGCGGAAAGCCGTTTCAGCCGTTCGTGTGTTCCCTACTGGTCGCACTTTCGTCTTCGGAGGGGTGTGCCTGCGTCGCGAAAGAGCACGTCCAGCCGCATGTTTCGCCGGACGCGGCGTCTTCTCAGCCTTCGAGGAGCCGCCGGGCCTGCCGCAGTTGCTCCTCGACGGAGCCGGGCGAGGTGGAGCCCTCGCTCTTCTTGTTCGAGACGCTCCCTTCGGGCGTGAGCAGGCGACGGGGGAACCCCGCGAGCTTCGGGTGCGCGGCGGCGAGCTCGTCGTCTGGCACCTCTTCGAGCGGCAGGTCGAGCTCCTCGCACCTCCTGACGAGCCGCCCCACGGCGTGGTGGGCTTCCCTGAAGGGCACGCCCTGGGCCGCGAGAAAGTCCGCGAGCTCCGTCGCCAGCGCGAAGCCGCCGGCTGCCGAGCGCATCCTTTCGCCGTCGAAGCGGGCCGTGCGGAGCATCTCGGGGAGGACGGCAAGCATGGGTGTTACGGCGTCGACGGCGTCGAAGAGGGGCTCCTTGTCCTCCTGCAGGTCTTTGGAGTAGCCCAGCGGGAGCCCCTTCAGGGTGACGAGGAGGGCGTTCAGGTCCCCGATAAGGCGGCCCGCCTTGCCGCGCATCAGCTCGTGGGCGTCCGGGTTCTTTTTCTGGGGCATGATCGAGGACCCCGAAGAGTACGCGTCGTCGAGCGTGGCGAACCCGAACTCGGCGCTCGTCCAGAGCACCCACTCCTCCCCCATCCTGCTGAGGTGAACGCCGAGCACGGCGCAGGCGTAGAGCAGGTCGAGGGCGAAGTCCCTGTCGGAGACGGCGTCGAGCGAGTTGACGAGCGGTTGCATCCCGAGCTCCCTGGCCGTGAGCGCGGGGTCAACCGGGTGCGGCGTGCCGCCGAGCGCCGCCGCCCCTAGCGGCGAGCGGTTCGCGGCCTCGCGCGCGGTCCCCAGGCGGCGCAGGTCCCGCTCGAAGGCCCAGAAGTGGGCCAGCATGTGGTGGGCCAGCAGGATCGGCTGCGCCCGCTGGAGGTGCGTGTACCCCGGCAGGACGACCTCCCGGTTGGCCTCAGCCACCTCCACGAGCGCCCGCATCGCCGCCAGCACGCCCCCGCCTATCCCCTCCGCCGCCTCCCTTACGAAGAGGTGCAGGTCGAGGGCCACCTGGTCGTTGCGGCTGCGGCCCGTGTGGAGCTTGAGCGCCACGTCGCCGACGTGCTCGCGCAGCCGCCGCTCGACGGCCGTGTGCACGTCCTCATCGGCGAGCGACCAAGAGAACTCGCCTGCCTCGACCTCGCCGAGCACCGTCCCAAGGCCGCGGACCAGGCTGTCGGCCTCATCCGACGAGACGATCCCCCGCGCGCCCAGCATCTTCGCGTGGGCGATCGAACCTCGGATGTCGTGCGGGGCGAGGCGCACGTCGAAGGGGATCGAGGCATTCAGGCGCTCGAAGGCCTCGGCCGGGCTGGCCCCGAACCTCCCGCCCCAGAGCGGCGCGTCGCCCCTGTCTCCCGTGGCCCCCGTGGTCCCCATGGCCGCGCAGTTTAGCCTAACGGGTGTCTTTTGGGAGGACCGGCGGCCCGGGGCCCGGAAAATACGCCTTTTGCGTGATCTCCCGAAGCCCCGTCGCCCCTACCATGCCACCGCCGCGCGACGGCGCATCGAGGGCCTCGGAGAGTGGACGAGACGGGAGGGATAACGATGATCACGGACAGGAGCATGGCGCGACGGGCCGGGAGCGAAGAGGGGGGCGGCCCTTCGCCCGGCGTGCTCCCCCGGTGGACCGGACCGTTGGCGGTGGCTTCTGGGGTCTCGATCTTCTTGGCGCCGCTACTGCACCCGGACGGGACCGAGAGCGCGGCCTGGGTCCCGGTGCACCTCCTGTACTACGCGACGCTCATCGCCGTCCTGCTGGTGCTCGTCGGGGTCTCGGCCCGCCAGTTGCCGCGGACGGGCCGCCCGGGGTCTGCCGGCTTTCTCGTCGCGTTCGTCGGCACGGCCATGATGCTAATGGAGGGGCGGGAGCACCTGTTCTCCCACGACTTCGGCCAGGGCACGCCGGTCGGCTTGTGGCAGCTCGTAGGTACGAGCCTGGTGTTCAGCGTCGGCTACGTGCTGCTCGGCGTCGCGATCTACCGGGCCGGCGTCCTGCCGCGCGGGGCTGGCGCGCTTCTCGCCGTGGGAGGCCCGATCGTGGCGTTCTCGCCACCCATCGGGATCATGGCCGTCCTCGTCGTCGGCCACACGCTTCTCGGCGCCGGCCTCGTATGGCTCGGGTACGCGATGTTCTCCCCCACAAGGGCTGTCTGACCAGACGTCGGGCCCCGGTGCCCCGCCAGCGCTAGAATAGGTCAGATCCCCTACCAGGAGGACGAGCGATGCGCGGGAAGGTGGCCCTCCTCTACTGGGCGTCGGCTGGCGCGCTGGCGGGCTTCGGCCTGATCGGCCTGATGACGATCGGGGGACCGTTCTTGATCGCGGGCGTCCTCCTGGCCGTCGTCGGGCTCCTCTTCTGGCGGATGAGCGGTGTCTGGGCCTTCATCGCAGGGTTCGGCGGGCTACCGGCGCTCGTCTTTCTCCTGCACATCATCGGGGGGATCAGATCCCGGCTGAACCCGTACTGCTCGCAGAGCATGGATCCCGGCGTCGGCGTCCCACCGGGGGCGGGCCCGATCACCTGTTCGTACGTCCCCTTCGGTTACTACGCGATGTTCGCGGCGTTCGCGGCGCTGGCGCTCTGCGGGGTGGCCCTTGGCCTCTCGCGGCGGCGCGCCGGCGGCCGCGCCGCCGCGACCTAGAGGGTTCGGCACGTTCGGCTAGGCGGTCGCCCGCTCCTCGGTCTCCCTGAGGCGGTCCCTCTGGTACTTCCTTATGGCGCTCTTCAGGGTCGAGAGGCCGAGGGTCGCGTTGCGGGTGCGGCTGCCGATCACGTCCCGGCCGAGGGAGTCCATGAAGGCCTCGTAGTCGAGGTCGAGTATCTGCTGGAGCGTCAGGCCGTCCTCCCGCACGCGCTCCACTACCACCGAGGTGGCGCCCATGCTGATCGTGTCCCCCCGCCCGGTCCAGGCAAGGTCTTCTATGCCGCCGTTGCCGTCGCCCTTTAGGTACACGACGACCGACCCGCCGCACTCGGGGCTGCCGCCGGGCATCTGGACGTCGGCGCCTTCGAGAACCCCCTTGTGCCGGGGGTTCCCGAAATGGTCCACGAGGAAAGCCACGCGCTGTTTGCGGTCCAAAGAGGAGTGCCTAGCGCTCGATGGGGGCGCCAACGGAGTTGCCCCACTCCGTCCAGGATCCGTCGTAGTTGCGGACGTTGTCGTAGCCGAGAAGGTACTTGAGCACGAACCAGGTGTGGCTGGAGCGCTCCCCGATGCGGCAGTAGGCGACCACTTCGGCGTCCCCGGAGAGGCCGGCCTCGCCCTCGTAGATCTCCTTGAGCTCGTCGGCGCTCTTGAAGGTGCCGTCCTCCCTGGCCGCCCGCGCCCACGGCACGTTCGCGGCACCGGGGATGTGCCCGCCCCGAAGCGCGCCCTCCTGCGGGTAGTCGGGCATGTGAAGGAGCTCGCCCGAGTACTCGCCGGGGCTCCTGACGTCTATCATCAGACCGTGGGCCACGACGTGCCTCTCGACGTCTGCCTTGAAGGCCCGGATCTTGGAGTCGTCGCGGCTCGGGGCCGGGTACTGCGTCTGCGGCACGGAGGGGACCTCCTGGGTCATCTCGCGGCCCTCGGCCTCCCACTTGACCCTTCCGCCGTCCATCACGGCAACGTTGTCGTGCCCGAAGAGGCGGAAGACCCACAGCGCGTAGGTGGCCCACCAGTTGTTCTTGTCCCCGTAGAAGACGACCTTCGTGTCAGGGCCGATGCCCTTCTCGCCCATGAGGCGGGCGAACCTCTCGGGGTCGAGGTAGTCGCGCACGAGCGGGTCGTTAAGGTCCTCCACCCAGTCGATCTTCACCGCGTTCGGGATGTGCCCGACCTCGTAGAGCAGGACGTCCTCGTCGGACTCCACGATGCGCACGTTCTCCAGGTCGTTCAGGTTCTCCGCCACCCAGTCGGTGCTGACCAGCGCCTCCGGATGGGCGTAACCCTTCTGCTCTATCTGCTGCTCGCTCACGTCTCTCCCTTCTCCGTTGTCAATGCCACGAGGGAGTATTCTATCCGATCTCCTACATATTTTGTCGGGTTTGTGTTCGGGCCTTTCGGCACGGCGGATCGGGAGTATACTGCCCTTCCGCGAGAGACGAGGGGGTACACGGTTTTGGTGCACGCGGCGATGGCCGACGAGGAGAGGCGCGAGAGGATCTACGAGCTGGCATGGGCGGCATACGCCGACCCAGAGCCGGCGATGAGGGCGGCCTCCGAGGTCCGCGACAGGGCTTTTGGCCCGCGCGTCACCTACTCGCGCAAGGTCTTTATCCCCCTCACGAAGCTCTGCCGCGACAACTGCGGCTACTGCACCTTCGCCCACGGCCCACGTCCCGGCGAGAGGGCCTACCTGACGCCTGAAGAGGTGCTTGAGATCGCACGGGCGGGGGCCGCGGCAGGCTGCAAGGAGGCGCTCTTCACGCTCGGGGACAAGCCGGAGAAGCGCTACCAGGAGGCAAGGCGCGAGCTGCGGGAGATGGGGTTTGCGACGACCATCGAGTACCTGGCCCACTGCTGCCGGCTCGTGCTGGAGGAGACGGGGCTGCTGCCGCACGCCAACCCCGGCGTCCTCTCGGGGGAGGAGGTGCGGGAGCTCAGGCACGTCTCGGTCTCGCAGGGGATCATGCTGGAGCAGGCCTCGGACCGGCTGCTCGGCCCGAACCTCGCCCACTGGGCCTCCCCGGACAAGGTCCCGGCCAAGCGCCTCAAGACCATGGAGGAGGCGGGGAGGCTCGAGGTGCCTTTCACCACCGGGATCCTGATCGGCATCGGCGAGACCGTCGAGGAGCGGGTTGACACCCTGCTCGCCATACGCGGCGTCCACGAGAGGCACGGCAACATACAGGAGTGCATAGTCCAGAACTTCAGGGCGAAGCCGGGCACCCGCATGGCCGGCTGGGCGGAGCCGACCGAGGACGAGATGCTCGCCACCATCGCCCTGGCCCGCCTGCTCCTCCCCCCCTCCGTGACGGTCCAGGCCCCCCCGAACCTCGCGGGGCCGAAGGGCGACGGCGCCCCCTCCTACGCCCGCTACGTGGACGCCGGCATCAACGACTGGGGCGGCGTCTCGCCCGTCACCCCGGACCACGTCAACCCTGAGCGCCCCTGGCCCCACCTCGAGGAGCTGGAGAGGGCCACGGAAGCCAAAGGCTACCTGCTCCTCGAACGCCTCGCGCTGCACCCCTCCTACGCCCGCGACGCCGAGACGTGGGTAGACGGGCGCCTGCGGCCCGGCGTGTGGGCCGCCCAGGACGCCGAGGGCTTCGCCAG
>DATFPF010000207.1:0-1738 GCA_035264945.1 Rubrobacter sp.
GCTCCCTTTCCCGTAAAGAGCGTTGTACGGGACGATGTTAGCAGGCAAAATGAAAAAGGGCCAAGGCGGGAGAGCGTGCCGGAAGGGGCGAAGGACGGCGGTTTCAAGGTGGTTGCGGCCACCCTCTTCGGGGGGATAGAGGTCGCCCGCTACCCGACCCTGGAGCAGGCCGAGTGGCGGGCGAAGCAGCTCGCCGCCGAGGCCGAGCGCAGCCCGCGCGGCTACGTCCAGTACGTGGTCAAGCCCGTCGAGCCGCGCAGGGAGCGCCGCTAGTATCCCCGCGTCTTCGAGGGGACCCGAGCCCGGTTTCTGGAGACGCGCCGGTCGAACGTCCGACGCCGCCGGGGAGCGTGCAGGGGCGGCGGATTCTCTCCGGGTTCGTAACGGGGAAGGGCGCGTCTCGCTGCCGGAAGGCGTCGGATTGGTGCTTTCGCCCCGCGGGTTCATCGCGAATTCGTCGCCTGGGGGGAGCATCGGATCCCGGGTTTGTACCGCGGATCAGGAGGCGCGACGAAGGTGACCGAGAGGCTGCGCAGCGCCATTTTCAACCTGGAGAACCTCGACGAGAGGCCGGGCGAGAAGCCAGCCCTCGAAGCCCGCGTGACGCTCATGCGCCCCAGGTCGTGCGCCTCGACGCCGACGTCCTGTGCTTGCAGGAGGTCAACGGCCAGGAGGAGGGGGGCTCGCCCCGCGGGCTCGCCGCCCTAGAGAAGCCTCTCGACGGCACGCCCCACGCCGGATACCACACGGTGCACACCATTACCGACGAGGGGGAAGCCAACGACGAGCGCAACCTCGTAGTGTTGAGCCGACGCGAGATCTTCGGCCACGAGCAGATCATGGACCCCTCCGCCGCCGCCTTCTACAAGATGCTGATCGCCGACCCGGAGCCGGACGAACCGGAGCGGTCGTATCCGGCCACGCGGAAGGCGGTGGTTCTGCCGGTACAAACGGCCCTAGCGCCGCGCGCCGGACACGGGGATGCTTATAAGCACGCGCGTGCCCTTACCGGGCTCGCTGTCGACATCAAGCGTCCCGCCCATGGCCCGCGCCCTCTCGCCCATGCTCCTGAGCCCCACGCCGGGCGGGGCCTCCGGGTCGAAGCCGGAACCGTCGTCCGAGACCTCGGCCAACATCTGCCCTTCTCCCACCCTCAGGCCAACGTGCACGTTCCTCGCCCCGGAGTGGCGCCGGGAGTTGGTCAAGGCCTCCTGTAGCACGCGCAGGAGCTCCATACCTTCCCTCTCGGAGAGCCCGTCGAAGAAGCCCTCGTCCATCGAGAGCTCTACCGTCGTCTCCGGCGCCCTGCGGCGGTTCAGCTCCACCAGGGACTCGATGAGCTGACGGGCGCTCTGGCCCTGATGGGCGTAAGCGCGGAGGTCGTAGACGGCCTCGCGCAAATCCCCAACCGCACGCCTTACGTCGCCCATGGCCCGGCCCAACTCCTCCTCGAGGCCCGTGCCGTAGGCCTTGATCTTCGTGATCTCGATGGCCGCAGCGGCGTAGGTGAGGTCCTGCAGGACGCCGTCGTGGAGGTCGCGGGCCATGCGGACCCTCTCGGCCTCTCTTATCTCCCGCATGGCCTCCTCCGCCCGCTCCCGCTCCGCGAGCTCCCTCTGGGCCTCCGCGTAGAGGCGGGCGTTGTCCACCGCAAGCGCCGCCCGTCTCGCGACCTCTCGTGCGAGCCCGAGGTCCGCCCCCCCGTAGACGCGGCCCGACTCGGCCGTTACCAGGGAGA
>DATFPF010000208.1:0-1760 GCA_035264945.1 Rubrobacter sp.
CGCCTGGTGGCCAGGCGTCCGAGCGCCGAATCGGGGTTTTCGACCGCGAGCTCGCGGGCGCGGCGTCCTATGGCGGTGCCGGAGGCGAGGGCTTCCAGGCAGCCGTGGTTGCCGCAGGCGCAGCGAGGGCCGGTGGCCTGGATGGTTACGTGCCCGAGTTCGCCGCCCGAACCCTGCGCGCCGCGCATCAGGATACCGTGCGTGATAACGCCGCCCCCGATCCCCGTCCCGAGCGCGACGAAGACCAGGTCCTCGGCCTCACTGCCGACCCCGAAGCGGAACTCACCCCACGCCGCCGCATTACCGTCGTTCTCTATCGTCAGGGGCATCCCGATCTTCGGCTCGAGCTCGTCCTTCAAGGGGATGCCCTCGACCGCGCGCAGGTTGGGGGAGAAGACGACCTTGTTCTCCCGAGCCAGTACCAGACCGGGCACAGCGAGGCATACTCCCCCGACTTCCAGGCCGTCCCCGACCTCCGAGATCGCCCTGGCCATGGTCTCGACGAGCGTCCCTGGCGAGTGTGGCGTGGGGTAACGGACTTCGTCCAGGATCTTGCCCTCGGGGGTGACGACTCCGGCGGCGATCTTGGTGCCCCCGACGTCGACGCCGATAGCGTTCACCAATCCGCCTTCCAGTCCACGATCTCGAGCTCGGCCTGCCCGGAGTACCTGCTGCGGGAGACCGTATACGCCGCGTCGAACGGCCCGGAGGGCAACCCGTCGGGCTCGCCGGCCATCTTGGCCTTGACCCCACCTCCGAGGTCGAGGAGGTTCATGCCCTCCCAGATCTTGCGCGAGCCCGCGACCCTGAGGCCCTCCGTAACGAAGATCGGACGGTTGTTCCCGCTACCGAAAGGGGCCAGCATCTCTTGCCAGTCGAGCAGACCGTTGGAGACGCTCCCCAGCGCTATCTCGGCGTCTACCTCTATGGCGGGGACGAAGATCTCCGGCTTCTCGATGCTCTGGGTTCTGACGGCCTCGTTGACGCCGGCGACGAAAGCATCGAAATTGCCAGGGTTTACGGAGAGGCCCGCGGCCATGCGGTGGCCTCCCCACTCCCCCATCAGGTGGCGGACCGTGTAGAGGGCGCCGTAGAGGTCGACATCTGTGTCGCCGGCGCGGGCCGAGCCGCCGTAGGAGTCGTCGGCCCTGCGGGTCAGTATCGCGGCCGGCCGTCCCGTAGCCCCGGCGACGCGGCCTGCGATAAGACCCGCAAGCCCCCCGGTCTCCTCCGTCACGACGACCTTGAAGTCCTGCTCGGGGTCCACCTCCGCCATCGCCCGCTCGACGGCGAATCTGGTCCGCCGCTGACGCTCGGCGTTGAGCTGGTTCAGAAGCGAGGCTATCCTGAAAGCCTCCCGGCGATCATCCGTCAAGAGCAGGTCGAGGGCGGGCCGCGGGTTCTTGATCCTACCGATGGAGTTGATGCGTGGCCCCAGCCTCCATCCGAGGTCGTCCTCGTCGAGATCGCCCCTGACCCCTGCCACTTTGACGAGCGCCTCGATACCAGGGCGGGCGCTTCCCGCAACGAGACCCCTGTTTATGTGCTTGAGTCCCATGCGGGCTAGCGCCCTGTTGTCCCCGACGAGCGGGGCTATGTCGACGACGGTGCCGACCGAGACGAGGTCGAGAAGCCGTCCCAACCTCTTCCTGCCCTCGGCGTCGCCGAGCCTGCGGACGACGGCCCAGGCGAATTTCCAGGCCACCCCCACCCCGGCCAGGGGGTCGTCAGGGTCCCAGAGCTTGGGGTCGAGAACGGCG
>DATFPF010000209.1:0-2944 GCA_035264945.1 Rubrobacter sp.
TCCAGCACGCGGCGGGCGACGGCGAAGGCCGAGTTGGCGGCGGGGACGCCGCAGTAGATCGCCCCGTGGAGGAGCACCTCTTTGATCTCCTCCTCCGTCAGGCCGTTTCTCAGGGCGCCCTCGACGTGCGTGGCTAGCTCCTCGTGGTGGCCCAGGGCCATGAGGGCCGTGAGGGTTATGCAGCTGCGGGTCTTGCGGTCGAGGCCGGGGCGTGTCCAGACCTCGCCCCACGCGTAGCGCGTTATGAAGTCCTGGAAGTCCGCGGTGAAAGTGGTGGTCTTCTCGACCGCCGCGTCCACGTAAGCGTCGCCGAGGACCTCGCGGCGGACCATCATGCCGTCGTCGTGGGTCTGGTCTGGGGTCATGTCGCCTCCATGTGGGTTAGGATGAGCTGGGTGATCCTCTCTGGTTGCTCCACGCTGGCGATGTGGGAGGCGCGGGGGACGACCTCCAAGCGCGCCCCGGGGATGGCGTCGCGGATAAGCTCACCGTGCTCGGGCGGGGTGGCGGGGTCTTCCGCGGCGGAGACCACGAGGGTCGGGGCCTGTATAGATGGGAGCCGGTCGCGGAGGTCCATGTCCCTGATGGCGGCGCAGCACCAGGCGTAGCCTTCGGGGTCGGTCTCGCGGAGGGCGCGGGCCATACCCTCGACGGTCTCGGGGTTCTCCGAGCGGAAGACCGGGGTGAACCAGCGTTCGATCACGCCGTCCACGAGGGCTTCCATCCCTTGCTCTGTCGCGGTCTCGATGCGCTCGTCCCAGACGCTTTTCGGGCCGAGCAGGGCGGAGGTGCAGACGAGGACGAGCCGGTCGATCCTCTCGGGTGCTTCGGCCGCGAGCCACATCCCGGTCATGCCGCCGACGGAGAGCCCGCAGAACGAGGCGCGCCCTATCCCGAGCCTGTCGAGAAGCGAGATCACGTCCCGCCCGAGGTCCGCTATGGCGTACGGACCGGGGGGCGCGGGGGACCTTCCGTGGCCCCTGATATCGTAACGGATGAGCCGGAAACGCCGGCGCAGGGCGGGAGCCTGGGAATCCCACATCTCCAACGCCGTGCCGAGGGAGTTGGAGAGCACCAGGACAGGCGCGTCCTCGGGCCCCTCGAGCTGGTAGTTGAGGTCGGTAGCGCCTTCCGTCGTCAAGAAGATTCCTCCTCGCGGTAGAGTTCCAGGGCCCGGTCCACGAACGCCCCCGCGGACCCAAGGTAGCCGCCCGGGTCGAGAGCCGCGTCTAGCTCCCCTTCGGAGAGCACCCTGCGGATCGAGGGGTCCTGCGCGAGCTCCTCCCGCAGGTGCCTGCCGTGCTCCAGCGCCCGGCGGCACGCGGCCTCGACGAGGTCGTGGGCCTCCAGACGCCCGAGCCTCTCCGACACTACCGTGGTGACGTTCTCGGCGAGGAGCATGCCCCCCGTCGCCCCGAGGTTCTCGCGCATCTTCTCAGGGTTGACCTCGAGGCCATCCGTCGCCTCGCGGACGTTGGCGGCGGCCCCGCCTGCGAGGGCGAGGGCGTCCGAGAGGGCCTCCCATTCCGAGTGCCAGGCGCCGGCGGCCCGCTCGTGCTCCTGCGCCATCGCGGCCTGGAGGGTGCGAGTAAGATCCTGCACGCGTCGGGCGTTGGCGGCGGCGGTTACGGAGAGGATGGGGTTGCGTTTGTGGGGCAGCGTCGAGGAGCCGCCGCGTCCCTCGCCCACGGGCTCGGCCACCTCGCCGACCTCCGTCTGGGCCATGAGGATTATGTCCTCGGAGATCTTCGCGAGGACGCCAGCGAGGAGCGAGAGCGCGTTCCCGGCGTTCGAGACCCTTGTCCGGTCCGTGTGCCAGGGCACGGGCGGCTCCACGAGGCCGAGCTCCAGCGCGAACTCCCGCAGGACCGGGAGTCCGGCCTCCCCGAGCGAGGCGAGCGTCCCCGCGGCCCCGCCGAGCTGCGCGGCGAGCCCCGAGGCCCGCACCTCCCTTAGCTTCCGCCGCGCCTCCAGCATCGAGACGAGCCACCCGGCCGCCTTCAGCCCGAAGGTCGTCGGAAGCGCCTGCTGCAGGAGCGTCCGGCCCGCCATCAGGGTGCCGCGGTGCTCTTCGGCGAGCCGGGCGCACGCGCTGGCGATGCCGTCGACCTCGGGAAGGATGAGGTCCAGCGTCCGGCGGGAGACGAGCATCGCGGCCGTGTCCGTTATGTCCTGGCTCGTGGCGCCCCTGTGGACGTGGCGGGCGGCCTCCTCCGAGGCCTTCGAGACCTTCCCGGTCAGGGCCCGCACGAGCGCTGGTACGGGGTTGCCGGCGGCGCGCCCGCCGGCCCCGATCTCCCCTACATCGAAGAGGCCGGCGTCGCAGCAGGAGGCGATAACTTCGGCTGCCCCGGACGGTATCAGGCCGACCCTGGCCTGCGCGGCGGCGAGCGCCGCCTCCGCGTCGAGCATCGCCTGCAGCCACGCCCTCCCGGAGACGGGCTCACTAAATCCGTCCGGCACGAAGATAGGCCGGAACAACCCCTCAGCCAAGAGGCCCCACCGCTCGGCGAGCCTCGCGGATACCGCCCCGGCCCATCACGCGCCTCTTCACCGACGCCTACACATCGAAGAACGCCGTCTGCCCCTCGCCCTGCAGGCGCACCTCGAAACGGTAGGACCCGTCCCCCTCGTCGCGGGCGAAGAGGGTCTCGCGGAGTGCCCGGTCCTCGATGGACGCGAGCAGGGGATCCTCGGCGTTGGCCTCCTCGCCCGGGAAATAGACGCGGGTGATCACCTGCCTGAGAAGGCCGCGGGCGAAGACGGTGACGTTCGCGTGTGGGGCCTGGAGGGTTCCGTCGGGACCCTGGGCTGGCCCCGGTTTCAGCGTGGTGAAGGAGAACCTTCCGTGCTCGTCGGTGCCGGAGCGGCCGAAGCCGGAGAATTCTTCCGAGCCGTAGCGGCCAGCCGCGTCGGCCTGCCAGATCTCGACCATGGCGTCAGG
>DATFPF010000210.1:0-7829 GCA_035264945.1 Rubrobacter sp.
GACGAGGACCTGAGCAGGGTAGAACGCATCGCCGAACGGCTCGAAGATTTCGTAGAGGAGCCCAACCCCCCGGCGCTCGTCCACGGCGACGCCTGGCGCGGGAACGTGCTTGCGAAGGGGGGCAGGATCTCGGCCTTCCTCGACCCGGCCATCTACCACGCGGACCCCGAGATCGAGCTCGCCTTCATAAGCCTCTTCAACTCCTTCGGCGACACGTTTATGCGACGCTACGCACAGATACGACCCATCCGGGACGGCTTCTTCGAGACGCGCCGCGACCTGTACAACCTCTACCCCCTATTGGTACACACGTATTATTTCGGCGGCGGGTACCTGGGATCCGTGCGGCGCATCCTGGAGCGGTTCGGGGCGTAGCGGGTTTCCGTGTCGCGGGCGGGGTTCCGTGTCGCGGGCGGGTTCGAAACCCGCCCCTACGGGTTGGCGTGTTGGCGGTGTTGTTGTTGCGGGTTCGTGCGGATGTACTCGCGGATGCGCTTTAGGGCGTGTGCGTCGCGGATGATGCGCTCGTAATAGCCCCGCTGCCAGACCGCCGCCCCCGGTGTCCCACGCGCCGCGTTGATTTGCCGCGCCGAGAACGTCTTCAACGCCCGCACGACCTCCGGCAGCCCATGCCGCACCCCGGGACGCGTCGTCGTGCCACCCCGCGTAGGGGCGGGTTTCGAACCCGCCCGGGCGTCACCGGCTCGGTCTGAATCCGTGCGACGCGCGTTACCGAGGACAACGATCCCATGAACGTGGTCCGGCATCACCACGAACGCGTCCAACCGGACGTGCGGGTAATGGTACGGCAGATCGGACCAGCATCTACGCACCGCCTTCGCGTTCCGGTTCTCGACCATGCGGTCGCCCGCCATCCGACCGAACAGGGGTTTGCGGTGCGCCGTACAAAAGGTTACGAAATACGCGCCCGGCGAGGCGTAATCGTAGCCTTCTAACCGGATGCTCCCGCGACGGACAGTTTTTACCCGCCGGTTGTCCTCCCGGACCATGCCTCCGTTGTCGGCATGCTCGCCGGGGCTCTCGCGCTTGAGAGCCTTCCGAGGTCTACCGGCGCACGCAGGGGCACGTCCGGTAGCCCTCGGCGCTGTTTCCGCGCCGGCGCGGACGGTCCCACGAAATGATCCCGGAGTGTTACCGGGGGCTTGCGGGATCTTTGCGCAGCAGCCGGTTTCCTCCGAGGAGGACGAGGCCGTCTTCTATGAGGCCGAAGATGGGGTCGGGCAGGCCTAGGCCCTGCGTGGTCGCCGAGCGCAGGAGGTCGGCGGCGTAGACGCCCCCGAGGGCCGAGGCGGCGCCGAGAACCGCGCCGGGGAGGCCGGGCCGCTTGCGCGAGACGGAGAGCGCCGACCCCACGAGGGCGCCGGAGAGGACCCTGCCGAAGAGGGGGCCCGCGGAGGTTCTGGACGGTATGAAGGGCGTTTTGTCCCCGGCCATCTCCCCGACCATGAGCACCTGGAGCGCGCCGGAGACCCGGTCGTCCGCCAACGCGGCGAACGGGGTTCCCCGCAGGCCCGCGAGCCCGCCCCGGGCGGCGGCCCGTGAGAGAAGGGCCGGGGCCGCCATCGAGCGCACGCCGGAGATCGCGGCCAGGGCGACGGTCCGCAGGGCGTCCGGGGTGACTTCTACGACGATGTCGTTTTTCTTAGGCAAGGGCGCTCCAGACTTCAAGCTTCGTGCGGACGTGGCGGATTACCTCGTCGGTAAACTCCGTGGTGCCCGTGGGGCCACCGAGGTCAGCCGTCCTCACGCCGTCGAGGATGGACTCGAAGGTCGCCTCGTAGATGGCACGTGAGGCGCGGCTGGCCTCCTCGTCGTGGAAAAAGGTTAGCAGGGCGGCGCCGGCCAGGATCATGGCCATCGGGTTCGCCACGTTCTTTCCTTCGAGCGAGGGCGCGGTCCCGTGCGGGGCCTCTGCCATCACGGTCTCAGGGTTCTCGTCCTCGTCCAGGGAGATCAGGAGCGACTCGGCGCCAGCGATGGACCCGAACATCTGCATTACCAGGTCGGAGATGCAGTCCCCGTCGCGGTTGAGCGTCGGGATGACGAGGGGCTCGCCGAAGGTGGTGAGCAGCAGGGCGTAGGTGGCGTCTATGAGCTGGGGGTCGTAGCGGACGTCGCGGTTGTTCTCCGCGGCCCGGTCCATCTCCTCCTTGAGCATCCCCTCGTAGACGGGAGAGACTGTGTACTTGGGCCCGCCGAAGACCTTGGCCCGCATCCTGCGCGCCTGGATAAAGGCGAACTCCGAGACGCCGCGGCATACCCTTCGCGAGATCTTCTCCGTCCTGTAGGCCACCTCGTCGAGGCCATCGCCCTCGCGCCACTCCTCGGCCCCGTATGCGTCGTCGACGGCCATCCTTATGACGGAGACGGGCGAGTGGACGCCTGTGACGGGGTTGACGCCGGGGATGCGCCGTCCCGTGCGCACGATAACGGTCCCGTCTATGCCTTTTCTCAGGATGGCGTTTGGCGAGCCGACGTTCCCCGGCATCTCCGGCGTCACGGTGGCGGCCTTTATGCCGAAGCCGCAAGCTTTCATCGCCGCCGCGGCCTCGTGCACGACCCCGTTGTCCGTAGCCTGGCGGTTCTCTAGCGACAGGTCGTACCGCTGGAACTCAACGTCCACCCCGGTGACGGAGGGGTCGAGGACGCGTAACGCCTCCTCCAACAGCTCCTGCCCCGTCTGGTCGCCCTCCATAACCACGATCGTCTTTCGATCCACTAACAGCACCTCGCACCTAGTTCTATCGGGTATCCGGCCTAGTATACGACCCGCGCGCGGGCGCACAGGAGAACGGAAGAGTTGTAACCAAAGGACGCACACGGGTAAAATACGACCTTGCATCCGGGGACATCCAAAGGAAGGATCGTGCCGTGGAAGTGTTTTTGGTAGCCCTGATCGTGATCTCGATAGGCATAGTCATCGGCGTCGTCGTTGACTTTTTCCGCCGCCGCGGCAACCGCCGCCGCGGCAGGGGCGGGGCAGACGCCGGCGCGGGCGCCGGCTACTATGGCTTCTTCGGCGGCAGCCAGGGCGGTAGCCACGGCGGTAGCCACGGCGGACACCACGGCGGCGGGGACCACGGGGGCGACCACGGCAGCGACGGCGGGGGTGGCTGGTTCGACGGCGGCGGGGGATGGGGAGACGGCGGTGGTGGTGGCGGAGGAGACGGCGGCGGTGGCGGAGGTTCCTAGGCAGCGTCCGGCGCCCCCGGCTTCACCTGCACCACGACAGCCGTCCCTTCGCTGAGGGCCGCGCCTTCCGGGACGGCGCGCCCGAAGGCATCGAGCGCGTCGCGGTAGCGCAACTTCGGGCCAGGACATACCGGCGAAATCCTCTCCGCTCCCCGGCGGTGGCGCCTCCACCCAACCGGGCTCGCGGGTCGCACCCCGGTCTCCCGTACCCATGCTAGTATGGTTCTGTGGGTAACTATCTCGATAATAAAGATAAACGGTTGGCGGAGCGTTCAGCCGAGGAGCTTGTGGGGCTGGTTCAGGCCGAGATCCGGGAGGTGTTGGCCTTCGCGGCGGCGATGGCGCGGCGGACGGGGCTCGGGCTCTCGGAGATGGCGGCGTTGGAGCACCTGCAGCACGCGGGGGAGGGTGGCCTGACGCCGACGCAGTTGGGGCGGCGTCTGAGCCTCAGCTCGGGGGCCGTAACGGCGCTGGTGGACAGGATGGAGCGGGCCGGGCAGGTCGAGCGGCGGCCGAACCCGACCGACCGGAGGAGCTCCGTGGTGAGGACCCTGCCCTCGGGCCTGACGGCGGCCAGTGAGCACCTGCTACCCGTCGCCGCAGACCTCCTAGAAGAGAGCGCGGAGCTGGCAGCCGAGGAGCGGGCCGTCGCGGGCGCGTACCTCCAGGCCGTGACGGAGGTCTTCGCGCGGCACGCCAGAGGAGAGATCCCTTCCTAGAACGTTCAGCCACCAGCAGATCCAAAAAGCTGACGGCTGAAAGCGAGGGTTGCGAAGCAAGCCGAAGCGGGCCGAAAGGCGCGGAGCGCCGGGGTAACAGCTCCTAAGTAAACAGGTCTATAAGCTGGAGGTTCTCGAAGTCGGCGGCGAGCGTGGGTGAGAGCTCGGCCTGATCCCCCCTCTCGCCGAGCGTCGCCGCGACCTCCAGGAAGGCCGCCACCGGCCCGGTCGCCGGCGCGTCCCGGCGTTTGAGGGCCACGATGGAGCGGTTCATCTCGGGGTTCTCCTCCACCGCTATGAGGGAGAGGTTCCCCGACGAGACGGACCTCACCACGGCCGTCCTCGGGAGGAAGGCGACGCCGAGGCGGTGCTCGACCATCCTCTTGGCCGCCTCGATGTTGTCGACCTCCATCGTCCTGAGGTCCCGGATGCCGGCGTTCCTGAGCAGCGCGTGGGTCTGCTCGAAGTAGCTGGAGGACTGGTCGAAGAAGATGAGCTGCTCCTCGCCGATCTCCGCGAGGTCGGCCCGCCCCCGCTTCGTGAACCTGTGCCCCGGGTCGACCACGAGCACCAACTCGTCCTCGTAGAGGTGCATGCTCTCGACCTCGGGGTGCCGCATCTCGCGCGTCAGCCCAAGCTGCACCTCCTCCTTGAGGGTCATCTCCAGTATCTCCTCTGAGTGCCCCGTCCTCACCGAGATGGAGACCCTCGGGTAGGCCGCCACGAACCTCTCCAAAAGCCCAGGCAACGCGTAGGTCCCCACCCCGGGGGAGGCCCCGATCAAGAGCCGCCCCCCCGTCGCCCCCCGCAACTCCTGCAAACGGCGACGCCCCTCCTCGAAGCTCCCTAGTACCCTCTCCGCGTAGGGCGCGAACTCCTTTCCCGCGTCCGTCAGCCGCATCCCCCGGCTCGTCCGCACGAACAGCTCGTCCCCTACCTCCTCCTCCAGCGCCTTCAACCGCGCCGTCAGAGTCGGCTGCGTAAGAAACATCTCCTCCGCCGCCCGGCTCAGGTTCCCGAGCCGCGCCACCGCCAGAAAACACTCGAGTTGTCTGAAGAGCATGCCGTCTCCCTTCGGTCGCCCTGGTCAGCCGGTCAGCTGCTCAGCTATTGCCCTTGGCTGTCAAGCTGAAAGGCTGAGGGCCGCGAAGCGGCGTGCCGACCAGTTTTGCTATAAGTTTCTCCTATAGCTCTGATATGTGCAAACGATTGGACTTATAGGTCGGCCTCGGTTAACTTTGTTTTCACGTTGAGGAGTCGGAGAGAGGAGCGGCCATGATACCGGTGCAGTACAGGGACCCCGAGACGGAGGAGATCCTTGAGCGGCGTTACGAGGACGGGGCGCCGGGTATCGGGTCGCGGGTCAAGATCGGGTTCGCCGATTTCGAGGTCCTGTACCGGTGGCGTTGCGTGCCGACTTCGTGCATCGTCTACGTCCGGCGGGCCGCGGCTCCGAGACGGGATCGGGTTGCCGCCTAGCGGGTTGCCGCCTAGGTCGTCCGGCGGGCTTCAAGCAAGGGATCATCGCGCTTGCTAGAGTTTCTCCATTCTGGCAAACGTTAGGGAGGAGCCCGGACCGCAGATGGTCGAGACAAGCGCGTACGGAGAAGGCATAGAGGTCACCAAAGAGGTTCCCGACGAGTTTCGGGAGATCCTGAGCCCCGAGGCCGTCGCCTTCGTGGCGAAGCTCGCGAGGGAGTTCACGCCGAGGGTCGAGGAGCTTCTGCAGGCCCGGCAGGAACGTCAGGCCTGGATCAACGCCGGCGAGATGCCGGACTTCCTGCCAGAGACGAAGGACGTAAGGGAGGGGGACTGGAAGATAGCCCCGATCCCGGACGCGCTGCAGGACAGGCGGGTGGAGATAACCGGCCCCCCCGACCGGAAGATGCTCATCAACGCGCTCAACTGCGGCGCCCCGACGTACATGACCGACTTCGAGGACGCCAACTGCCCGACGTGGCACAACATGCTGGACAGCCAGCTCAACCTCCGCGACGCGATCCAGCGCACGATCACCTTCGACGACCCCAATACCGGCAAGCACTACACGCTCAACGACGAGGTCGCCGTCCTGATTGCACGCCCCCGCGGCTGGCACCTCTTCGAGAAGCACATGTTGGTGGAAGGCAAACAGGTCCCGGGTGGCATCTTCGACTTCGGCCTGTATTTCTTCCACAACGTCCGGGGGCTTTTGGACCTCGGGCACGGCCCGTTCTTCTACCTGCCGAAAATGGAGAGCCACCTCGAGGCGAGGCTGTGGAACGATATCTTCGTGATGGCCCAGGACGAGCTGGGTATCCCGCGGGGCACCATCAAGGCCACGGTCCTCATAGAAACCATCATGGCGACCTTCGAGATGCACGAGATCCTCTACGAGCTGCGCGAGCACTCCTCCGGTCTCAACTGCGGCCGGTGGGACTACATCTTCAGCTACATAAAGAAGTTCCGCGAGCACGACATGCTCCTCCCCGACCGCAACCTTATCACCATGACCGTACCGTTCATGCGGGCCTACTCCCTGCTGACCATCAGGACCTGCCACGAGCGCGGCGCGCACGCGATGGGGGGGATGGCGGCCCAGATCCCGCGCTCCGACGACCCTGAGTGGACCGAGTTCGCCAACAACAAGGTGCTTGAGGACAAGGAGCGCGAGGCGCAGGACGGCCACGACGGGACGTGGGTCGCCCACCCCGGGATGGTCGGCCTCGCCAAGCAGGCCTTCGACGAGTACATGCCCCAGCCCAACCAGATCGACAAAGGGCGCCCGGACGTCAACCCGAGCGCCGCCGACCTGCTGGAGAAGCCCGAGGGCCCCATCACGATAGACGGTTTTCGCAGCAACATCTCCGTGGGCGTACAGTACCTCGCGGCCTGGCTCGCAGGACGCGGCGCCGTCCCCGTCTTCAACCTCATGGAGGACGCCGCCACCGCGGAGATCAGCCGCGCCCAGGTGTGGCAGTGGATCCACCACGACCAGGGCATCCTCGAAGACGGTACCGAGGTCACGACAGAGCTCTTCCGCAAGACGCTGGACGAGGAGCTCGACAAGATCAAGAACGACATCGTCGGCCCCGAGCGGTGGGAGAAGGACGAGTTCGGCACCGCAGCCGAGCTGTTCGACCGCATCTCCACCCAGGACGAATTCGTCGAGTTCCTTACCCTCCCGGGCTACGAGTACCTGGACTAGAGGGGAGCAAAGATCACCAGAGACGACATCGACGGGCGCAGGGCGGAGGGCACCACCTTCCGCCTACCCCCGCCCCTTCTCCCCCGGTGCGTCGGGCACGTACCCCCGCCCGCGGGCGGCGGGCGACTACCGCGCCTGCGGCGCACCTATATGCGCACATAAGTGCGTGCAGTATCATGTAGGGATCTAGAACAGAGAGCACAGGAGGACAAGGTGGAGAACGGAAAGAACGGGACGACGCAGAAGATAGCGCGGGAGTGGGAAGGGGAGCGCTGGGCCGGGGTCGAGCGGCCTTACACGGCCGACGACGTGGCGCGGCTGCGGGGGTCCGTGGTCATCGAGCAGACGCTGGCGCGGATGGGCGCCGAGCGGCTGTGGGAGTTGATGCACACGGAGGAGTACGTCAACGCGCTCGGGGCGCTCACCGGCAACCAGGCCGTGCAGCAGGTCAAGGCCGGGCTCAAGGCCATCTACCTGAGCGGGTGGCAGGTCGCCGCTGATGCGAACCTGGCGGGGCAGATGTACCCGGATCAGAGCCTGTACCCGGCCAACAGCGTGCCGCACGTCGTGAAGAGGATCAACCAGGCGTTGCAGCGGGCCGACCAGATCTACCACGCCGAGGGCAAGAACGGCGTCAACTGGTTCGCGCCGATAGTCGCCGACGCGGAGGCCGGGTTCGGGGGCGCGCTGAACGTCTTCGAGTTGATGAA